>JACQVR010000086.1 GCA_016209705.1 Planctomycetota bacterium
CCGGGGGGGGGGGGGTCTGAACCCCCGCCCCCCCACTGTAATTCCGGATGGGGGGTCTACGATCGCCTACCGGTAATTCCATAAGCGTGCGCCCGATGGGTGCGAGCGTGACTCGGCTTGTGCGCTCCGCCGGCGGGCGCTACATTCCCGCCATGCCTCGGCTCCCCATCCTCGGAGGCGCGATCGGCGCCGCCGTTTTCGCCTGGATTTTCGCGGCGGCTTGCTGCTCCGTCTCGGTCCCCCCCATCCCCGACGGGACGATGTTCGAAGAGAACCCCGTCCAAGGCCGGCTCATCGTCTACGGCGATTCCCGCCCGGCCCAAACGGCGGAGACGCTGATCCTCGGGCGCCGCGATCCCGTCGAAGAACGCCGCCTCGTCATCGAACAAATCGCCGCGGAAGCTCCCGACCTCGTCATCCACAGCGGGGACTTCGTCGCTCGCGGGGCCGACGCGGAAGACTGGAGTGAATGGGCGCGGAATCACCGACTTCTCGCCGCGGAGCGGGCCTTCTATCCGGCGCTGGGCAACCATGAATATCGAGGCGGCCATAGCCTGGGACGCGCCAACTTTCACCGCCGCTTCCCGCGATTGGACGGCCGGCATTGGTATTCGGTCCGGTATGGCCCGCTGCTCTTCGTGATTCTCGACTCCAACTTCGACGAAATCGGCGGACTCGCCTGCGATCGGCAGGACCGCTGGCTGGAGCGCACCCTCCAGGAGGCGGAGCGGGAGTCGGCGACGCGAGCGGTGATCCTCGTCTGCCATCATCCGCCATACACCAACTCGACCGTGCATGGTCCCAGCGAGGAGGTGCGGCGGCGATTCGTCGACCCGGCCAGGAAATGCGGAAAATTCCGCGCGCTCTTCGCGGGCCATGTGCACAACTATGAGCGGTTTCACCTTGACGGCATCCATTACGTCGTGTCGGGCGGAGGCGGGGCGCCGCAAACATCCGTGTTCATCGGCGAGCGCGTCCGCACCCTGCCGGTCTATGAAGGTCCGGAACTGCGTCCCTTCCACTATCTCCTCCTGCGCCTCGAAGGGACGCGCGTCGAGGTGGACGTCATGATGCTTCAGGCCGACCGGTCGTGGAGTCCGGGCGACCGGTTCCACATCGAGCTTTGACCAGAACGATCTCATGGTCTTCAAGCGCTGGCAGTTGCGGCGCCGCCTTCGGCGCGCGCATGAACTGGAGCGGGTGGGGCGGACCGCCGAGGCGCGTAGCGCGTACCGATCCATTGCGGCTGAAGCCGCCGGCGAGTTGAAGGCGATCGCATTGGCCCGCGAGGGAGCGTGCGCCACCCGGATGAGCGATTTGATGATCGCCCGCCAGCTTTTCCAGGCCGCCCGAGACGCGGCGCCGGATGACGCCGATCACTGGTTGAATTATGCGAATGCGTGCCATCGACTGGGCGACGGCCTGGGCGCGGACGAAGCCTACGTGGAAGCCCTGAAGCGCGCGCCGAACCGGCCCGACATCCTCTACTATCAATCCGTCTATTACGCCGACAAGCTCTCCAAGGCCGGACTGGAGGGGGCCAAGCGGGCGCTGCGCGCGCTTCTCGAAGTTCTGAAAACCTCCGGGAGTCCCCAACACGCGTCGATCCTGGGCTTTCCCCGCGAAATTCCGCTCGCGTTCATCCGCAACCTGGCGCTCGAAAAGGAACTCGTGGCCGAAGGCCTGGCCGCTTTGAAGGAATTCGCGAACTGGCCGGGGAATCACGAAGCGGCGCGCTGGATTCGTCCCGCCGCGCTCAACCACCGGGGGCTGCTGCTGGCCAACGTGGGGCGTTATGACGAGGCGGTGGAGGATTACCGGGCGGCGCTGGCGGCGCGGCCGTCGGATGACGTCACGTTCAACCTCGGCATGGCGCACGTCCGCCGGCACGACTGGGCCGAAGCCCGCAAGACGTTCACGGCCTACTCCAAGAAGCATCCCGCGTCGGCCGTGACGACGTTCGGCCTGGCGATGATGGCGGAAACCTCCGGGGACGCGAAGGAGGCGACGCGGCTGTACAAGTTCTTCCTGGAGCGCGTCGCCCAGTCTCCGCCGCGGAGCGAAGATTTGATATCGATCGATGTCGCGCGCACGTGGGTGGATCATGCGCGCGCTTTTCTGGAAGCCATGGCCCGCCCCGCCGAGGGCGGCGTCTTCGAGGAGCGACCCGAGAAAGCCGATCAGGCGCCGGAGGGGACGGAGGGGGATATACAGGATCGGCCCAGAGGGACTTGATGGAGATCCGCAGAGGGCCGAAGATCCGTCGAAGTCGTGGCGGGACCACGGTCGTACGCTTCGGGATGACCGGCAAGGCACCCCCTCCGGTGTTTTAAGAAGACTGCTGCAAAGTAACCCTCGCGTCTATACGGCGCTCGCTTATGGAATCACAGCTCGGCGACCCGTAACCGCCGAGCCGTGATTCCAGTGGGGGGGGGCGGGACTTTGCCTTCCCCGCCGGGATGAGGAAACACTCCGCCGCACAAGCGGCGGGGCTTTCACAGTTGTAAGCTTTTTGGGATTTCGGCCTCTAGCCCTCCAGCACCGCCTTGATATCCGCGTTCCCGCCGCTGAGGATCGCCACCACGGGACCGTTCGGCAGGCGGATCTTGCCCGACAGGATCGCCGCCACCGCCGCCGCTCCGGACGGCTCCACCACAAGTTTCTCCTTCAAGATCAGGTGGCGCGCGGCGTCCAGAATCTCCCGATCGCTCACCAGAACCACGTCGTCCACGTACTTGCGCACATGCGCGAACGTCAACTCGCCCGCCCGCACGGGCTTGAGCCCGTCCGCGATGGTCTGCGTCCCGGAGAGCGTCACGAGCTCGCCCTTCTTCAGCGATTCGCTCATCTTCGGCGCTCCTTCGGGCTCCACTCCGAAGACCTTGACGCGCCGTTTCAGCCCCTTCACCGCGGTGGCGATGCCGCTACAGAGCCCTCCCCCGCCGATCGGCACGACGACCGCCTTCACGTCCGGAAATTGCTTGACGAGCTCCAACCCCACCGTCCCCTGGCCCGCGATGATGACCGGATCGTCGAACGGCTTCACGACGGTATAGCCCATTTCCGCGGCGATCTCCTCCGCGCGACGGCGGATCTCCTCGCTCGTCCGGCCGCCGAAAATCACCTCGGCGCCCAGGGCTTGCGTGCCCTCGATCTTGTGGGGCAAGGACTGGTCCAGCATGACGATCGTCGCGCGGATGTCGAAGCGCCGTGCCGCGAACGCCACTCCCTGGGCGTGATTCCCGCTGGAATAGGCGATGACGCCGCGGCGGCGGACGGACGGGGACAGCGTGGAGATCTTGTGCGTCGCGCCCCGGACCTTGAAGGATCCCGTCCGTTGCAAGTTCTCGCATTTGAGCCATACGTTCGGCCAGCCGTCCTTCATCGCGATCAGCGGAGTGCGAACGGCCACCTTGGCCACGTGTTCCATGGCGCGGCGTATGTCGGCCAGCGTGATCATCGTTTCACGTCTCCAGGAATCGTGCATCCCGCCACCGGGGCCTTCGCGGAATCGGGAGGGGGGCTCTCAGCCCGCTTCGGCGCCCCTGATGCTTGAGCCGCATGCCCGGTCCCCATGTCGATATTTCTATACTATCGGACTCCCTCCTCCGGGCGTGCTATTATTCGCACGTGCCCATCGTGGACCCTACGTTCGGCCCCAACGGCCTGCTCGCCCGGCGTCTCCCAGGATACGAGCCGCGAGACGGCCAGATCGAGATGGCGCGCGCCGTTTCGCGGGCGGTGGCGGAGAAGAAGCACCTCGCAATCGAGGCTCCGTGCGGGGTCGGCAAGACGTTCGCCTACCTGGTTCCCGCCATCGAGCACGCCGTCCGCACCAAGACCCGGCTCGTGGTCTGCACGGCCAACATCACGCTTCAGGAACAGCTCGTCGCCAAGGACCTTCCCGCCCTCAGCCACATCCTGCCGTTCAAGTTCTCCTTCGCGCTCATCAAGGGCCTGGGAAACTATCTTTGCCTGGACCGCCTGGAGGAAGCCCAGCAGGACAAGGAAGGCCTGCTCTTCCCCACGCCGGACGCCGAACCCTGGGAACGGCTCATGGAATGGTCCCGTTCGACGAAGACCGGCGACCTGTCCGAGCTTCCCTTCAAACCGCCGGAGGGAATGTGGAACCGCGTCAACGGCGTGAGCGAACTGTGCCACGGACGGGAGTGCCCTCAATTCGAACCGTGCTTCGCCATGGAGGCCCGCCGCCGCCTGCGCGAGACGGACGTCATCGTCACGAACTACCACCTGTTCTTCGCTCACCTCCACGTCAAGATCGTCGCGGAGCGGGACGTGATCCTGCCGCCGTTCTCGACGCTCATCTGCGACGAAGCGCACGAAATGGCCGACATCGCCCGCGACTTCTTCGGCCGGCGGTTCTCTGAATATTCCATTACCCACCTCGTTCGCGGCGCCCAGTTTTTCGGACTTCGCGGGCTCGCGGACGCGCTGCGATCCGCCTCGAAAACCTTCTTCCAGCAGGTGTATCACTTCTTCCGCAGCCCGGAATACCGCATCCGCCTGCGGCGAGGCGGTTTCGCCAACGGCGCGGACCTGGCCGCGGCTGTTGCGGAATTCAAGGAACGGCTCGCGGAACGACTACTGGCGGCGCAAGACGATCAGACCTTGAACAAAATCGCAAAATTCATCGCCGCGGCCGATCATTACCTGAGCCTGTTGAACGCGTTTCTGGAACCCAACGATCCCAATCAGGTGGCGTGGATCGAAAAAGAGACGGATCGCCGGACCGGGGCGACCGCGGCCCGGCTGATGTCCCGCGTCGTGGACGTGAGCGGCCTGAGTCGCGACCACGTATTCAAGGCCGTGCCGAGCGTCATCTTGACCTCGGCGACGCTCGCCAACGGGCGCACCGAACGCGGTCTCAACTTCGAGTTTCTCAAGCGCGAGACGGGCGCCGACGCGGCCGAAGAGCTCGGCGTTCGATCGCCGTTCGACTTCCGCCGGCAAGCGCGGCTCGTCATCCCGCCGGTGGCCGCCGGACCGAACGATCCCGAGTTCGCGCCGGAAATCGCCCGGTCGATCAATCAGATCCTCAGACATCTCGGCGGGCGCACCATGGCGCTCTTCACTTCTTATCGGAACATGCGCCGGTGCGCCGAAGCCGCGCAGGAGACGGGCGTGGAGATTCTCGTTCAGGGACAACAGCCCCAATCGCAGCTCCTGAAGGCGTTCCGCGAGGATCGGGGCACGGCGCTCTTCGCCACGGCCTCGTTCTGGCAGGGCGTGGACGTGCCCGGCGAAGCGCTTTCCTGCCTGGTCATCGACAAGATCCCGTTCACGCCGCCGGAGGACCCTTTGCTGGACGCGCTGCGGGAGCGTGATCCGGATTGTTTCCGCCACACCTCGCTTCCGCGCGCCATCATCGAGCTGCGACAGGGTTTCGGCCGCCTCATCCGCACGTCCTCCGATCGCGGCGTGGTGGTCATCTTTGACAACCGCCTCTTCACCGCCCGATACGGGCGCGACATCCTGGAGAGCCTGCCCGACATCCCGATTCATCGCGACCTGCATGCCGTCTTCGAGTTCTTTGACGATTCCAGGGCGCCTTGGGTCCCCGCGCCGGACGGCGCGAGCGATGTGACGAATCAACCGCCAAAACGCTGAAGCGCCGAACTCCCGCCATGGGAGTCCGTCCCGATTCCGTTATAATGTTTTGCCGTTTGCGTTTTTGATTCCTTCTGGAACGGAGGTTTTCGTGCGCGTCGGTCTTTTGATCCTCACGTTGTGGGCGGCGCCGCAGGAATGGACCGAGCTGAAGATGGGCGACGAGGCCGTCAAGGTCTATCGCGATTCCTGGGGCGTGCCGCACATCTTTGCGAAGTCCGTCCAGGGCGCGTTCTGGGGCGAAGGCTATACCGAGGCCCAGGACCGTCTATGGCAAATGGAGAAGTTCCGCCGCGTCGCGCGGGGACAGGCGGCGGAGCTCTTCGGAGAAAGCGAACTGCCGTCCGACGTGGAATATTACAGGAACGGCTACACCGAGTCCGAGCTTCGCCGCATGTTCGAAAGCTCTTCCGAGCGCCTGAAATCCATCCTCACCGCGTATACCGCGGGGGTCAACGCGTTCCTGAAGACGGGAAAGCGGCCTCCCGAATACGCCGCGTTGAAGCAGGAACCCCGTCCGTGGGAGGAAATCGACTGCATCGCGATCGGCGTCCTGATGGCGCGCCGATTCGGCGACTCGGGCGGCGTCGAGCTCTTTCTACAGACCGTGTATCACCTGTTCGAGAAGCAGTACGGCGCCGACAAAGCCAAGGTGATCTTTCACGACCTGCTGCGTCCCGGCGATCCGCGCGCCCCCACCACGATCGGCGACGAAGCGTCTCCGGGATCGGGCCCGCCCTCCCCTCCGAAGGACGAAGGGCGCCCCTTCGTCCCCATCGATCCGGAATGGGCGCGGGCGAGACTGAGCGAGCTCGCGCAAGCGCGAGCGGCCCGCGAAGCGCTGGGAGTGCCCACGTACGCGGGTTCGAACGCGTGGGTGCTGGGGCCGAAAAAGACGGCGAGCGGACAGCCCATCCTGTACGGCGGCCCCATGATGGGATTCAAGACTCCCTCCATCTGCAACGAAATTCATCTGGCGGCTCCCGATCTCAACGTCGCCGGCATGAGCTTTCCGGGCGTCCCCGGCGTCATGATCGGATTCAACGAGCGCATCGCGTGGACGACGACCTCCGGGGGCGCGGACTTGGTGGACGTGTACCAGATCGAGCTGCATCCGGAGAAGGACGACGAGTACCGCTGGAAAGGCGAATGGAGAAAGCTCGAGACGATCGAGGTCGAGATCAAGGTGGCGGGCCAGGAGCCCCGCAAAGAAGTCATCCGCCGCAGCCGTTACGGCCCCCTGATGGGGCCCCTCGACCTGAAACGGCGCACCGCCTATACCGCGGCGATGCCGTTCTGGATGAAGGAGCAGTCGTCGTTCGAAGCGGTGCTCGATTTCAACTTCGCCTCGAACCTCGATGAATTCCGCACGTCCGTGCCCAAGGTGGTGACCAGCCACAACTTCTTCGTGGCGGATCGGGAGGGACGCATCGGCTTCTGGTTCTGCGGCGCGCATCCGAAACGCAAGCAAGGCCACGACCCGAGGCTGCCTCAAAAAGGGGACGGTTCCATGGATTGGGAAGGAATCCTGCCGTTCGAAGCGTGGCCGCAGTCCGTGGATCCTCCGCGCGGCTTTTTCGCCAACTGGAACAACAAGCCCACCCGCACCTGGGAACCCTCCCCCTTCGGGAAGATTTTCTGGGGAAAGAAGATCATCGACGTGTTGAGCCAGGACCGCGCCTTTACGCTGGACGAAGCGGCGGACCTCGCGCGGGCGACGGCTTATCACGACTATCTGGCGGATTATTTCGTTCCGCACATCGTCGCCGCCGCGAAGGAGGAAAAGGACGAGAACGTGAAGAAGGCGGTGGCGCTCCTCGAGGCGTGGGATCACATGAAGCGCGACGGCGCGCCGGAACCCGCCATCATGGAACGCTGGTTCCGCAAGATGATCGCCAAGATCTTCGGAAATGAGCTGGGCCTCATTCTCATGGAGAAGGAGGTCCAGCGGATGCTGATGGATCCTCTGCTGTATCTTCTCGAGAGCGACGGCACCTTGAAATACGACTTCGCGGACGGCCGGGATCTGCGGGCGCTGGCGGTGGAATCGCTCAAGGACGTCGTGAAGGACGGCCCGGACAAGCTGGCTTGGAAGGAAGGCGAGATCCGCTTCAAAGGCCGCCCCTTCACCGTCAAGAGCGAGCGGGGGCGCGGAACCTATCAGCTCACGGTGGAACTGCTCAAGGATGGACCTCGCGCCGTGAGCGTGGCCGCCCCCGGCCAATCGGAGGATCCCCAATCCCCGCACTTCGCCGATCAGATGAAGCTCTTCGAGGCCTGGAAGTACAAGGAGTTCGTGTTCCGGCGGTCGGAAATGAAATAGCGAGC
Organism: Planctomycetota bacterium; assembly: GCA_016209705.1. GTDB lineage: Bacteria > Planctomycetota > MHYJ01 > MHYJ01 > JACPRB01 > JACQVR01. Next base: position 7,957 of record JACQVR010000086.1, read on the forward strand.
GCCCGGAGGAGTCGGAGTTCTCGGAGAAAAGAAAGGCTCTTCCGGAGTCTCCATCCTCGGTCACCGCCTAGGAGCGTTCGAGATATTCAAGGAGATGCCGAGATATGGGAGATGGTGGAGATAAGACCACGATAGGTGGTGGTGGACATCTCCATATCTCCACGGGGATCAGGAGACATTGGGAGATGTGGAGATAAGAATTTCGCGGCGCCATCATCTCCGAGTCCTATCTCCCTATCTTCACGCATCTCCCTATCTCCACTATCCCGACAATCTCCTAGATCCAATGCCCCTGAGCGAAGGGCGTATTATGAAAAAGGCCTCCGTATGCCGATAGACCCTGTTGGAAGGCAAGGTCAGCATCGACAAGGAGGCTGTTATGTCTCTCATCGGCAATACTCGC
>JACQVR010000092.1 GCA_016209705.1 Planctomycetota bacterium
GCGTAGCGCCGGCGACAATCATGAAAAACCACTCCATCTTGGCGGCTCATCCCCGCAGCTCGCAATTTATCGTAAACGTACTGCCGCCATTTCTCGAAAGTTGGGACTTCGGGAGGGATCATTCCGCGATCACCGGATGAAAGGCCGTGGACGAATTCAAGGACCTCACGCTGATGCTCGTTGTAAAGATACAAGTATCGAGCGTGGCCGCCCTTGGTTCCGCGCTTGATCCAGACCCGATCAACCTGCCAATCCATCCCGGGACGGAAGAGAGCGGCTTCCTCGAATCGGAGACCTAGATATCTGGCCAGAAGGAGCATCGCCCGGATTCGGGGATCGGCGAGCTTTGAAAAGACTTCCGAAAATTGTTCGTTGGAAATGATGTTACCCTGCCGCGTGTAGCGGCGCCCGGGTTCGATGCCAAGTTCCGCGTTGGATCTTGGAAGAAGGTTGGGCTTGCCGATTTTGGCCAAAAGCCACCGGAAGAGAGAGAGTTTTTGCTCCACGCTACGGGTTTGCAGTCCGGACTCCGTCCAGCGGGTCATAAGGTGCCGGACATGCTTTTGCCGGAGGTTGTCCCACTTTTGAAGGCCGAAGCGTTCCTTGAGATCGCAGGCGATGGCTCGCAGCTCGAAGAACCGCTTCCGCTGAGTAGCGTACGAGCCTTCTCGGTTTCTTCCCATGAGGGAAACGAGCTGGTCCACGAGCGGGCCGTGTGCGATCATGCGGATCTCCTTTCAAGGGTTGAGAGATGAAGTTTCGTGTGGTCCTGGAGTACGACGAGGAGGCAGAGGCCTACGCCGCTTGGTGTCCCGAGCTTCCCGGATGCGCGAGCGCGGGAGAAACCGAAGATGAGGAGCTCGTCAACATCCGGGAAGCCATCGAGCTCTTCCTCGATCCCGCCCCCATTCGGCTTGGGAGCAAGTCCAAGGTGGTTGAGATAGACCTTGAGTAGTTCTGGCTATCGGAGCTGAACGAGGTTCCTGCCGGCTGATGCACGCGAGGCCTCGTAGGTGTTCGCGTTGCCGCCCATTCATCTATCAATGCACAGAAATGGGCAGCACGGCAGCAATGCGGTTATCGGATCTATCGCGCGGCACCCCGCATGAGTGCCCGCCCGCGAGAAGCAGGCGACCGCGCGTCCCCGAAACTCGGTCTGCGAAGAGACCTCCTCCCCGGTCGGGGAAAGAGAGAGAAGGTCTTTCCCCATTGGGAAGGTACGTGCCGGGCGAGGCGGGGAGCCTCGCACGGAAGGGACCTACCGTCCGCATGAAAGCGGGAAGGCTTCGGCCCACGAAGGAGCCCCGCGTGTCCACCGCGGGCGGTCGTTGCGACCGCAGAAATCGGGAAGGGATGTGTTGACTCGTTCACGAAACAGCGTGTTTCTCACATTTGGCGACCCCGGACCGCCGAGCGCGCGCCCGTCACTGTGCGATCCCGCGACAGTGACGGGCGCCACGCCAAGCTCGCGCGGCCTACGGCGGTGGCGACCGCGCCCCGGGCGCGACGCTCGCGCTGTCGGCGAGCCCGCTGGAGTCGCGCGCACCGCGCCCGCCGGATGGCTCTCGTGTGTCCGCCCGAGCGCCATCCGTCGGCCGCGAACCAGGTGTGCAAGCAAAAGCCGCGTCGAGCGTGAGGCAGGGCCGTCCGGCGCCGATGGATCGCCCAAATCCTTCGCCGCCCAATCGACGCTCCATGTCCGAAAATGCGTCAGAAAGGCTTCTGCGGCGGGTTTTGGCTTGAAATCGCCTCGATCAATCGGTTGCGAAGATCGTCCAAGCGGGCCAGCCCCTCGACCCGGCCAGCTCTGCTCTTGCCATACCGATCTATGAGTCGAGAACGACGGGCGCCGGGTCGCGACACCTTAACCAACGATGATGCCATATCCGAGCAGTCCGCTTGCGAACACCCGCTCCGATCGCCACACGCTCCATAGGCCGCGAACTCCCCACCGCGCCAGGATTCTCGCGGCGAGTCCCAACCGGCCGGTCGCTCCGAGCTGTTTTCTCGAATCTGCCATCCAGCGCAACATCACGCCGGCTTTGTCGAACGCGTGAACGTCCGTCAGACCCGCGTGATGAAAAAGCTTCCGCCAGCCGTCCGGGGTTTCCGGCCGTTCGTCCTCGATCTCCGCGAGGGTCGATCTCAAACAATCGGGCGCCTCCTCCTTCCAACACAGGTCGTGTATGCCGACGCATCCGCCCGGGCGAACTACTCGCGCCATCTCGCCCAGCGCACGTTCCTTTTCGAAGAGGCACAGCGTGCATTCACAGATCGCGGCATCGAAACCGGCGTCGCCGAACGGCAGGTGGGTCGCGTCGCCCTTCGTGAACGCCGCCGCCAGCCCCTTCGCCCGCGCCTTCGCTTTCGCCCGCCGTATCATGGTCTCGGATCGATCGACTCCCACCACGCGAGCCGCGAACACCTCCGCAAGAAAGCACGCCGTCTCGCCGGTGCCGGAGGCGATGTCGAGCACTCCGGTGCCGTCGCGGATATTGCATCGCTCGGCGAGCTCTCGAGTCAGGGCCAGGCCGCCGGGGTGAAGGCTCTCGAGCTTCAGCATCCCGGCCTCCGCCAGGGCTTCGAGCGAAGGCCGTTCCGCGAGCGGCTCTTGCGTCATCTCACCTTTTCCAAGCGGGAAAGGCCGCCGCGATCGAGAAGTTACGGTTCAGCGAAGGGGGGGCGTCGCGCTCCAATCGGTTCCTTCCGGTCGCCGGGCCTTCTCCTTCAGGATCCCCTTTTCGTCCTTCGTAACGTTCTGAAGAGCCGCCCCCGGAACCAGAAGCACGCCACCCGTAACGAAGATGGTTTGCTGAATGTGGCGCCGGTAGGCGCACAGCATCTGGGCGAACTTAGGAGCGGACAGGACGGCGCGCGCGTAGCCCTGCCGATCCAGAATCCACGCAAGATCCCAGTCGATTCGCCGGTGCAGGTCGTGACGGCCGATCAGGGCGGCGAGGACGGAGAGATCGGCCAGATTGGCCAGGTCCGCGAAGGCCGGCAGGTGACGGCACAGATCTTCCATGTGCTTGCTGCATTGGTCCGCGAATTTCCGGGCGGCGGGCGAAGCTTTTCCTTCCTTCGGCACATTCCGGTCGTCGACCGAGTAGAGAGACGTGACGATCTTCAGCGAAGGGCCCCTGAGTTCGAACGCGTTTCCATCGGGAGAAACCGCCAGCGCATCGTAGGCGCATTCAAACGCGAAGCGGTGAGGAGGCTGAGGAGGGCCCGACATGTCGTAACTCCGGACGCTTTTGACGGGTGATTTCCATAGCCCCAGTGTGAGCAGCTTGATCTGGTAATCCGCCACGGCGCACGCGACGGCGAAGCGATTATCGTCGCCCACCCCCAGGTAGTTGATGGGTTGAGCGCCCCCGGCTTCGGCGATCAACTTCGCCGCGCGGCGTTCGCCGATCTGAGCGATCTTCGGCGCGAGTTCCTTGGTCTTGCGCTGGACGCGATCCGCGCCTTCCCGGGTGATCTCGAGATCGCATCCGAGCGCCGCGGCGCCGCCTCCGGGGCCGCACGCGCGGAGGGCCGTAACCAGATCGTCCAGATGAAGGACAGGCCGGCCCGTCAGCTTGCCGCGCGGGGGGACCGACGCGTCTTTCTCAAAAGGTTCGGCGCGTCCCGCGATGACGATGTCCTTCTTGTCGGGATAAACGAAGACGTACTGAAGCTTGACCATGCCGCCGAGATACCGAATCTCATCCGGGATCGGCTTCCCCGCGCGCTGAAGCCTCTCGGCTTCCGCGAAGATCCGCGGCAAGGAAATGTAGATGAGCTGTGAATCCTTCGCCGCAGCATCCCCCGGCGGCTTTTCAAGCTGGGAATCCACCTCCTCCTTGGCCCGGAGCACGCCGCCGGCGTCTATGTACACGCCTCCGAGGGGGGTTATCTGAGCCCACGCCGAGGCGGAACCGCTGAGGATTACGCCCAAGACCGCGAGCCGGGCATGCCGGAAAGGCAAGAGGTGAATCATGATCCGTCTCCCATCATGACCGGCGCGGGCCGCGCGAAGGCGCCGGTTCCTTCAAGAGCCGCACGCCCGCGTCGCGAGCCTGAGCCAACTCCAGAAGTAGATACGTGTGGCAAGCTCGGCCCGGCGTGCGGGCGGGACACATGCACATGAGATAAACGTCGCGGTCGCGAGCCTCCTCGATGAGCCGGCCCAGCGCCTCGCGCGCCGCGGGATCGGATTTGATCTGGCTCAGGAAGCGGTCCCGATATTTCGTCCGGCGGAAGGCTTCCATGTGCGCCGCCTCGCGGTCGCTCCCCTCCCGCAGCGCCGCCTGCTTGGCGGCCATGAAGTCGTTCAACAACTCCGGCGATGGCGCGAGCGCTTTGAGGCCGCCCTTCCCGCCGCGCATGACGCCGACGCGCCGCGCGCCCGGCGGAGTCTTCGCAAACCGCGTGATTCTTCCAAGTCCCACGGCGGAGACATCATACCAATGCTTTGTCGAGATTTCTCTTGCGGGGCGTTACAACTAATTTTGAGAATATATTGTAACCCTGGAAGGCTCCGCTTCAAACAAGTAGGGTGAACCGGAGCGATAAGCGCATGCCGGCCGCGCGCAAGATGCTTCGATACGGTTTGGCGGGGCTGGGGCTGCTGGCCGTGGCGATCGCGGGCGCCGCCTCGATCACGGGCTGCCTCGCGTCCATCCGGCCGCCGGCGGAGCCGTCCGATCCCGTGACGGTCGTGCTGGTCGACTACGGCTACCATTCGAGCCTGGTGCTGTCGACGCCCGAAGGCGGATCGATCGAATATGCATACGGCGAATGGGACTGGTTCGCCTTGAACAAGAATTCCGTCTTCGACGCGATCTCGACCGTCTGCCCGTCCCAGGGGACGCTGGGGCGCCGCGAGCACGCCGCGCCCCCCGACCCCGAACCACTGCGGGCGCATATTTCGTGCCAAGAGATGTTCGCGCTGGCCGTGGCGAGGGCCGACGCGGAAGCGCTCCGGCAACGGCTCGAAGCGCGATTTCAAAAGGCGATCGCCACCAGGATCCACAATCCCGAAACCGGCCTCGACCACGTGAAGGACGATGAATCCTACACCTGCCTCAACAACTGCAACCCGGTCGTGCTGCGGTGGCTGCGCGAGCTCGGCTGTGACATCGGCGGCTCGCCCTGCTTCGCGCGATTCCGGGTCGTCACGGGTACCAGATGATTCCACCTGACTTCGACCACCCAAGGACATAGGATGAGGTGTTCGCCCCGTTCAGCGGTGTGACAGGGGGGAACGCCATGACGCACCCCAATCTCGCCCTCATGAACGACGAGCGGGCGCTGATCGAAACCGCCCAAGCGCTGGCGGCCGAGCTCCATCCCGGAAGGCAGGCCGACCTTACTCTGGACTCGACGCTGGAACGAGACCTCGGCATCGACAGCCTCGGGCGGGTGGAGCTGCTGACCCGCCTGGAGCATCGCTTCGGCGTCTCTCTTCCGGATCGGGCGATGGCCGAGGCCGAGACGCTCCGCGACCTGCTGTCCGCGCTTCATGGCAATCGACGCGATCGTTCCGGCGCAGCCGTGCGGCGCGCTGCGCCTTCGCTGGGACCGATCCACGAATCGCCCGTCGGAGCGGCGACCCTTCTGGAGGCTCTGGAGTGGCACGTGGCGCGGCATGCCGAACGCCCACATATCACGCTCTATCGCGAAGACGATCGCATCGAAACGATCACGTACGCCGACCTCTGGCGCGAATCCGGCGCGGTCGCGGGGGGCTTGCGCGAGCGCGGCGTCCGCCCCTCCCAGCCCGTGGCGCTGATGATGACGACCTGCCGGGAGTATTTCGCCGCCTTCATGGGCATCCTGCGCGCGGGCGGCATACCCGTGCCGCTCTACCCGCCGCAACGCCTGTCGGCGATCGAGGATCACGTGCGCCGCATGGTTGGCATCCTGTCGAACGCCCATGCTGAAATTCTGGTGACGGTCGAGGAGGCGCGCCGGATCGGACTCCTGGCGAAGCCGCTCCTGGCGAATCTGAAGACCGTGGTCTCCGTTCCTGACCTGGCGGCCGGGAACGCCGGTCCGCCGCGGGTCGACGTCAAGGCGGACGACACGGCGTTTCTCCAATACACGTCGGGCAGCACGGGCGATCCGAAGGGCGTGATGCTGACGCACGCCAATCTGCTGGCGAACATCCGCGCCATGACCGAAGTCGCTCGGGTCGATTCGTCGGATGTCTTCGTGAGCTGGCTGCCGCTCTATCACGACATGGGCCTGATCGGCGCGTGGCTGGGCAGCCTCTATCACGCCATGCGCGCGGTCCTAATGTCGCCGCTCCTCTTCCTCGCGCGGCCGTCGCGGTGGCTGCGGGCCCTCTCCGCGGAAGAAGGGACCCTGTCCGCAGCGCCGAACTTCGCCTACGAGCTCTGCGTCAGCCGCGTCGACGAGAAAGAGCTCGAAGGGCTGGATCTGCATCGCTGGCGCTTGGCGTTCAACGGCGCCGAATCGACCCACGCGGAGACGCTCGAACGCTTCACGCGGCGCTTCCGGAAATACGGCTTCCGGCCGGAGGCGATGACGCCGGTGTACGGCTTGGCGGAATGCTCGTTGGGCCTGACGTTCCCGCCGCCCGGCCGCGGTCCACGATTCGACCGCGTGCGGCGGGATCGCCTCGATCGCGACGGCCAGGCCGAACCCGCGGATGCCGGCGAACCGCGCGCGCGCGCTTTCGTCTCCTGCGGACGGCCGCTGCCCGGGCACGAGGTGCGGATCGTCGACGAGTCGGGCTTCGAAGTCGGCGAGCGCCGCCAGGGCATCTTGCGTTTCCGCGGGCCCTCCGCGACGGCGGGCTACTATCGCAATCCGAGCGCGACGCGGAAGCTTTTTTACGGGGAGTGGTTGAGCAGCGGCGACACCGCCTACATGGCGGAAGGAGAGATCTACATCACCGGCCGCGAGAAGGACCTGATCATCAAAGCGGGACGAAACTTTCCTCCCGAGGAGCTGGAGCAGGCCGTCGCGAAAATTCCCGGCATCCGCAAGGGATGCGTGGCCGTGTTCGGCACCGCCGACCCCGCGGCCGGCACGGAACGGCTGGTCGTCGTGGCGGAGACCCGCGAGTCGGGCGAGGAGCGGCGCGGGGAGCTGTGGCGGGCGGTTCACGAAGCCGCGGTGGAGCTGCTGGGGGTTGCGGCGGACGACGTGGTTCTGGCGCCGCCGCACACGATTCCGAAGACGCCGAGCGGAAAGCTGCGGCGGCAATCCTGCCGCCAACTGTATGAGCGGGGCGAGCTCCAGCGCGGGCGCCGCGCGGTGCCGATCCAGATCCTGCGTCTGGCGCTGGCGGGATTCAAGCCGACGTTGAGGCGCATGACACGGCTCACATCGAGCTATCTTTATGCGGGCTGGGTTTGGCAGTGCTTCTTCGTCGTGGGATTCCTTTTCTGGATGGCGGTCTCGGTGCTGCCGGACCTGCGCCGGCGCCGCCGCGTCGCGCGCTGGGCGGCCGGAGCGTTGCTGAAGGCGATGCGGTTGCGGATCTCGATGTCGGGCCTGGAGCGGCTCCCCTCCGGGCCGTGCGTGGTGGTCGCCAATCACGCGAGCTATCTCGACAGCGTCGTGCTGACCTTGCTCTTCCCGGCCGCCTTCGGCTACGTGGTGAAGCGCGAGTTCGAGCGCAGTCCGGTGCTGGGGCGCTTGTTCCGGCGGATGGGCGCGGAGTTCGTGGAGCGGTTCGACCGGGATCGCGGGATCCAGGACTTCGCGTCGATGGCGGAGCGCGTGCGGCGCGGCGATCCGCTGGTCGTGTTCCCTGAAGGCGGGTTCACGCGGGAACCGGGCCTGCGGCCGTTCAAGATCGGCGCGTTCGCAGCGGCGGCGCAGGCGGGCGTGCCGGTCGTGCCGGTGGCGTTGCGGGGCACACGCTCGATCCTGCGCGGCGACGATTGGTTTCCGCGGCCGGGCGTGGTGCGCGTGACGGTGACGCCGCCCCTCGGGCCCGAAGGCGAGGACTGGCGCGCCGCGTTGCGGCTGCGCGACAAGGCGCGCGCGCGGATCCTGCGCGCCTGCGGCGAGCCGGATCTGGCGGCCGGTGAAACGCCGCGCGCCGACCGCCCCCTCCAGCCGATCGGGCCGTGACGTTCGCCAACCCGTTATTGATCTTTTCTGAAAAACGGGCGGCGGCAAGTTCGACGTCGAGCTGGAGGTGAGCCAGAGCGATCCCCGCATCCGCGAGGAGGTCGGAAAGTCATCGAGGTGATGGAAGGTGGGAACCTGGAAAAACGGTGACCCTCCATGATCCCACGCGCGCCCGGATAAATCGACCTGGTTCAGGAAACGTCAAGAACGCAGTTCTCCGTTCCGAAAGGGTTCGGAACGCGGACCAAGGCGTCTGGATCGTCCCGCCACTCTCCGTCGATCAGCAACCGATACTGATGCCGCCCGGAAGGAAGCCGCAGCGTTCCAAACCACTCATCGTCGGACTTCATGTCGAGGCGGATTCCGTCCCGGCTCCAGTTGGTGAAATCGCCCGTGACCACGACTTCCTTGGCGCCCGGGGCTCGAACGACAAACGGGATGTCCCGATCGGCTGTCCGTTGCATCTGCGGCACGAATGGCTTCTTTTGCATCTGAGCCCTCCTGAACCTTCACCTCTCCGCTCATGCCCGGCGATAGCTGGCCGCCCGGTTTACATTTTAGGACAAACTTCCACAGGCTTCACTATCACAACCATTTTCAGGGCAAGGAGATGCTGAACTTTCACAAAATTTCACCGCGCCGGATTGAGGCGAACGCAAAGATCAGCACCGCGCCGACAACCGCCGCAGCCGTTCCAAAAGGGGTCGCAGGCGGCACCGACATGCCGCAGACCTTGGCGACGTCTCCCTCCCCCGGGACCTTCGGCGCCTCGACGCGGAAGCTGGCCACCGTGCTCCAGTCGCTCGAAATCCCTTCCTCACTCCAGCCCTTCACCCGCCAGTACTTGACCTGACGTGAACGTTCCGCGCTCAAGAAGAGTGATACACGCGTGGCGGAAAGATCCGCGGCGTGAGCCTCGATGTCCTGCGGCTGAAAGTTCAATTCGGTCGCGACTTCGATTTCGTATGTCATCGTCGACCCCTGCGGATCGATCGACGGCGTCCATTCGAATCGAACCTCCTCTCCTTCGGCCGCACCCGCGACGATGTTCACATCCACCGGCCGGACGGGCACCGGCGTCGAGGGCCGCCGCAGAGCGACGTCCCCAGCTCCCACGTGCCGACGGCCCCGGTCGCGTCGAAAGGCGCGAAGCGCACTTCACTGAGACGCGGCTGGCCGGTGGCTTGAGCTCCCCCGGTCACATAGAGATAACCATCCAAGGCGTCCGCCCCGAATACCCGCCTTCCCTGACCGGGCAAGGGCGTCGTCGCGACCCACGGCCCGGTTGTCCCGTCGTCATGGATCGCGGCGAATTGAACGTCGGGCCGCATGCGGCTGCCGTCGCGTCCTCCCAGGACATAAAGGCGATCAATGTAAGCGACGGCCGAATGCTGATATCGCGCCACCGCGAAGGGCGGCCCATCCTTCCATTCGCTCAATGTCCCATCGGCGTTGATTCGGGCGCTCTGGACGCGATCGAGGTACGTATTCGTTTCAGCAACGACCGCTCCGGACCTCCCGCCGGTCGCGTAGAGACACCCATTATACGCGACGCAGGCGGTCCGGTACCGCGGAGGCGTCAGGGGCGTCGTGGCGCTCCAGGCGCTCACGCTTCCATCCGGCATCAGCGTCGCGAAATGAACCTCCTCCAGGATTTGATCGTCGCCACCTCCTTCCGCCGGCACTCTTCCGGCTAATATGTAGAGGCGGCCGTTATAGGCCGCCGATGAATGACCCGTTCGCGGCCGGATCATCGGGGTGGTGACGCGCCAACGGCCGACACGGCCCTCATCCAGGATGTCGGCGACATGAACGCTGCTTGCCTCGTCAAGGCTTGCTAATCCTCAATGCCTCCCGAACTTCCATACGCTGATTCCCTGATGAGTTTGAGGTTCCGGTAACCGGCGCGGAGATCGATCACGTTCTCATCCGCTTGTCCCCAATGGACATTTCCGAACAGGTAGACCTTTCCATCGTCGCACCAGAGGGGACGACCCCAGTCTATGTCGTCATGGACCCGTTCCCATCGCCCGATCTGGTCTGATGGCGGGAATCTCGATCGTCGCAGTCGCCTATCTTTTTTTCTGCACGCGCGGGCGCACGTCAAAACCGGCCTTCCCGAACTCCTCGTCGAACGTCAGGATCTCCCGGATCCTGAGATCGCGCAGGACGGCGATGCTGATCGTGTCCACGCATGAAAAGGCAAGCTGAGCGTATTTCCGAAAGACGTCGCGCGCGCGTGCACGGCGCCGGCGGTCCACTTCTACGAGGCTCGCCACTTCTTCGTCTTCCAGAAGTTCCCACAATCGATCCGCCGCCTCGCTCCTTCTCCTACGCTTCGTCGCACTCGCCGGCGTGCTCGCGACGGGGCGTCCTGACTCGGTCGACGGGCCCGAATCCGAGGGGGCCGGACCGCCGCCTCGGCGACGAGAGGAGATCCGCGGGATCTTCTATGATGGGGACCCACGGGCCGACGAGATGCTGCGGCCGGACCGCGAAGCCTCGACCCACCGGATTGCGCGGCCCCCCATCGCGGCGCGTCGGGTTGCCACCGAACGGGTGGCGGTTTGGCTGTTTCGGCGGTCCCGGCCTTCCACGGGAAATCGCATTTCTTGCGGCGGGCTCAATTCTGGAGAACTTTGCTCCCCTTCAAGGCCACATCCTTGGACGCCTTGGCCGAGACCCCGCCCGACGCCTTGATGGTGATGTCCTTCCCTTGAATGATGATGTCGCCGTTTTTCTTCAGCGTGATCGACGCGCTCCCCGCCTTCAACACCACGTCCTTGCTGGATTCGACCTGCACGCTGTCCTTGGCCACCACGGAATATTGCTTGTCAACCTTTTCGGTATGCGAGCCTCCGACCGTTACCGTGAAGTCCTTTCCCACGGACGTCGACTTGCCGCCGCCTACGCTTTCGCCGGCGCTCCCCCCTACGGATTCCATGACCGCGCCGCCGACCTCCGAAGCCTTGGCGGCGCCGACGGTCTCGTTCATGGCGCCGGCCACGCCGATCTGGAACGCGCCCCCGATGGCGACCATCTTCGCGGCTCCGACGGTTTCGGAAGAGCTGGCCCCCACGGTTTCGCTCTTGTTGGCCCCGACGTTGATCGTCTGATTGCTCCCGATCGTCTCCGTGTGATTCACCCCCACCTGGGTCGTCTTGTTCTTGCCGATGGTTTCGCTCTGGTCCGCGCCCACCGTCTTCGTCCGGTTGTTGCCGACGTCCAGGGTCTCGTCATGGCCAACGGATTGCGTCTTGTCGTTCTCGATCTTGATGTTCCAGTCCTTCTGCCCGTGAAGGTAGACGTGCTCGCTGCCTTTCGTATCGTCGAAGCGGAACTCGTTGTTCCCCCCGCTGAGCAGGACGCACTGCGTGTGATTCCCGCCGACGACCGGGCTTCCCGTCTCGGGGTTGGGAATGGATCCGATGATGATCGGGCGGTCGGGATCGCCGTTGAGAAATCCGACCAGGACCTCGACCCCCTTGTGCAGGGGACAATGAAATCCGTAATTCGGTCCGGCATACGGCTGGGCCATCCGCAGATAGCTGGACGCCTTGCCGTCCTTCTTGTCGGACAGGTCCCAGGCCAATTTCACCTTGTATCGTCCCTGATCGTCGATCTCCGCGTACTGGCCGTCGCCCGCGGCGTCGACTTTCCCGGTGAAGACGCCTTGGACGATCGGAACGGGCGTCCGCCGAGGCGGGCGGAATGAGAGCTCCGCGGGAAGCGCGGAAAATTCATTGCGATAGGATGCGCCCTCGGGAATCCCCAGGCCGGCTTTCCCTGCGCTCTGCGACCCCTCATGACGCGCCCGAACGATCAGGTACTCCGTGTCGTATTCGGCGTGATACCCCTTCAACGCAAACACATACCCCGCGCGGAAGGCCCGACAGTTGGTCTTGCCCAGGATGTTTTTCTGGGCGCATCGGAACTCTTCCGCGCGAATTTTCGCCAGACGACCCCCTTCGCCGGGATCGATGAATCCCCCGGGATAGTCATACACCTCCGCGACGCCGTCGGAATCGACGTCGCTTTCGGACGTGAGCCCCAGGCTCGGCTTCTGGTCGTCGTAATCGTTCAGGATGACTTTCTTGGGGATCACCGAATGCCGCAGAATGAGCTCATGCACCTGCTCTTCCTCGATCCACGTTCCTCCTTCCTGGGAAGCACGCCCCACCGCGGCTCCCCCCTCGATCGGGTTGTACTCCAGGGCGCTATGCGCGGACACTTTGGCGTAGGCCTGGGTTCCGTCTCCGAACACGATCTTGTCGTGATCGTCGGACTCCTCGAAAAAATAAAAAATCCCTTCGTGCTCCATGAGACGGGACAGGAAGTCGAGATCCGACTCCTGGAATTGCAGCACGAACTCCCTTTTGGCGTACGATGCGGACAGCCTCAGCTCGTAGTCCTCGGAGGCGAACCCGACTCCTTGAAGCACTTTCTCGATGATCTCCGGCATGGCGACGTCGAGGAAGATCCGGGTCTGCCGGCTGAGCGACATCTTCCACACCCGAGGCACGAGCTCGACCCGGTAAAAGGCCCAATCTTTGGTGGCTCCCATGACCTCCAACGACGCGACCATGCCAGGAACCCGCAGCGTCTCGTAGTCGCTCGACCCCGGCAGGGGGTGGCGGAGTTCCAGGTGCGCGGGCTGCCGCAGCACGTCCTGAACATCGAGCGACGACAGCGTGTCGGCGGATGAGAGCAAGTACAACGTATACCGGTAAGGCCGGGAGATCTCTTCCGTCGCCTCGAATCGGTAGATCTGAAACTGATCCGAAGCCGCTTTGGATTGGAAATCGAGGTAAATCTGGGCCGTCTGTTCCATGGCGGACTCTCCGAAAGAAGCCAGGAGTCAGGAGCCAGAAGTCGGAAGAGAATCCAGAATCAAGAATCGAGAATCAAGAAAGTCGCGCGAAGCGCGTTCCTTACTCTGGCTTCTGACTCCTGGCTTCTGACTTCTCCGCTGGCATAAACTCCAACGTGAATTCACCCTTGTCGTCCAAGCCGATTTTCAACCGGTCGGGCAGCGGGCCCTCGCTCATCTGCCGCAGGATCTCCGTGGAGATCCGCGGCAGCAGCGTGCTCGACAGGATGTGGTCGATGTTGCGCGCCCCCGTCTCGACCTCCGTGCAGCGCTGGACGATGCTTTCAATCAGCCGCGGATCCGAGTCGAGCCGCATGCGATGGCTCTCCAGAAGTCGGCCCGCGAGCTGGTCCACCTTGAGCTGCACGATCTCCTTCATCACCTCGGGCCCGATGGGATAGAACGGAACGATCGTCATCCGCGCCAGGAGCGCCGGCTTGAAGTGCCGGCTGAGGGCGGGGCGAATCGCGCCCGTGAGCTGTTCGAGATCCGGCTTCTCTTGCTGACACGATTCCATGATCAAGTCGGACGCCAGGTTGCTCGTCATGAAGATCACGGTGTCCTTGAAATCGACCTCCCGCCCTTCGCCGTCCGCCAGCATGCCCTTGTCGAACACCTGATAGAAGAGGTTCATGACTTCGGGATGCGACTTCTCGACCTCGTCGAGCAGCACGCACGAATACGGCCGCTGCCGCACCGCTTCGGTCAAAACGCCGCCTTCCCCGTAACCTACGTAGCCCGGCGGCGAGCCGATGAGCCGCGAGACGGTGTGCTTCTCCTGGAACTCCGACATGTTGATGACCGTGAGCGAGCGATCGCCGCCGAACAGCAGCTCCGCGACGCCCAGCGCGCACTCCGTCTTGCCGACGCCGCTGGGTCCGACGAAGAGGAAACATCCCATGGGCTGGCGCGGGTGCTTCAACCCCGCCTTGGCCGCGCGAATCGCGCGCGCCACGATCTCCAGCACGTGATCCTGGCCTTTGATGCGCTTGCCGAGATTTTCCTCCATCCTCAGGATCGAGGCGGCTTCGTCCCGCACCATCTTGCCGACCGGAATCCCCGTCCAATCCGACACGACGCGGGCAATGACTTCGGAATTGACGTCGGCATGAATGAGCGGATCCTTCCCTTGGATATCACGCAACTCGGCGAGCGCCGCATCGAGATCTTTGCGAAGCGCTTCGGGATCCATCTTGGTCCGCGTCTTGGTCTCTCCCTTCTCGCCCTTCTCGGGCGACTCGAGACGGCGGCGGATTCCCAGGATGCGCTCCACCACCTCTTTCTCTTTCTGCCAGCGCTCGGTGAGCGTCTTCTGCTCCTCCTTCGACTTCTGAATCTCCTGGTCCAGCTCCTGGATCCGCGGGTCCCGCCCCTCGATGCCGCCGGATCGATCCCGCTTGTGCCCGGCCAGTTCCCGTTCCAGCGTCTGGATCCGGCGCTCGACGTCCTGGAGCGCGTCGGGCTTCGACGTCAGCGCGATCTTCACCCGCGCCGCCGCCGTATCGACCAGGTCCACGCCCTTGTCCGGATGCTGGCGTCCCGAGATGTAGCGGCTTCCCAGGCGCGCGGCCGCCTGGAGCGCGTCGTCGCGAATGGCGACGCCGTGCGAGGACTCGTAGCGGTCGCGCAACCCGCGCAGCATGGTGACCACGTCGTCCTCTCCGGGTTCGTCGAGCTTGACGAGCTGGAACCGGCGGGCGAGCGCAGCGTCCTTCTCGAAGTACTTCTTGTATTCGCTCCACGTCGTGGCGGCGATGGTGCGCAGCTCGCCGCGCGCCAGCGCCGGCTTGAGCAGGTTGGCCGCGTCGCTGCCTCCCGCGGCGCCGCCGGCGCCGATCAGCGTATGGGCTTCATCGATGAATAGAATGATGGGCTTGGGTGAAGCCTTCACCTCGTCGATTACCTGCTTGAGTCGATTCTCGAACTCCCCTCTCACTCCGGCGCCCGCCTGGAGCAATCCCATGTCCAGGCCGAGGATCTCGACGTCCCGCAGCACGTCCGGAACGTCGCCCTCAACCACGCGCAGCGCCAATCCCTCGACGACGGCCGTTTTGCCGACGCCCGCTTCGCCGACGATGATGGGATTGTTCTTCCGGCGCCGCCCCAGGATGTCGATCATCTGCCGGATTTCCCGGTCGCGACCGAATACGGGATCAATGGCGCCTTCCCGAGAGCGCGCCGTGAAGTTGACCGTGAACCGCTTGAGCGCTTCGCCCGCCGGCGCCGCCGCGCCCGCTCCGCCGCCGCGCTCCTCCGCCCCGCGCTCGAATCGCGCGGCCCCCTCGGTCGATTTCATCACGATCGCGGCGTACTGGGTTTTCAGCTCGTCCGGACGGACGCCCCCGAGCAATTCGCTGTAGTCTTCCGACGTGAACCGCGCGGGATTCGCCAGGAGCGCCCGAAGCAGCACGCCCGACCGGACCTCGGCGAGATGATGGTCGATCGAGGAGAGGACCCACGCCTCCTGAAACCAATCAATCAGGAGCGGCGAAAAGACCGGCTTTCCGGGATTGCCCGTCTTGAATCCTTCGATGATCCCTTGAAGCGCCTTGCGCACGCGGGACGCGTCGATTTCGAAGTGGCGCAGGATCTGCGACAGGTCCGCGCCCGGATCCTCGAGCATCTGAAGCAGCATGTGCTCGACCGTGACCTGGTAGTGCGCGCGAGAGACGCACAGCCCGGCCGCCGCCTCGAGCGAGCGCGTGCAGAATCGATCAAGCCGAGCGAGCAACACCTTCAGGTCAACGCTGGCCATGGAGTCTCCCCTGGACTAGAAATCTCAAGGACGGATCCGCATCCGGCGCCGAGCCGAGCCACGCCGACCACCCGAGGTACGCCGTCTCGGCGCCCAGCCTCACGGGGACCGCCTCCTCCCGGCGCAGGCGCACTTCCAACTCGTACTGGAGCGCGTCGATGTTGAACAGATCCGTGATCGCCTCCAGGCGGGCGGTATTCGGGCCGGGCGGGAGAAACGACAGATACGTGGCGAAATCGACGGGGCCGAGGTGAATTCGAAACGTGGCCGTCCGGTCGGGAATGCGACTCCCCAGCGTGAGGTTCACCCCGAGTTCCGTGGCGCGCTTTCCCAGGCGATTCCGCTCCTCCTCGACGATTTCGAGCGGCCGCTCGACGCACTGCTGCACGGCGACGGAGACGTCCGAAAAGTAATCCGCCAGAATGCCGCGCAGCGCCGCGGCGGAATGGGGGTTCTGCGCCAGAAGCCCGAGGTACGCCAGCAGCCGGATGGGCGGGATGACGACGCCGGAAGGCACGATGTCCGCGCCCAATCCGGCCAGCACCAGGAGGCGCCGCGAAATGCGGTCGGCGCCGCCGGCCTGGAATTGGATCGCGTAGCGATACTTCTCCCACACGCGATACAGGAGCGAGACCAGACGGTGATGGAAAAGGTCCACGAAGCCGGGGATCAGACTCGCTTCCGCGTCCGGCTCGTGCAGGTCCTCGGTGTAGTACGTGGGCAGCGGCGATCCGGCGCCGAAGACGCCCAGGAACGCCGTCGTCAGCTCGATGCGCGGCCCTCCGTCCGGCCGTTCCGCCGGGCGGACCGACTCGATGTCCGCGGAGGCGAATCCCAGCGAGCGGGTGCACAGGAAGCGAAGCACCTCCTGATCGGGTGGTCCCTGGTGGCCCACGCGAGGAGCCTGGGGAAACGCCTTCTGGATCGCGTGGACCGCCTGGAAAAACGAGTACTTGGAGCCCCGTTCCAGGAGATCCCGAATCACATGAGCGTCCGTCCACCGAGCCTCGGCGGCCACGTGTAGATTCCTCCGTATTTCGTGCCCTTCACCGTCAGGTGCGTGAACGAATTGATCGATACGTACGTTTCGAAGAACCGGTCCAGGAACGTCCCGAACAGGAACAGGTCCCCCTCGCCGGCGAAATGGTCCTCGGACAGCTCCAGATCGATGGCGGTCCCGCGCATCGGCATTCCGCGCACGAACCGCGTCGTCGGCTTCGACTCGATCCGCCGCAGGCCGTCGAGCAGGAGCCGATGCGCCTGTTCCGCCTGCCGATCCACGAGCGCGCGGAAATTGTACAGGCCCACGATCGACCGGAGCGCCTCGATGCGCGAGAGGGAAAGGTAATTCAGCGCCATGTGCGACAGGAGCCGCCAGGTGAGATCGCCGCCCATGGGGGGAGTCACGGACGGCGTGACCATCGTGATGTTCCGGAACTTCGCCATAGCGGGCGACGTCGGACCCGCAACGCTGATGTCGCCGAGCCGTAACCGCGACGGCAACTGGCGGTTCGTGCAGGTCAGTTCGAGCGTCACCGTCTCGAGTTCCTCTTCGGAATCCTCGGACGGAGGACCGGAGCCGGAAAACGAGATGTACACGTCCGTTCCCTCGGCCCCGATGGCCTGCTCCAGGCGCGTCTTGTAGAACGCGTCTTCCCCCGCGACCCCGAGGGAGTGGGCGAATCCGAGGAAGGGACGGTATTCCCGCGGCTTGGCGACCCCCTTGATGAGGCCGGAGACTTTATCGACACCGTAGATCTCGTAGTGGGCGGCGTCGCTTCCCGCGGGCCGAACCTTGTACTCCGTGCGCGCCCGATCGATGCGTATCGGATCCGCCTCGTGGCGAAACAGATTCACCACCGGCGTGCAGTTCAAGAGAATGCCGGACGTGCCGAGCGGCGGCATCGGGTCCGGAAGCCGGGACAGCTCGAACGTCGCGTCGAAGGTCCGCAGGTCGCCGAGCTGCGATAGCTTCTCGAGGCCCGCCAGCTCCACGAAGAGGAACTTCAGCGGGAATGCGAAATACTCCAGGAGGAGGCGAAACCCTTCCAGCGTCGTGGGGGGAGTCGGAAGCAGCGACTCGTCGGGACCGAATCCCGCGGGACGCACGCAGTCCGGCCCGAGCGCGACCGACGGCCCTCCTTCCACGGCTCGCAGAACCAGCCGCTTGAGGTTGTGGAGGAGGCACAGATACAGAGCCCGCGTGACGACCGGCTCGCCGTGCAAGTAAAGCCGCAGCGAGGTAAGCGGCGTCTTCTTGAGCTGGACGCCCTCGGGAATGCGGAACTTCATTCGAAGATAAGGCGGCGCCTCCAGCTTGAGGTCGACCCCTTCCTGGACCAGGGGGGCGATCGGGACGTCGGTGACGGTCCGGAACCGGCAGGGCGTCCCGTCGACGGGGACCGAGAGCACTTCGGAGCCCCTCGGAACGAGATGCGGTTCCTTGAGCGCCTGGGGCAGCTGCTCGAACTGGAGGATCGACATGGACGGGAGGGGCCGCAGGTAGTGGGGCCACAGGAGCTGGATGAGCGCGTGGGTGAATTCCGGAAATTCGTCGTCCAGTTTCTGGCGGATCCGGGCCGTCAGGAACGAAAAGCCTTCCAGGAGGCGCTCGACGTCTGGATCGCTGCCGCGCTCGGCCAGAAAGGGGGCCGCTTCGGGATGAGCGCGGGAGAATTCGCGTCCCATCTCGCGCAGGAAGGAGAGTTCGTCCTGGTAGTACTTGTTGAACATGCGAGGAACCGGAACCGCCAAAGCGCTAAATCGCCAAAAGGACCATCGACTTCCAATGGCGCTTTGGCGTTTTGGCGGTTCAAATAGATCTTACTCCTTGACCCGGATTCTCCCCGACGGGTCGATCTGCGTATCGAACAGCACCGGAACGCGGTCCTTCGCCGTGACGACCTGGCCCGTGATCCGGAACCGGAGCGTCAGAACGTCCTCGTCGCTTTCGATCCGGCTGATGCCGACGTTGGCCAGACGCGGCTCGTACTTCTCGACGCATGCCTTGATCGCCTTCTGGATCCGCTGGATTGCGTCCGCGTGGTTATGCATGACCTCGAGCGGGTCCGGGATCCCGTAATCGGGCTGGGCCGGCGCAAATCCCTGCCGCGTATTCAACATCCGGCGGAGGTGCCGCAGGATGGATTGGACCATCTTGGACGTGCTGTCCGTCGCGGCGCGCGCGCCCGATCCGGACGGCCTGGCCAGGCGCTCGAACAAACTGGTCTCGCGAGGCACGCGCCCTCCGCATCCCGCCGGCGCCCGTTCCTCCCGCACCGAGCACCAAGCTACCAGCGATCAGCTCTCGGTTACGCCGGCTTATGGGTGCTGAAATCGAATCCCATCTGGATGTTGCCCGATTCGAGCGTCCCCTTCCGCGGATCGATCGGCGTCACCGTCACCTGAACCTTGGTGAAATTGAGCGTCACGCTCTCCAGCGGAGGGCTGTCGCCGGAAGATGCGGAAAAGTTTACCGATGAAACGAGCACGTCGTTCAGGACGATGGTCATGAACTTCAAATTCTTCTGGGGTCCCCCGACGAAATGGAACTCCGCCTTGTCGATGTGCTTGCCCTCGACGCTGTGCTTCATCAGCTCGGGGCTTGACCGATCGACGACCTTGGTGACGACCACGTCGCTCGTCGTGGCCGCGCCCGCGCCGGAGAATCCTCCGGATCCCATCCCCGCGGACCGTTGGTTGGCCACCCCCCACTGGAACGAGCTGAGGTCGATCCACTTCGCGTGGTCCTTCTCCGTGGCCGTCCCGTCGATCTTGCCCAGCTTGAGAAAACAGTCGAACGCCATCCCTCGTCCTCCTTAACAAGAAAAAGCCAGAAGACAGAACCCAGGAGCCAGAAGTGAATTCAGAACCAAGAATAAGCCGTCCCTTACGAGCCCGGGACTCACCAACGACACCTGCGTCGCCCCCGAGGAAGGTCTCCGCCGCATTCGCTCGGGACTCACGGCTTCCCCGGGAAAAGTCGCGCGAAGCGCGTTCCTTATTCTGGCTTCTGGTTTCCGACTCCTGGCTTCTCTTTTCGTTACTTCTTATCCAACTTGCCGACCAGCGACAGCGTGAAGAACGCCCCCATGTACTTGAAGTGCGGGCGCACCTTCATGCCGACCTTGTACCAGCCCGCCTCGCCGGGGACGTCTTCCACCGTGATCTCCGCCGCGCGCAGCGGGCAGCGGCTGCGGACCGCGGGGCTGGGATTGTCCATGTCCGCCACATACTGCCGAATCCAGTTGTTCAGCTCCCGGTCCAGATCCTCGCGCTCCTTCCAGCTTCCGATCTGCTCGCGCTGCATGACCTTCAGGTAGTGCGCCAGCCGGCACACCACCATGAGGTACGGAAGCTGCGAGCCCAGGCGCGAGTTGACTTCCGCCTCCTTGCCCTCCTTGCTCTTGCCGAACGTCTTGGGACGCTGGGCGGAATTGGCCGAGAAGAACGCGGCGTTGTCGCTGCCTTTGCGCATGGCCAGCGAGATGAATCCTTCCTCGGACAGCTCGTACTCGCGCCGCTCGGAGATGAGCACCTCGGTCGGGATCTTGGTCTCGATCTCGCCCATCGCCTCGAACTGGTGCAGCGGCAGGTCCTCGACGGCGCCGCCGCTCTGCGGCCCGATGATGTTCGTGCACATGCGCCACTTGGCAAAGCTGTCCGTGATCCGTGTGGCGAATGCGAACGCGGTGTTTCCCCATAGGTAGGCTTCGTGCTTCCCGCGGACATCCTCTTCGTAGTTGAACGCCTTCACGGGAACGGTCGTTTCGCCGTACGGCAACCGCAGCAGGAACCGCGGCACCGTCAGGCCGACGTAGCGGGCGTCCTCGGAGTCCCGGAACGAGTTCCACTTCGCGTACTGCGGGCCTTCGAAGATCGTCTTGAGATCCTTCAGGTTCGGCAACTTCAGGTAACTGTCCAATCCGAAGAACTTCGGACCGACGGCCGATATGAACGGCGCGTGCGACATCGTCGCGACGGCGGCGATCTTCTGGAGCAGCGCGATGTCCTGCGGGCCGGGGCCGAATTCGAAGTTGCCGATCATCGCGCCGTATGGCCGGCCGCCGAACTGGCCGTATTCCGCCGTGTAGGCGAGCTTGTACAGGCCGGACTTCACGATCTCCGGGGAATCCTCGAAGTCCGCGAGCAGCGCCTCTTTCGAGACCACCAGGAGCTCCATGCGGTTGTTCTCCCGGAAGTCGGTCCGGTCGACGAGAAGCTTGAGCCCCCGCCACGCGGACTCCAGCTTCTGGAACTGCGCATGGTGCAGGACTTCATCCACCTGCCGGCTGAGCTTGCGGTCGATTTCCGCGAGCATGAGATCGACGGCTTTCTTGTCCGCCTTCTCGTACGCCGCCTTCGGCGCCAGCATCTCCGCGATGAACGCTTCGACGCCCTTGCGCGCGACATCGTAGCCTTCGTCCGTCGGCTTCAGCTTGGTCTCCTGAAGGATTTCGTCCAACAGCGAGGCTCCCGCGGCCGTCTGCTGGGCTTGAGCCTGTTCCGCGTTCGGATTGTCTGCCATGAATCGTTCCTCCCTTTACGAGCCTTGTCGGCCGCGACCTTACCCCTGCTTCCCCGCCCCCAGCTCCTTCATCAGGCGCTCCCGCGCCGCCTGGTCCCCGATGATGGACTGCATCTTCTTGCGGAACTCGGGAAGGTTACCGAGCGGCCCCTTCAGGGCGTTCAGCGCCTGGCGAAGTTCGAGCAGCTTCTTCAGTTCAGGCACCTGGTTGACGACGGACTCGGGCTCGAAGTCCTTCATCGAGGAGATCTTCAGCGTCACCTTCATCTCCTCGCCTTCCTTCTCCGCCAGCCGGTTCGGAATCTGCATCGCGACGTTGACGCTCTGGCTGCGCAGCACGTCGTTGAAGTTGTCCTTGTTGATGTCGATCGGCTTGCGGTCCTCGACCGGCGTGCTGTCGGGGCGGCCGGTAAAGTCGCCCATCACGAGCGTCTTGAGGGGCAATTCCACCTCTTCCTGCGCGCCGCCGGTCTCGGTCTTGTAGACGATGTTGACGCGTTCTCGCGGAGCTACGGATCCTTCGCTGGGCATGTCTCACCTCCCCTGGGTTAACGTTTTCCGTCCAGCGCCATGGCGGCGCCCAGATCCAGCCGGCACAAGCGGGCATACGCCCGCGACGCCTTTTCGGACATGGCTTCGTCGGACTTGGCCAGGGAACTATAACACTGCCACAAAGTCCTGACAACTTCCGTCGCGAGTTCCGGCTCCCACTGTTCAAGGCCGATCCGCACGGACTCCTCGTCGAGGGCTTCGAGCTGAGGAACGGCCAGAGCGGGCTTGTTCGAATCGGCGCACAGCTTCGCCAGGCCGAGGCGCCACAGGAACTTGGAGCGGCCCGGCGGCACGAGGAGCATCTCCTTCTGCACGAGCGCCGTCGCCGCCGGAAGCTTGCTGCGGGTCGCCAGCTTGCGCGCCTCGCGGAGGGTTTCGTCCAGACGGTTCGCGTCGGCCGGCGCGGCCCTCGTCGCGCCGGATCGCGCCAATTCATTTTCGATCCATTGGCGCGTCAGATCTCCGGCCGCCTTCACGCCGCCTTCGAACGTCAGGTTCAGCAGGTCCGGAAGTCGCTGGACCAACGCCGCCACCTGCGCGCCGACCGCGGCGCGCGCGGCGTCGAAGGCGCTCCCCAGTCCCTCCATCGCGCGTGTCGCGTAAAGGTTCAAGTCGAGCCAGAGCGGCTCCATGGGCAGGCGCACTTCCGCTTCGTCGAGCACGCGCTGATACTCTTTTTTCTTCAATCCCACTTCCCATGAATCGATGAGCGCGGGATCGCCGCCGGCGGGCGCGGGATCGGGAACTTCCGCGATCGGACTCCACAGGACGATCCGTTCGAGTTCGAAGGCCAGGGGGTCGCCGGGATTGGCGCCTTTGAGGAACTCGACCGCCTTGCAGATGATTTCACGCACCTTGTCCGGCGAGTCGATGGCTTCGGGGGGCGGCGGCGCATAGCTTTCCGCGGCCGAGACGGCTCCCGCATCGCCCGAAGCGGTTTCGGAGGACCCGCCGGCATCGGTCGCGGGAGCGGCTTGAGCCGGGATGGCGTAGAGCTTGTCCTCGACGGCTCTGGAAAGGTCGCCGAAGCCGACCGGAGATTCCGTGAATTTCTCGCCGAGAAGGCCGCCCAGTTCCTGAAGTAGCTTCACGCAGGTTTCGAGCGCCTCGCGGTCGGACTCGGATGGCTGTGGCCGCTCGGTCACCATCTTGGCGGCGCGCTCATCGAGCCAGCGCACGGCGGCTTCGCGGCCGCGCATCTTCTCGACGGGCGGGAACAGTTTGTCCCAAAAGGTGACGATCAGATCCTTGAAGGCGCCGAGGCCCGTGGCGAGGCCCGAATATCCGGCTTCGTTCAGGAGCCCTGCGGCCAGATAGGAGGCGACGAGGAGGTCTTTGGATTTCTGGGAGAGAATTTCCGCGGCGAGGTTGACGACGTCGTCCCAGCGGACTTGATCCTGGGCAACGGACTGGAGTTTTTCGATTTCGAGCTGGATTTTTTCGTATTCGGGCTCGTAGCGGACGGAGGCGCCGGTGGGGCTGTCTCCAGAAATGGCCGTCGAACCGATCGTCGCGAGGTCCGCGAGGTGCGGCATCGATCCTCCCGGACCCTGGAGAATAGCTTCGGCCCGCGGTACCCATCAAGCATTATTGTGGAATCCGGCCTCGGCGCCCTACAACCGGACCGCCTTCGGGAGCCGCTCCAACACCTCCGCCAGCTTCAGGTCCGGATCGCTCAGCAGCACGCGAACCGGCTCCGGAGGCGCGACGTCGTCGCCCTGGCTCAGATCCCATACGTGGTCGCTGTCCAGATCGGGGAAGAGCGCGGGCGCGAAACATTTGGCGGTCGGCGCCGAGAGAAAGAGCGTGAGATGCCGCGGAGCCTCGCCGGCTCCTGCGTTCCAATAGACCAGCGGTGGCACGCCGCGCAGGCCCGAGATCCGGAACGCCAGATCCAGCCAGAAACACTCGGCCGAACCGCCGGACGGCGCGGCTGGAAGCGGGAAGCGCAGGCCCAGCGCGGACTTGCCGTTCGCGTCTTTCCGAATCCACTGCAGCGCCTCGATCAAGTTCCGCACCACGCGGCCCTTTGCCGGCCCGTCGAACGACCCGGCCGCGGCCGACCAGAACGACGCGTTCGTCTCTCCCTTCACGTATTCGGCGTACCGCGTGCGGCCACCCGCCAGGTCCGCGACGGGATCGACGCGCGGCAACGCGTCCACGCGAACCTGAAGCTGTCTCAGGTCCGCATCCTTCCAGCCGCCGAGCGCAAGATCCTGCGCGGACTCCGTGAACGGACGATAGAGATCCGGCAAAAGCGGCGCGTCCTGCTCGACCGGCGCGCACGGCGCGAGCGAGAAGACGAGAAAAGGAAACAGCCGCCCCGCCTTGTCGGTTCCCGGAGCGCAAACTCCCGCCAGAAAGCGCGGGGAATTTGGAACCCGAAAAACCAGGCGGGTCACCGGCGCGCGCCGGTACGCGGCATCCCATCCGGACCCCAGTTTCGCCCGCGCCAGCACCAGGCTTTCCTGGATCCACTGGTCGAGCCGCTCCACCTCCGCCCCGTCCGCGTTGTAGCGGATGAAATCGGCGAAGATCGGCAACTTCCCGTAGCACCCGACACTGCTGTTTTCAGACATCTTGTTCTCTACGAACCGCCAAATCGCCAAACCGCCAAACGGTTTGGCGATTCCGCGCTTTGGCGGTTATCCTACTCGTTGCCCGCCCTCATGAACCCACCTTCGACGGACACTTGAACTCCGTGAAGAATCCCGGCTGGAATGGGTGGCGCTCCTGCTCCGCCTCGAAGTCCACGTCCACCGCGTATGTGTTCTCCACCCCCAGGACCACCGCCTTGAACTCCCACAAACACGTCAACGTCTTGGCGCCGGTCGGCGTGATCTTTCCCCGCCGCAGCAGGCGCCACAAGCCCCACTCCTGGGAAGAACAGTCGTGATGAATCCAATGGTCCTTTCCCACGCTGATCGAGATCTTGCCGCCCTTCGATTGCCCTTCGATCCAGTTCAGCTCCCCGCGATGCGGCTCCGGCCGGTCGTACAGCTTGAACGTCTCGTTGCCCACCGTGAAGACGATGTCGTTCACGCCGGGCCGCTCCTTCAACGTGATCCAGAAGTGGACGGAAAGCTGCTCCGAATCCCGATACATCCCGTCCCGGATCGCCGAGGCCTTCTGGACGGCCGTCTCGAAATCGCGGGAGAATTCGATCAGCGGGCGATTGTCGATGACCGTCTCGCGCAGCCGCCGGACGATGTCGTACGTCTTCCAGAACGTTCCCGTCTTGGGGTTGAACATCTGGGAGAACGTCCGCAAGGAAACGCCGTTCTCGGCCCCCTCCGCGAACGGAAACCGGCCGTCGAAATCCTTCATGAAGACCGCGTGAACGGTCGATTTCCACGACTGGTCGGCCTCCTTCTGGGCTTCCGCCCGCAACGCCCGCAGCGCGTTGTCCGGGGCGGCTCGCAGCGCGGCCTGGGCGGCGGCGGCCAGGCTGGGGTCGGCGCTCTTGCTCGCGTCGTCGATGTCCCGCGTGGCCCGAATGAACGCCCGCTGGAGACCCTGAAGGCTCTCCGGCTTCATCGAGACGACGCGGTTGCCCGCCTCGGTGGTCGCCGTGATCGCGTCCAGCTCGCGGCGCAGCTCCTCGATCGCCTTCAGCGCGTCGTCGACCCACTTGCGGTCGTCCCCCGTCTGGTTGAGCACCTCCGTCGCCGAGAGCTGAAGGCGGCGCCCGTCCCAGATGCCCTTGAATAGATCCTTGTACGGAGAATCGACGGCCGTGATGGCGCGCAGTTTCTGCGCGGCGTCGGCCAGATGATCGAACGGCTTCAGCTTCACGTTCGCCAGAAAACTCTCCCACCGCTTGACGTAGGCGTCCGCGTAAATCTGCTGGAGGTCCTTGGCGATCGCGTCGGCGTCCTTGGGGCGGCCGACCGTCGCCAGTTTCTGCGCCAGGTCCTCGCTCTTCTCCTTCATGGCCACTTTCACATACTCGTCGTAGGCCGACTGGGTGAACACGCCGGGAATGAGATATTCCTCCTCGCACCAGAACAGGCCGCGGCCCCGCCCCTTGATGAACGTGTCGGGGCCGATGAGGGGGAACCGCGTCCCGGCGCCGGCCAGGATGTCCCGATAGGCCTCGGTCGCCCACAGCCCGCCGCCCAGATCCGACGCCACCTCGTCGATCAAGCGCGAATCGGTCGCGATGCGCGGCACGTCGTTCATGGAGATCTGGTCGATGAAGAACGTCAATTGCGCCTGAGCCAGCTCCTTCGCGCGATCCGACGCCGACGCCCCCAGGACGGCCGTCCAACGATCCTTCAACATAGCGTGAACCAAGTCCGGCTTGACCTGCGCGGCTTCATCCCCCAGTTTCAGGTAGACCCGCATCAGATCGTACAGGACCTCGAAGTCCTTGAATTTTTTCTCTCGATTCTGCCGGATGCGCTGGAGCTCTTCCGCCAGCAGCCGCCCGCACGGTTCCAGGAAGAGCATCTTCAAGCGATCGAAGTACACCTTGCGGGCCTGCGCGTTGATGCTGGACCCGCGATACAAGCCCCAGCGCAACGACAGCGGAAGCGATTGCGTCTTGTACCGGTGAAGCCGCTCCAGTTCCTCGCGCAAGTTTTCCATGGCGGCCAGATTCGCTTCCACGTCGCTCGCCTGCTCGCGCTCCAGGCGCCGGACTTCCGCCGCGTCGCCTCCGGTCGAATGGATGAGTCGGAGATTCCCGGCGCAGGAGACGGCCATGGAAACGGAGAGAACCGCGAGCAGAGCCGCCGATCCGGCCACGGTCCCGATCCGCAGCACGCGCCGCTGGCGCTCGACGCGTGTCGTGCTCCGCGCCAGGTTCTGGTCCGGAAAGATGACCTTGGTGAAAAGGTTGTTCAGGAAGTAGCTCTTCTTGTCCACCGTCTGGCTGACCATGCTGCCCGCTTCGGATTGGATGCCGAACGCCTGGCCCATGGCGGCGACGAGCTGATCGATCGGCGTCCCCTCCTGCGTCCCGCTGGTGAAGTAAACGCCCCTCAGCGGGGAGGATTCCTGGAACGGATCGCTCTTGAAGAGGTCCGCGACGAAATCGACGATGCGGTTCCGCGCCAGGGCGAGCTGCCCCGGGAAGGAATAGATGAGCCGCTTCTTGTCGGGCGGCCGCTCCGTCGCCAGCGCGGCCGCGCGCTGGACCGTCAGCCGGCGGTACAGGTTTTTCAATTCTTCCGCTACCGTTTCGGCGTTCGGCCGGCTCTGTCCCGGCGCCGCGGAGAATGTCACGCCCCAAATTTGCGCCCGCTCGCTCTTCCCGAAATCCTCGAAAAACTCGACGAAGCCGTTGAGCAGATCGCACTTCGTGAACACGAGATACACCGGGAAGATGAGCTCGAGGCGCCGCGTCAGCTCGTCGATCCGCTCGCGGATGTTGCGCACGTGCGATTCCAGTTCCGCCTCGGTCGCCTGAAGCAGGTCGGGAATCGCGATGCACACCATGGCGCCGTTGATCGGCTTGCGCTTGCGGCACTTTTTGAGCATGTCCAGGAAAGCGAGCCACTCGTCGCGATCCTCCAGCTCCGTCGTGTACCGCCCGGCCGTGTCCAGCAGGATGCCTTGATCGGTGAACCACCAATCGCAATTGCGCGTTCCGCCGACGCCGCGGATCCCGCGGCGCCCCTGGTTCGTGTAGGGAAAATTCAGGCCCGACTCCTGGAGCGCGGTGCTTTTTCCCGAACCCGGCGGTCCGATGATGATGTACCAGGGGAGCGCGTACAGCGCCCCCTTCCCCAGCCGGCTGGTCTTGAGCGTCTGGATCGCCTCGCCGAGCTGCTTCTCGAGCGCCTGGATCTGCGGCTTCCGATCGGGCCGCACGCCCGCCATCTGTTCCTGTGCCTGGCTTCTCAGCCGATCCTCGATCGCCACGGCCCGCCGGACGACGAGGATCCGCTGCGCGATGAAAACCGCGAACCAGACGACCGTCACCAGTCCGGCGATGAGCGCGCGCGTGTTTTCCGGCATGCCCAGGTAATGGCCGCCGAACCAGACGAGGAGAATCAGGACGATCAGCGCCACGATGCCGACGCTGGTTTCGCTCATCAAAGCACGGAACATCGAGTGGCCTCCTTAGCCTGAATTTCCGCGCGCTACGCGGAAATTCAGGCTACCCGAACGACTCCACGACGCCGCCATGAACCATCCCCAGCACGGAGGAAAAGACCGTGTACAGGATCAGCAGCACGGCCCCGCACGCCACCGCGATGATCCACACCGGAAAGCGCTTGACGACTCCCGCGGCGGGATCGGGCGGCAAGCCGGCCGGCGCCAGCCCGTCGGCTCCTTTGACGCGCGCCTTTCGGATCTCCTTCGACACCCCATCCATCAAGGTCTTCAAGCGCTCCATTCCTTTGAGGTCGCTGTAACGTCCCTTGAACCCCAAGGCTAAGCAAAGGTAGTAGACCTCGAGGATGTCGAGCTTCCGCGGATCGTCCGAATTGCGCAACGACTCGAGCTTGTGATAGAACTCTTCGCCCGCCGAGAAATCGTTGAAGTACTGCATCTGAAGCGGCGTGCCGGCCCACGCGTCCTTCAAGAACCAGTTCGAGTTGAGCACGATCTCGTCGAGGAACGCGGCGAGCGCATACTTCGCCATCTGCGCGTCCTCGTCCGAAACGCCCGCCTCCTTCGCGCGGGCGTCGAAGGAGGCGAACAGATCCTCCACCTGCTGACGGAAAGCCTCGTACTCCCCCGGATCCGGCATCTTCCGAATCTGCAGCGCGAACGTCAGGACGTCCACGCACAGGTCCGGCAACCCCACCAGGACGGGATGGCCGATGGTTTTCATGAATTACTCCTTGACCGCCATGAGTTCCAGCTTGAGACCCGTGAATTCCGGCGGAATGAAGATCGACATCGTCCGCGACGCGCGGACCGCGTCCCAATGCTCTCCCATCTTCTGAAGGTGGAAATACGTACGCCCCGGCTGAGCCGGAATCTCCGCGGGCAGCGTGGCCAAGTGCTTCACCGGCATCCCGCGAAGGGCCTGCGTGATGAGCTGAGGGACGCGATCGAGCGAGCTGACCTTCGCCTTGAGCGGCACCTCGCGGACGATCTTCTCCTCCGGCACGCCGGCCATGACGGCGATGTAAAACTGCGCCTTCTCCAGCATCTGCTCGTCCGGCACGCGCCCCGTGTAGAGGCTTTCGCGCGTCTTCTCCAACGCGATCGGCACGCAGCGGGTCGGGATGACCGTTTCCATGAGCTTGCGGATCGTCTCCTCGAGCCCGATGAACGTGGAGGCCGGATCCTCGTGCGCGTACGCCGGCACGTCCTTGGGATGGCCCTCGCCCGCGAACGTGTAGAGCTCCCCCGCCAGGCGGGCCAATTCGAGATACACCGCCTCGGGGTGGACCTGCGACCGGTTGAAATAATGCATGAGCGCCGGGATGTAGGCGTTCACCGTGTGCAGGAACCAGAAGTTGGCCGCTTCCGACATCGTGAACTCGACCAGCCCCTGCGAGCGCTGCCGGCGCTGCTTGGACAACTCGCTGCTCTTGCTCGACAGGATTTCCAGAATCCGCCGCAGGATGGTCTGAAGATGCGGCGACGCGGAGACGTAGAGGCATGGCGGAACGTACCCCTCGCCGAGCGCGAACGCGCCCGTCGCCGTGCGGATCAATTCCGCGATCTTGAGCGTCGTGTAATCATCCTGAGCTTCGCCCTCGAAGAGAATCCTCAAGCTCTTGCGGGCGGCCGTGATCTCCCGCTCCCCCGCGCCCGTGTTGGCGTCGTTCACCGTGACCAGGCGCTTCTGATAGCGGGTCGGGCGGTCGGAGGCGCTGCCGTCGGCGGCGCAGAGCGCAGTCCCCGGCTTGGCGACCGGAATTCCCAGATAGACGCCCAGTCGATCCTTCTTGGACTCGAAATGCGGGCCGACCGGCCGAGCCGCCGGCGCTTCGTCCAGATCGGGCACATCGACGAGCAGCCCGTCCGGCAGGATCGCCGAGCAGCGCGCGACCGAAAACTCGCCGCCGACCAGCGCTTCCTCCCGGATCTGAAGCGACGACACGCCCCAGCCCAGCGGCTGTAGGGCGCGGGTCCGCTGGTGGATCAGATTCTCGAAGTACCGATCCCACTGCTGGAAGTGCTGCGGAACGAGGAACATCCCCTCGCTCCACAGGACTTTCTGGTAGTAGTCCATGCCGGCGCCTCGGAGATTATCGGGATCTCGGAGACATACCCTCTTCGAATCGGGGTTTTATCTCCACCTCTCCTATCTCTCCATATCTCCAATATCTCGGCATCCCTTGGAATATCTCCTAATTCTTCAATTCGATCCGATAGCCGATGAATTCGAAGACGAAGTCGTCGACCTTGTCCTTGGGCACGACCACGCGCGGCTTGCCGTCTTCGTCCTTCTTGCGATAGAGCGCCATGATCCCGACGTACCCCACTTCCGGCTTCAACTCCGGCAAAGGAACCGATTCCGGTTTGTCCTGCTTGTGGTGGACTGTGATGACGATCGGGTCGGCCAGATAGTCGTCGCCCAGCACTTCCTTGTCTTTCACCCACAAGTCCTCGTACGGAGCGGAAACGAATCGCTGCTGGCCTTTGAGGAAGTAGATACGCACCTGCACGGGAGTGGACTCCCCTCGCTCGTTGACGTTGAGGGGATCCATGCCGCGAACCAGAAGCGCTTTCGGCCCTCCGCATCCCGCCAGGAGGAAGGCGGCCGCCCCCACAACCACGCTCATCGCCGTTGCTTTCACGTTCGATGCTCCTTTTCGAGGTCACGGAGAAATCGGAGGACACGGAGAAGAAAACCTTACCACGGAGACACGAAGGCACGGAGAAAAATTTGGGAGATGTGGAGATTGCTGGAGATATGGAGATCGAAACGGGCCCGACGGAGTCAACGCTACAAAAAAAATATCTCCCTATCTCTCCCCTATCTCCATATCTCCCTGAAAATCTTCTCCGTGTCTCCGTGCCTCCTTGGTTTAATCTTCTTCTCTGCGAACTCCGTCTCCTCCGCGACCTCGAGCTTATATCTCCTCCCCCGGCCGCGACGCCTGCGAAGGCGCATGCTGCGACGCGTGCGACGCCAGATATCCCTTCCGAATATTCGGGAAGATGATCTCGTTGAAGAGCTTGCTGTTCTCCTCCAGCAATTCCTGGTAAGTGGCCACGTACTTCTGCCAGGCCTTCTTGGATACGGCCAGTTTCGCCGCCAGCTTGCCCAGCCCTTCCGATTCCGCGACGACCTGATCCTCCAGGACCTTGGGATCCAACTTCTGGAGCAACATCCGCACGCATTCCTGCACGCCGGCCAGCAGGCCGAGCTGATGCATGGTGAGATCTCGAAACGCGCTGTCCAGGGCCTCCTTGCTCACGGCGGGGTCGCGTGGATTCTTCCAATCCAGCAGGTACTTCCCGATGTCGGCCGGCGATCCGGCCGACTTGATCGGATTACCCCCCTTGGCGAAGACCAGCGTGAGATCGGCGTCGAACTGGTTCTCGAATTCCCGCCGTCCTTTCAAGCAGCTCGACACCCACTCGAACGTCACCTGGAGCACCTGTTCGATCAGCCGGCACAGCTTCTCCACGTCCTCTGGACGTTCGAAGGCGGTCTCTCCGACGAATCGGGTGGACAGGCCTCGGATCGCCTCCAAGCCGGCCTGGACCAGCGCTTCCTTCTTCTTTGCCTGCTCCGCGTCCTGCGACGGAGCCTGCTCCATCCCTTTGAAGCGCTCCTGCACCCACGTCAACGTCGCCTGGACCGTCTCAGGGTCGGCCGAAGCCAGCGCCGATTTCAGCCGCGCCTGAAGCGCCCTTTTCCGTTCCTCGGCGGAGGCCCCGAAATGCCGGGCGTACTCGATGCTCAAATCGTCCGCCAGCCGCGCCGCCAGCCGCAAGGGGTCGATGCGCCGCAGCGTCGTCCTGAAATCTTCGTCCTCGATCAGGACCTTGATGCTGAACACGCCCAAACGAAGCTGATCACCGCTCTTGAGCACGGCCGGGTGGTTGGACTCCAGCTTCACGTCGTTCAGCAGCGAGCCGTTCATGCTGCCGACGTCGGTCACGAAATAGGCTTCGCCTCGCTTGTCGATCCGGGCGTGCTTCGACGAGACCATGCGGTCCGGCGACACCAGAAGCAGATCGTTGCCGGCGGCGCGGCCGATCGTAATGGATTCCTTGCGAAAGGAATGCTCCACGACCTCGACTCCATCGCCGGTCGAGCGGGTCACCGTCAATTTGATCGCCATGAGGTTCCGAAATGGGCGCCCTCGTCGGGACAATATCCTCGTTTCCCCTTCGGAGTCAATAATCGGCGCGGCTCATTCGCCTGTGTCTTCACGCCGTTCGGGGCGATTCGGAGCGCGTTTCGGTCATGGATCCCCCCACACCCGCCTGGCAGACGCGCCGGACCTCCTCGTTGCGCCCGGCCGCGTCGAAGAGTTCGACGAACGTCCGCGCCACGAAGAGGCGCATCGCTTCGACCCCCTGATCCAGCGCGGCTTGCGTGTCCGACGCCGGCCACCCGAAGTCCGGCAGCTCGGAGAGAAGCCGCAGGCCGAAGACCAAAAGGTCGGACCACAGGCGTTTCGGAACCAGATTGGGGGATTCCTTTCGGTCCGCCTCGGCATAAAGCAGCCCGCTGGAGTCGAACACATCGCGTTCCGCTTCGAGCTGCCAGCGCGCCTGCTCGACCAGTTCTTCCTTGAGCGAAGGTCCGCCGCCGCTCGGCGCGGCATCGGCCAGTTTCGCCAGCACGCGCTGGGCGGCCTGCTCCACCACCCGCGGATCCTGCCGGTCATGGACGGCCAGCGCCCTCAAGAACAGCAAGCCCAGCCGACGAAGCGGCGGTCGCGACGTTTCCGCGACCACCCCAGGACCGGGCGCCAGATCCAGCAGCTTGACCTTGAAATTCCAGTACGCGGGCCAGTCGGTCTCGGCCGCCCGGAACTCGGCCATCACCTTCGAGGCGTCGAGACCCGAAAAGGTCGGACCGGCCGTCGCGAACCAGCGCCGCAGCCCGCGGAAGAGCTGGGCCAGCGCCGTCAGCTTCAGATACAAGACTTCGAGCGGGAAACGCCCCGTCGAATCCCGCCGGAACAGCCACGGAAGCGGCGCGGACAATTTCGCGTCCAGCAGGCTCAACAGCCCGGCCCGCCCTTCGGGTTCCGAGGCGCCGCGGCGCAAATCGTCCCAGGGGCGTCCCCCCAGCAGGTCCATGAGCTCGTCGAAATGGACGTGCAGCGCTTCCAGCGCGAGGGCGTGGAACTCGTGGAAGGATAACGGAACCAGCCGCGACTCCGCCGGTATGGCGGACGCGCCGCCGGTTTCCGCGGGATAGCACTCGGACCTCAACGCGCAGCCGAAGCAAGGAAAATGCCGGCGCAAGAATTCGCGGTCCGCTTCCGCAAGGTCGCCGCTCAGCGCGCGCGCGAAGTCGCGGTACAGCGCCGCGCCGACGACGATTCGCACGCCTTCCCGCCCCGGAACGTGCGGCGCCGCGGCTTGGCGGTAAAACGCGCGGGGCCCCTCCTTTCGCTCCGCGGCGCACCGCGGGCAATACAGGTATCGTTCGGAGCTTTCGGAATAAGCCGGAAGGCCGCTGTCGCGAAGCAGGCCGTCGTCCCGACAATCCTCCAGGAATCCCTTCCGGCAGGACGGGCAGAGGGGATGAAAATAACAGCGCATCTTCTTGCAAAACGTGACCGGCTTGAGGGGCTCGGATCCGCCTCCGAGATCGAAGAGTCCCACGACTTCGTCGCCGCGCGCCGCCTCGAGCGATCGCCTCTTGTTCCGCCAGGAGGCGTCGATCTGCGGATTGGTCGCCGAGGAGGGGTCCGCGCCGCTTCGCTGGATTTTCAAGGCGATCGGGCGGAGCGACGCTCCGCTCGCGTCGGCGATGCGGGCCAGCAGAACCCTGGACTGAGGGCCGGCCTCATGGAGCGCCACGAACGGATCCGCGAGAGCCTCCAGAGACTCCGATGCCTGAAGTTCAAGCTCGAATCGAAGTCCCGCGGCGGAACCGATGACGGGAACCCCATTGGAACCATGCGGTGCGGGATTCATCCGTCGAATGTAGTAGGCATGGTCATGGCCTCCCGAGAGTTCGGGGAGTGGACGCGACGTAAGGAATCCTAGGTCGCGGTCCGACATGTGTCAAGATAGGGACACCGAGGCCTCGATGCGATCCCGCCGCGAGCGGAACCGTATCGGATTCAGTATACTCACGCATCCGAGACGGAGGAATTCGCCCATGACGCGCCGATCCCGGCGGACGCTGGCCAGGCGCATCGCGCTCAAGGCGGCGGTCCGTCCCAGCCGCCGCTTCGAAAGGATCCCGCTGGAAAGCGGCCCGGTTGAAATTTTCGTCGAGCAGGGGCCGCTGGGCCGGATTTTCGGCAAGAGATCGGCCGACCTCGGAGTCGCGCTCCGCAATCTGAGCGAATGCGGCATGGGCGTGGTCGTCAAGACGGCGCTCCGGCGCCACACAGTCGTGCGCGCCGTCGCGCGCGTTCCGCACGTCAAGCAACCGGTCGAGGCCATCGCCAAAGTGATCTGGTGCGTTCCGGACGCCAAGGAACCGGGTTTGTTTCTGGCGGGCTTGGATTTCCTGTCCGTCTCGGAAGGATACTCCGCTGCGCTTCACCACCTCCGCCGGATCTTCAAGAGCCCCGGCTCTCGAAGTCGCGGAATCGATCGGTGAGCGCTTTCAGCCTCGCTCCCCCAGCATCCGGCGCATCGCCCGCGCGGCCTTCTCCACGTCGGGCTGCGCGATGACGCCGGAGCATACGGCGATCCGATCGATGCCCCGCCGCACCAACCCCGGCAAACGTTCCCGCGTGATGCCGCCGATCGCGAAGAGCGGCACTCCCAGCGCCTTGGCCCGCGACCAATAGTCCAGGCCCCGCGCCGCCAGATGAGGTTTCAAGGGAGTCGCGAACATGGGGCCGCACGACAAATAGTCCGCCGCGCGCGCCCGGCGCGCGGCCGCGAAGGAGTGCGTCGTCGCGCCCACGATCGCGTCCGCCGGAAGGCGGCTTCTGGCCTGCGCGATGGATGGATCGTTCCGGCCCACATGGACGCCGTCCGCCGCCGGATCGAGCCGGTCGTTGACGATGAGCAGCGCCCCCTCGCCATGCGCGATCCGAACGATCTCCGCCGCCGCCCGCTTCACGTCGGCGGCGGACCGCCCCTTCATCCGGAGCTGCAACATCTCCGCCCCTCCGCGCACGGCTTGCCGCGCCACGCGCGCCAGCGGGCGGTGCGTTGCCTGCGGATCCAAAAGCACATAGAGATGCACCCGTTCGAGGTGAATCCGCCGGATGAGCGGAGGAAGAAACCGCTTCTCGGCGTCATACGCGTCGAACCGGAGCGACGCGGCGGCGCCGCGGACCGCCGGTTCCCGTCCCCGCGACGCCTCTTCGATCGAGCGCAGCGCCTCCTCCAGGCGCTTGAAGTTCGCGGCGGCGAGGTCCGCCAGCGTTCCCGAGCGCGAAAGGTCCAAGCGGCGTCCCACGTCCCGAACCGAATCGCGCGCCGAGAGCAACCGGCCCGACAGCGGCCGCTCCATGGCGGCCAGGCGATGGCGCAACCCCTTCAGCGACTCCTGCGCGGCCGCGTCGTCCCGCCCGAACCGGAAGAGGTCCTCCAGGACGCGCAGCGCCTCGCGCGCGCGATTGAAATTGGCGTCCAGGATGCGGTCGAGGGGGTCCATAGGGAGTTGTCAGTGCTCAGTCGTCAGTTTTCAGAAGAGGGAAAATACGTGGCACACTGGCGAGGGTGAACGGTGAAACGAACAATGCCGGCCGTGAAAAGCTGACGGCCAAGAACTGAGAACTGAATACTGAGAACTGAAAACTATTTCTCCCACTTCGCCGTCAGCTCGACCCGCTTCCCGCCCCGCAAGACGACGATGGGCACGTCCGTGTTGTCCTTCACGCCGCGCAGGATCTTGCGGAACTCCGTCTGAGCGCCCGGCGCCGGCAGCGATTTCCCGTTGAGTTCAACGATGATATCGCCTTCCTTCAGGCCGCATTCCTCGGCGACGGAGCCTTCGCTCACCGCGGTGATCCGCACCCCTCCCTGCCCCTCCGGAAGCTTCAGCTCCTTGGCTTCTTCTTCTCCCAGCTCCTCGAACCGAATGCCGATCTTGCGTCGCGAGGCGGGGCCGGACCGGCCCTTGTATTCCATGCGGTGGTCCAGGTTCGCCACCGAAACGAGGAGTCTCAGTCCGAACTTCCCTATCTTTTCCATGTTGGAATAGTCGATCTTGTTCCAGTGGTCCGTCTGGCGGTGATAATCCTCGTGGAATCCCGAAAAGAAGTGGATCGCCGGAATGTTCTTGGAGGCGAAGCTGGCATGATCGCTGTAGGGCGGCGTGAGCGGCGTCGTCTTGTAGGCCAAGCCCACCGCCTCGGCCGCCTTCTGGATCAGATCGGTCCATTCGTCCGCGGTGGCCACATGCCCGACGTCCAGTTTCTTATCTCCGTTGCGTCCGACCATGTCGAGGTTGATCATGGCGACGGTTTGAGCCAAAGGCAGAGCGGGCTTGCTCACGTAATGTTTGGATCCCAGCAGCCCGAACTCCTCGCCGCTGAACGTCATGAACAGCACGGATCGGCGGGTCCGGACCTTGCCCTCCATGAACGCCCGCGCGATTTCGAGCACCGTCACCGTGCCCGACCCATTGTCGTCGGCGCCGTTCCAGATGGTGTCATCCTTATCGCCCCTCGGGTTGTCCATGCGGCCGGCGTTGGGTTGCCCCTTCTTGCCGACATGATCGTGGTGCGCTCCGATCACCACGATCTCTTCTTTCAGTTTCGGATCCGTCCCTTCCACGAATCCGAGGCAATTGCGGGTCGCCCGGCCGCCCACCTTGAACGGCTGGAAGTAGCTCTTTTCGCCGTCCTTCGACTCGACGATGGGTTTCAGCCCGATCTTCTCGAAATGCTTGGCGACGTACTCGCTCGCCTTGTCGTTTCCCGGAAATCCGCTACAGCGGCCTTCCAGCTCATCGCTGGCCAGATACTTCAGGTGCTCCTCAAGGCCGCCGGCTTTGATCAACGCGCAGGCACCGTCCAGATCCGACGATGTCGATGAACCTTCCTGCGCCAGAAGCGGAAGAACCAGAAGCAGCCACAAAGCGAAGACGCGGGTCATGAAACCTCCGATGAAAACCGTAGAGTAATACTAATACGCACGGCGCCGCCCAGACGCGAGACGATCTCACTTGTCCCATGTCCCCTTGAGTTTCACCCGCTTCCCGCCGCGAATGATCTCGATCTCGGTTTCGCGATCGGGCTTCACCATTTCCAAAGCGCGAATCAAATCTTCCCGCGGAGCGCTCCGCTTCAAACGGCGTCCGTCCAATGCGACGACGTAATCCCCCGCTTCCAAGCCGGCCTGCTCGGCCACCGAACCGGACGCGACCAGGTCGACCTTGAGCGCCCCTTCCGACGCGGCCAATCCCAGCGATTCGTACTCCTCGTCCGTCGGTACCGATGCCTGGATGCCCAGCCGGCGACCCGCTTTGGGGGGGTCGATGCCGTCGAACCTCGGCTGACGATACGTCGGGCGCGCCTCCGCCTGACCCAGTTCCAGAAGCAGGTGGGCGGACGCCTTCCCGATCTTGACCATGTGATCATAGGCCAGCCGGTCGGCATGGTCGGTCACGCGATGATAATCCGCGTGGAATCCGGTAAAGAAGAAGGTGAACGGTATTCCCTTGTCGCGAAAGGAGGAATGGTCGCTGTCTCCGCCGGTGATCTCCACGCCGTCCTTGATGTCTGCCTTAAGGTCCGCTTTTCGGACGGCCGCCTCCGCCGCGCGGCGGATCGCGCCGCCTTCCGCTGACCCGACGCCGTGGATCTCCACCGGGCGATCCGGGTTGCGACCGACCATGTCCAGATTGAGCATGAAGACGTGCCGGCTCAACGGAAACGAGGGGTGATTCACGTACCACCGGGATCCGAGCAGCCCCCCTTCTTCTCCGCTGAAGGTCATGAAGAGAATGGAGCGCTTCGTGCGCAGGCCGCCCTCCCCGAACGCGCGAATGAGCCCCAGGACGGTCGAGGTGCCCGACGCGTTGTCGTCCGCCCCATTCCAGATCGAGTCGTCGCCTTTCTCGCGTCCCAGACGGCCCCAATGCCTCTGATCGGCCGTCCCGACATGATCGTGGTGCGCGCCCACGACCAGGATCTCCTTCTTCAAGACGGGATCGGTTCCTTCCAGAAAACCAAGGCAATTCCGCGTGGTCCGCCCGGCCACCTTGAACGCCTGGAAATAGGTCGGCGCGCCGTCCTCTCCCTGGTCGCCCGCCGGCGCGAGGCCGCACCGCTTCATGACGCCGGTGACGTATTCCGCCGCCTTGTCGTTGCCGGGATACCCCGAGTTGCGTCCCTCGAGTTCGTCGCCGGCGAGATACTCGGCGTGCCGCCGCAGCAGATCGGCGGTGATCAGCTCCAGCGCCTTATCGACGTCCCCGGATAAGGACGCGCCTTTCCAGGCGCTCAGTTCCCGACGGACGTCTTCCAGAATCGCGCGGCGCAATTGTTCGAGATTTCGGGCGAGCGCCTCGTCCACGCGCCGGAGCACCCGTTCGGCCGCGTCTTGCGACGCGACGTCCCGGGAGTGCCCCCGCAAAGGGGCCAGACACGTCGCGATCAACACGGCGGCCGCGCCCATCCACGTCGCAGGACTCATGTCAGACCTCCAGAAAACCGCCGCATTATAGAGGATCTATGGATCCGGATCTTCCTATCTCTTCCACGAACCTCGCCGGACGATCCAAGCAAAAGCCGCCGCCCTTGCGCCCCAATCCACGATCATCGTGATCCACACGCCGGTCAACCCCAAGCCTGCGGGAAACGCCAGCGCGTAGGCCAGCGGAACGCGAATGCCCCACA
Organism: Planctomycetota bacterium; assembly: GCA_016209705.1. Lineage (GTDB taxonomy): Bacteria > Planctomycetota > MHYJ01 > MHYJ01 > JACPRB01 > JACQVR01. The sequence continues at coordinate 38,661 of JACQVR010000092.1, forward strand.
CGCCCAAGGCGCCGACCGCCACGGGGCTGCGGGTGTCCCCCGCGCCCCGCAACGCCCCCGCCAGCGCCATCGCCGCCCCCAGCAAGGGCTGTTCGAGCGAAGCGATTCGCAGGCACGCGGCCCCCGCCCCGATGACGTCGGCGTCCTGGCGTATGAACACTCCCATGAGGACTTCGGGGATCGCCAGGAACGCCACGCCCAGGACGCTCATGAGCAATGCCGCCAGCACGACCGACTCGCGGATGGCGCGGACCGCGACGTCGGGGCGGCGTTCGCCCAGCAACTGTCCGACCGCCACGGAGCAGGCCACGGAGAAACCGTAGCCCGGCATGAACGACAGCGACTCGATCGTGATGGCCGTGCGGTGGGCCGCCAGCGCCGCCGGTCCCAGCATCGAGATCGATTTAAGGTAAACCAGGAATCCGCTTTGTATGACCAGCGGCTCCAGCACGGCGGGACCGGCGATGCGGCCCAACCGCGCCCAGGCGTCGCGCGTCACGCCGGCGAACGACCGCCCCGACAGCCGGATCGGAGACCGCCGCGTGAAGAGCAGTCCGGTCAGGACGAGACCTTGAAGAGAATGACAGATCGCCGTGGAAAGACCCGCTCCCACCACGCCCAACGCGGGAGTCCCGAACGCTCCGAAGATGAAGACGTAGTTGCCGAAGACGTTGAGCGCATTGGCCGCCAGCGCGACGATCATCGGCGTGCGGGTGTCCCCCGCGCCGCGCAGCGTCGCGGCCGACGCCTCCTCCAGCAGGATCAGCGGAAGCGCCAGAACGATGAGCCTCGTGTAGTCGTGCGCGGCCGCCAGCACCGGCGCCGTCGAAGCGTCCCGGTACGCTTCCACCACCAGCGGCGCGAGGACGAGTCCCAAGAGCATCAGGACCCCGCCGCTTCCCAGCGCCGCCAGGAGCGAGGTCGCCGCGGCCCGCTCCTGACGGACGCGATCGCCTTCTCCCGTCGCCCGTGCCACGGTGGCCAGCGTCGCCACGCCCAGCACGACCAGGAGCGAGAAGATCGAATGGACGATGGGCGCGATGATCGCCATGGAAGCCATGGCGGACGTCCCGACCCGACCGATCATCGCGGTATCAACGAGGAGCATGAACGTCCGCGAGATGTTCTGGAGCACCACCGGCCACGTCAGGCGCAGGAGCTGGCGCCGCAGCGACGTCGTGGAATCGGAAAAGGAGAGGGGCGGCGCCGGAAGGGCCTCCGGCAAGGGCACGTCCTCTGGAGCGGGGGGAGGAGGAGAGACTCGCCCGGTCACCTCGCGAGCTCCGCGACGACCGCATCGCCGACCGCCGGAGTGGGAATCCCGCTGTCGGTCCCGATCGAAGGAATGCGGCGGCTCCGGAGCAGGCCGGCGACCGAGTCCTCGACCGCGCGCGCCGCCGCCGGTTCGCCCACGTGCTCCAGGAGCATCGCGCCCGCGAGGATCGCCGCCAGCGGGTTCGATTTCTTCTGCCCGCGGTACTTCGGCGCGGATCCATGAATCGGCTCGAACACCGAGACCCGTCCCGGATGGATGTTGCCGCCAGCGGCGATGCCCAGTCCGCCTTGGAGCACGGCGCCGAGATCGGTGATGATGTCGCCGAACATGTTGGTCGTCACGACCGTGTCGAAGCGATCCGGATTTTTGATCATCCACATGCAGCAGGCGTCCACGTAGATCGCGTCGGTCGTCACGCCGGGATACTCCTTGGCGACGTCGGCGAAGACGCGCCGGTAAAGGTCGTGCGCCCGGACGGCGTTGGCCTTGTCCACCAGGGTGAGGGTCTTGCGCGGCCGCGAACGCGCCAGCTCGAATGCGTACCGGATGATGCGCTCCGTACCGCGCCGGGTGTAGAACATCTCCTGGACGGCCGTCTCCTCGGGCGTGCCCTTGTGGTCGATTCGGGTCTGCCCGCGATACGCGTCCTCCGTGTTCTCCCGCACCACGACCATCTGAAGGTCCTCGGGGCGCCGCCCTTTCAGCGGGCAGAGATGCTCCGCGTACAGCTTGATGGGCCGCAGATTGACGTACAAGTCCAGGCCGAACCGCAGCCGCCCCACGATGCCGAACTCGAGATGGCCCGGTTCGAAGCGCGGATCGCCGACCGCGCCCAGGAGAATGGCGTCAAGCGTCTTCATCTCCTCGAACGCGCGGTCGGGAATCAGTTCGTTCGTCTTGAGGGCGTGCTCCGCGCCGAAGGGATAGTCGACGAGCTCCAGGCCGAACCCGAACCGGGCCGCCGCGGCCTGAAGGACCTTGACGGCTTCCGCCGTCACTTCCGGACCGATCCCGTCGCCTCCCAGGACCCCCACGCGATAGGTGTTCATGGCGGGCCAAGAATACCGGCTGCGGCGCGAACGGGCAAGCGGCTACTTTTTTCGCGCCGACTCGTACGCGGCGATGTCGGGCTCGTGCGCGAGCAAATAGCCCAGCTCGTCGACGCCCTGAACGAGGCAACGCTTGGCGAAGGAATCGACGGGGAACGACGCGGATCGTCCGGACGGAAGCGTGATCGTCTGGGCGGGGAAATCCACTTCGAGCTCCAGATGTTGTTCGGCGGCCTCGAGCGCCTCGCGATGCGTGGCCGGATCCACGGCGATCGGCACCAACCCGTTCTTGAGGGCGTTGCTGCGGAAGATGTCGGCGAACGACGTGGACACAACGGCGCGGAATCCGTAGCCCACGAGCGCCCACGGCGCGTGTTCGCGCGAGCTGCCGCAGCCGAAGTTGTCGCCCGCCACGAGGATCGTGGCCCCCTCGGCGCCGGGGCGGTTGAGCGGGAAATCGGGATTCGGTTCGAACGCCGGATTCTTGTACCTCCAATGAGCGAAGAGGATCTTCCCCAGGCCGGTCTTGTCGGTCACCTTCGTGTAATTGGCGGGCGTGATCTGATCGGTGTCGATGTTGGGCTGGTTCAGCGCCACCGCCTTGCCGCGGAACGACGTGATCGGGTCCATCAGAGATATTTCCTCGGGTCGGCCACGCGACCCTCGACGGCCGACGCCGCGGCGGTCAGGGGACTGGCCAGGATCGTGCGGCCGCCCTTGCCCTGGCGGCCTTCAAAATTGCGGTTCGAAGTGGACACGCAGTACTGGCCCTCGCGCAGCTCGTCGCCGTTCATCGCGATGCACATCGAGCAGCCGGGCTCGCGCCACTCGCAGCCCGCCTCGCGGAAAATGTGGTCCAGTCCCTCGCGTTCGGCCTGGCGCTTCACCTGCTGGGAGCCTGGCACGACGAGGACGCGCGCCTTCACCTTCCGGCCCTTCAACGCGGACGCGGCGGCGCGCAGGTCGCTGATCCGCGAGTTGGTGCAGCTTCCGATGAAGACGACGTCGATGGGATGGCCGAGCACCGGCTCGCCCGCACGGAAATCCATGTACCGGAGCGCCGGTTCCGAAGCGTCCGCGGGGATGGCGCCGCTGATGGGGATGCCCATGCTGGGATTCGTGCCCCAGGTCACCATGGGCTCCAGCGCGCCGGCGTCGATCGAGACGGACCGGTCGAACGTGGCGCCTTCGTCCGTCGTCAAGTCCCGAAACGCCTCGAACGTGCGCGGCGCGAAGGGGCGGCCCTCCAGCCAGGCGAACGTCGTATCGTCCGGCGCCACCAGCCCGGCGCGCGCGCCCGCTTCGATGGACATGTTGCAGATCGTCATGCGCTCCTCCATCGAGAGCGCTCGCAGTGTGCTTCCCCGATATTCGAACACGTGTCCGGTGGCGCCGCCGATGCCGATCCGGGCGATCAACGTCAGAATGAGATCCTTCGCCGTTACGCCCGGTCGCAGGCGCCCCTCGACGCGCACCTCGAACGTCTTGGGCCGGCGCTGGAGCAGGCACTGCGTGGCCAGCACATGCTCCACTTCGCTCGTGCCCACGCCGAAGGCGAGGGCTCCGAACGCGCCGTGGGTGCTCGTGTGGCTGTCGCCGCAGACGATGGTCATGCCCGGCTGGGTCAGGCCCAGTTCCGGACCGATGACGTGAACGATTCCCTGATGCTCGCTTCCGACTTCATGCAGGCGGATGCCGAACTCGGCGCAGTTGCGCCGGATGGCGGCGAGCACCTCTTGGACGGCGGGATCGGAGATCCGGTTCGGATCGCGAGTGGGGATGACATGGTCCACCGTGGCCACCGTGCGGTCGGGACGGCGGACGGGCCGATTCCGGCGCCGCAGGCCGGCGAACGCCTGGGGCGAGGTCATCTCATGGATCAAGTGCAGGTCGATATAGAGCACCGCCGGTCCGTCGGGCTCGACCCACACCACGTGGTCGTTCCAGATCTTCTCGAACAATGTGCGGGGGGCGGGCATCCCTCCAAATGTATCGCTCCGCCACCCGGCCTGCAAGTTTGACCCCTTGCCTGTTACAATAACTTTTCAAAATATATCGTAACGTTACGATTAATTCTCAAAAGTATTTGTAACGCCACAATATATTCTCAAAATTATTTGTAACACACTTTATAATTTATAATTTACAACTTGACAGCGCGCCAAACCGACCACATATTGGAGGCCGAACGCTTCGCATGGAGAGGGGGACCTTCATGGCTCGAGCCAGATCCGAATCCCGGCGATGGCCGCTGGCGCTCGTCGCGATCGCATCCACCGCCGTGGCCGTCTATTTCGTCGCCGTTCGCGGAGGCGGCGCCGCTTCCTTGTCCGCGCAGGTCGCCGATGCGTCTCCGCCGCGGAACGCCCGGCCGCCCCGGGACGTCGAAAAGACAGCGGCGATGCCCACTCCGTCCGCTCCACCACCGCCTCCCGCTCCGAGCGCTCCCGCTTCAAGCGCCGCGCTCCCCGCGGCCCCGCCACCGGCCCCTCCGGCTCAAGAACCGGAACCCGCGGCTCCTCCCTCGCCCTCATGGAAAAGCCTCCTGGAAGCGGAGCGTTACTTCGAGGCTCGAAAAGCCCTGGCCGAAGTCTTCCTAAATGCCGAACACGACAACCTCCGCCTCGAAGCGGCGGAGCAGGGAACGGCGCTTAACAAGCGGCTTCTGATGACCCACCCCGATGACCGCGACGTGGAATTCCTGCCATTGGTCCAAGGCCAGAATCCGACGACCTTCTCCAGGCAGGTTAACTCCTTTCATGGAGAGCCGGGTCTGCTGTTCCTGCTCAACGGCCTCAATCCCGGCCGCATCATTCGGGCGGGCGCCAAACTCCGCGTCACGCGGGGCCGATGGAGCCTCTTTGCGGATAAATCCCTCTACACGCTATGGCTGTGCTACGAAGGCGTGCCGTTCAAGGCGTATCCCACGTGCATCGGGACCGACGACAAGACGCCGGCGACCCGGTGGACCGTCGGGATCAAGAACCCGAAGCCCTCCTGGACCGCTCCGGCGGAATGGCTCACTCAAGAAAAGCTCACCAATCCCATTCCGTACGGCCATGCCAAGAATCCGCTCGGCGAGTACTGGATCGGGCTGGACGCCCCCGGCTACTTCGGCTTCGGCATCCACGGCACCAACGAACCGCACACGATCGGCACCAAGGCGTCCAACGGCTGCATCCGGCTGCTCAATCACGACGTCATCGAGCTGGCGGCCTGCGTATGGAAAGGAATGGAGGTCGTGACCGTCGAATGAGCGCGCCATGACGCCGGACGTCACAGCGTGCGCGTGAATTCCTTGAGCACCTCCGTCGGCACGCTCCGCCCGGTGAAGATCTGGAGCTGGCGCGACGCCTGCCGCACGAACGCCTCCACGCCGTCCGCCACCTCGGCGCCCGCGGCCGCCGCCTCCCGCAAAAACCGGGTCACCCGAGGCGTATGAACGGCGTCAAAGGCCACCATGTCGCGCGACCAGAACGACGGGGGAAGCGGCGATTCATCCGTTCCCATTCCCACCGTCGTGGCGTTGACGACCACGTGGAACCGCCCTTCGCCCAGACGATCCCAGGCGAGATAATCGCACCGCAGCGCCTCCGCCACGGCCTTCGCCCGATCAAAGGTACGGTTGGCGATCGTCACGCGGGCGCCTTCCTGACGCAGGCTCCACGCGGCCGCGCGCGCCATGCCTCCCGCGCCCAGGACCAGCGCCCGCATCCCGTAGACTCCGTGCCGCCATTTCCGCATCGCCGCGCCCCGGATCGCCTCCATCGCCCCCGCCGCGTCCGTGTTGCTTCCCTCCAAATGCCCGTCCTTCACCAAGACGGTGTTTACGGCTCCGATCGGCCCCGAGAGGGCGTCCACCGCGTCCATCTGCGATACGACCGCTTCCTTGTGCGGCGCAGTCACGCAAACGCCGCGAAGCTCCAACACGTCGATCGCCTCCCGCAACCGCGCCGCGTCGTCCAACCGGACCGGCACGCACCGCGCATTGAGTCCCAGCTCCCGGAACGACGGATTGAAGAATTTCGGACTCTTCGCCTGAACCACCGGGTCCCCGACCACGGCAAAGACCTGCGTGCCTCCGTCGATCGCCTTGACGCGGTAATCGCGAACCAGCTCCGCCACGGTCAACTGCCCCTCCGCCGTTTCCGCGCCCCGCCCGGCCGAAGCATAGGTGAGGGCGGCTCCGTACCGCGCGTACAGAATCCTCAACGGCTCGCCCCATTCGCCCATGGCCACGACGACCGAAGGACCTCTCATCCGCTTCTGAAGCCGCACCGCCACCAGAAGATCGGCGGTGCTCCGGGCCGCGAACGCGATCTTCACCGCGTCCGCATCGAGCGCCTCCATCTTGCGCGCGATCGCGTCCAGTCGATCCGGGACTTTTTCAAAATCGTGATACGAAAGCAGCAGGCGGGCGTGCCCGCGATCGAAATCCTTGTAGGCTTTGAACTCCACATCCACCCAGTCCGCCCCGCCGCGCGATGCTTCTCGGAGCAGCGCAATCCGATCGTCCTCGCTTCGAGACCACCGTCCGCCTTCCCAGGCGGGACGGACCGTGACGATCCACGGCAGCGTCCGGCGCGTCAGGAACGGCGCGGGATCGGGGGAGGCCAGCAAATCCAGGCGCACTTCAGCGGCGTCCGCCCCCATCATCCGGGCGGACTCGATCTGCGCGAGGGCGTCCTCCGCCGTAGGACCTGGAATCGTGGCGACAATCATGAGGGAGAGGTGACGACGCGAAAGATCGGCGGATCCCGAAAGAAGGCCCCTCGTCTTTGTGGATCGTGATTCGTGACGAGGCTGTTCCTATTCCAATTCCAACGTCCGTACGTAGTCCTTGAATTTCTCCTCGAGATCGCTCAACTCCATCCGGTGTTTCTTTCGAAGAAGTTCAACGAACGAATCCTTGCTTCCTTGACCCGACAGTTCGAGCTTGAAGTACTCGTGGAAGAACTCGCGATACAGCCCGCCCTCTCCTTGGCACAGGAAGTGGACCAGCGCCCAGGACTCCGCATACCCGTTCTGAAGCTGGGCCATCAGCCTCGCCTCTTCCAGCTCGGGCAAGCCATTGTGCCATCCCTTCCAGATGTCCTCGACCGTCCAGCTCATCAACTTCTGGAGCGGAATGAAATTGGCCCACCACGTCCGTTCCAGGTCCTTCAGCGCTACCAGGCGCGAGGTGGTGACCTTGGGATCCGGAACGATCTCGCCTCGGGGGGTCTGGCGAATGCCTTCGAAATATCCCCCCAACCCTTCCTGGAACCACCACGGCTGCGGGCGATCCTCGTTCACTCGCTTCTGATAATAGTGGTGCACGATCATGTGAATCGCCTCGTGAAACAACGTCTCCTTCGAGGTGATGGAGCCGGTGTTCAGCTCGCGATCGTAATGCAAGCCCACGCGCTGTTGATCGTAGCTATAGACGCCGGGCACTCGGCCCGGACTTCTGCCGAACGCGTCCTTCCACCACGCCTCGTAGCTCTCCTTGCGCGTATACAGGACGATCGTCAGGATGGCGTCGATGTTCTCCAACCGGAGGGATTCGCCGAATTCTTTCATGAAGGTGTGATAAAGCTTCTCCAGCAGCTCGGCGTACTTATCGAACACCGCGGAGAGAAAGACTTGGGGATGCTTTTCCCCCACCAACAGGAACGGCTTCGCCCACCGTCTTTCAAACTTTTCAGTGTCGTGAAGATCGGGAGGGATTCTCAGCCAGATGTTATGGCCCGGCTCCGAGACCGACGCCCCGGTGATCGGGACCTTCGGGAGCGCGACGACCGCCTCCCCCTCGCGCCGCGGCTCCTGCGGCCCTCGAACGGCCAGATAGCCGCCCCAGGCCAGGAACAAGCCGCCGACAAGCGCGAACGCCACTTGGGCCGCCGCCGACTGGGGAATCCATCGCCGCCACAGGGAACCGGAGGCCGACAGCGTGCTGCGAGGAACCGTCAGCACGGATTGGCAGGAAGTGCACAGGACGCGCGTACCCGACGGGATGCCCGTCACGTTGTAGCGCCGATCGCAGAAGGGGCATCGGACCACGCTGAGACGCATTTTGCCCTCCCCGCCCGATCCCCTTCTCCGGCCGGTGAACGCGTTCCCCAAGGACGCTCGCTTGGAACCGAAAAAAGTTTAACAATCCCCCATGGCCGGAGCAAGCTCATTCCGATGCCATTCGAGCGCCCCCCAATGGTGCCACAAGCTCGCAAGCCGGGACGGATCCACGCCCAACGCCGCGCAGGCGTCGCGGACCGGGCGGCTGACCGCCGGCGGCCGCAACCGCTCCAACAGGCGCGCGTCTCCTCGGGCGGGAAAGATGACGTTCGCCTGGAGATCCCACGCGCGCTCGAAACCGATCCGCCCCTCGCTCCACCGAACGATGTCTTCCGCCGTCAGCGACAGCAACGATCCGCCGCAGCGCGGCAGGAGGGCGCACCATCCCGAAAGCCGGCGCCTCGGATGGTTCGACGGCCGCCCGCACCGATCCCTCCATGGCAAACAAGCTCCCGCGGCGGCGTACAGCGATTCAAGCGGCGCGCGATCTTCTCCCCGAACGGACCTCCACGGCACCAGCCGAGCCAGCTCCGCGAACGGAGCCTTGTTTCGCTTGTATCCCAGCGCCGTCATCGCCTCGCGATAGACCGCCTCGTCGGCGCCCACGAGAAGGGCGATTCGACCCAGGGCCTTGCGCCGTCGTTCGAACCGGAGCCGTCCCCACCGCTCCAAGCGCGGCAGGATCCCGCCTCCATCCTCCGCCGCGATTCCCGCCCGCCGGCCGCCGGTGAGCTCCGCCAGCTCGGCGACGCTGACCTCCAGATAAGGCTCCAGCACGAGCTCCGGAATCCCGCCGCCGATGGGTCGCGACGAGCCGGGAAACGGATCGCGACGCAGCGAGACATGAAGCACCACGCCGGCATAAGCGGAATCGCGCTCATGGCGATGATGGCGCCACCCGGAAGGCATGAGATGAAGCTCGATGTCTCCGCACACGTCTCGATCGGCGATCCGCAATCTCGCCTCACGGAAGTCCGGCCCTCCCTCCACCGCCGCGTGCCCGGGAAAGAACACGCTCAAGGGTCGCCCATCTTCCAAGAGCAGACCCTGGCGGCGAAAGAGACCCAATCGCCAGACCAGATGAAGCTGCCGCTCGCTCAAGCACGTGGGGAAAAAGACCATGCACGTCTCCCGAACACTCCCCCGCTCCGGCGGGCGACCGAAGCGTTCGGCAGACTTGGGAAGGGACCGCCCTTCCGGAAGACCGCCCCGAGGCCGTCAAGCGAGGCTCGCTTCCGAATCGTCCCCTTCTTCCGGTCCCATCAAGCCGCGCGCTTTCAGATGCGCCAGGATTTCCGCCACGACTTCCTCTCCGGAGCGCTCATCCGTTGCTACCGTCAGGTCCGCGGCGTTCAGATAGTACCGCCGGCGGAACGCCAACTGCTCCGTCACCTCCTCAAAAAGCTCCTTCGTGCTCAAGGGCGGCCGGCGATCCCGGCTCTGAGGATCGCGCGTGATCCGCTCGCACGCCTTCGCCGGAGCCACTTCCAGATAGATCACGTATCCGTTGCGCTTCAGATTGTGGATGTTCTTGTATCGAAGGGCCGCGCCGCCTCCCGTGGCGATCACCCGCCCGTCCAGCTTGCACAGATCCGCGATCGCTTGACCTTCCAGCAGCCTGAAGTAGGATTCGCCCCACAGATCGAAAATCTCCCGAATCAACAAGCACATCTTCTTTTCGATGTATTCATCGCAGTCCACGAACTCCTTCTTCAAGCGCTTGGACAGCAGCCTCCCCACCGTGGACTTGCCCGCGCACCGGAATCCGATCAGCACAATGTTCATGCCCGCTTCAGCCTGAATCCGTTTCCTGGCGGCTCGCAGGCTCGGGCGGCAAAACGGCGCCCAGCGCCTCCAGAACGCGTTCTACCGCCGGTTCATCCAGACTGCCTTTCGCCCGCGCCACGTCGGCCGCGATGCGGCCCAACGCCGCATACGCGACCAGGAGCTCCGGCGCGACCCGACGCATCGCGCGCAGGTGTCGAATCACCGTATCCACATCGCCGCGCTCGATCGGCCCCGTCATCGCCCCGCGAGGGCCGGATGCGCGCAGATTGGCCAGCGTTCCCTCCATCAGCTCCGCCAGCGCCTCCGCTCCCTCCCCGGGCGCCACGCCCGCTTCCTCGAACAACCGCCGCGCCGCTTCGAACACCGCGACCACGTAATTGGAGGCGAACACCGCACCGGCGTGATACGGCGCCTTTCCGCCGGCCCCGATTCGAAGCGGCCTCCCTCCGATCCGGCGCGCGATCGCCGTCAATACCTCCACGGCCCGCGCGCCGCCCTCCACCGCGCACGCGGTTCCCGAAAACGAGGCCGCCGCGCGCGCGGGATCCGCGAAACTCCGCAGCGGGTGGAGCGTCCCGACGTCCGCTCCTTTGGACGCGGCGCCCTCCAGCACCTCCACGCCCAACGCGCCCGCCGTATGCGCCACGACAAGTCCAGGCCACGCGGGCAACGCATCAGCCACGCCGCGGATCGCCCCGTCGGGCACGCAGATCAGCAAGACATCGTCCCCCGGACCCACCCCGGCCGCCCCCACTCCCGGCACCCCTTCTCCGATGAATCGAACCGCTTCGCGACCCCGATCGAGCGTCCGGCAGGTCACCGCGCCGATGGAAAACCCGGCGGCGGCCAGAAGTCGTCCCAGCGTCCGCCCGGTCCGACCCGCGCCCACAATAGAAACCCGCATCACGACCCCGCCCACGATCGTCCAGCGCGTCCCCGCCCAAAAAAAAAGCCTCCGCAGGTGTCGTCGGGATTCCGCGCGAATGAACCGTTTTTTCACGTGGGCGCCTTAGCCGTTCGGCCGACATCCGCTCGTCCCGGCCATCGCACGCGGCCGAGCGGCACGTCTCCGAACTGCGAACTCCGGCACCCTCAAAAACTGTCGTAGGTTCTGTGCCGTATCCCGTCGGACACCGCAGAGGCTTCAATCAATATGAGTGAATGTCCCGCCTTTTTCAACCTATTTTGGCCCGCGCCCCGCTTGCGAGATGTACGTTGGAATCGTCGGATCGTTCAAGAACGCGGCGACGACGGAGGACGCCGAGAAGTGAACGTTCGGCTCATTCAAGCGACCGGGGCTTGGAAGCGGTGGAAAAGGAGGAGTACGACGACCCGTGGCCCTGACGCGCTCCGAGGCTCTAAGCGGGCCGACGTAATTTCCTGCACCCCCCTCCCGAATTGGCCGATAAACCCTGTAGACCAGATTGGAGAGGGTAGCCGTGGTGCAGAGAGAGGGGACGATTCAGCTTACGCTTCAGGAA
>JACQVR010000089.1 GCA_016209705.1 Planctomycetota bacterium
AAACCTCGCCCGGGCGCGTGTGGGAGCGAATCGGGATGGCGAATAGTTCCAATGGCTTCTGGGTTGGATGGATGCCGTCTTGTGAATCTTTCTGGTCAACTCGCCACATCGTTGTCAGGCACGGGTCCGGGCGGAGGGCTGGCGGCTTTCCCTCAACCCACCCGTAGAAGCAGGGCTCGTGCTGCCACATGTAGTGCGAATGCGTCAGGATCGGCCGGGCTTTGTTCCAGATAATTTGTTGATGAACCAAAAGCCCCGCGCGTGACCATGCCTCCTCGACGAGGGCTTGGCGGCGCGACGCATGCCACTGATAAATTGCGACGTTTTCGCGGAGCGCCACGTCGAGCGCCAGGCGCAGGAAGGCGTAGAAGAAATCGGAAGATGCCGCTGGGTCTTTGTACGAATCCCAGTGTTTGTCCTTCACGTCGGGCCGGTTGTGCCAGGATTGCGGATGGTTTCCGCCGCTGTAGTCGACCAAATACGGCGGGTCCGTCGCCATGAGCGACGCGCGTTCGCCGGCCATGAGACGTTCGACATCCTCGGCCTTTGTCGAATCGCCGGCGAGCAAGCGGTGTCCGTCCATGAGCCACAAGTCGCCCGGCTGCGTGACCGCGACTTCGGGCGGCTCCAGCGCCACATCGTCTTCCAGCGGCGTGCTGGTCTCGATGCCGGCGTCGCGGGCGAGGTCCCGAATCATGCGGCCCAGCGCTTCGTCGGACGTCTTGACCTCGGCCAGGAGCGATTCGAGGCGGTCCCCGTCGCTGCCGGCCATGGCGGCCAGCGGGTCGAGCGTGACGAGAAGCTTCGCGGCCTCCTCCTCGTTCAGGTCGAGGACGAGAACCGGAACTTCCATGTCCGGCGTCGTCTCGGCCCTGAGGTGGCCGTCGATAAGCTGGAGCGAGCCGTCGGGGAGTTCGCGCGTCAACAGGGCGTCAGCGTAGCCGACCTCGGCGAGGATGCCTTTCAGCGCCTCCCGCTGGCGTTTCGGATGCGTCCGCCAATTGCGCGGATGCGGTTTGATGACCGATGCCTTCACACGGCGTAGACCAACAACGCGGTCGCGGATTGTCACTGCTCCCCCTTTCTCCATCCTCCATACATAATTATAGCGCGTTGGAATGGGCGGCGGTGTTCGGTTTTGTCTTAACTTCTGACCGAACACAAAGATGGGGAACTAGGCGAATCCGTCGGCCCCAGATATACTCCCGATGACGAACCAGCTACGGCTCTTTCTGTAAACCAACGCCACTGCAGAATGTCTCTCGGTGGCGGTAACCGCGAAGTGCGAGCGGAGCAGAAGCCTCCGCTCGCGCTGACTTCATGGTCACTTCGCGGGTGTTCCGTAGCTGGTTCGCCCAAGAAACCCGTGTGGAAGGCCGGGCGGGGGTTTTTCCTTGAGCGCGCCGCCGACGTCCGACGAAACTCCAAGTCCCAGCAGTCACTTCCCCTGCCTCCGTTCCCACCAGGTTTCCACGCTGCCATGTGGAGAACTATTTTCGCGGCCGTAGACCGAATGGATAGGACCGAAATCCTCACGGGGTGCGCCTATGGCGGTCCGGTCTGGACAACTCGTCTGCCAGCATCTGGAGCGAATTAGCGGCGATGTCTTGGAGCTTTTCCCCCGGATCGTCCGGGAGTATGCGCGACGCCGATCAGGGGTGTACGCCCTCTACCGGCGAGAGCACCTCTATTACGTGGGGCTGGCCAAGGACCTCCGAGGCCGGCTGAGGCACCACCTGCGGGATCGCCATCACGGCCGGTGGGATACGTTCAGCATGTACTTGACGCTCCGCAACGAGCACCTCAAGGAATTGGAGTCGCTCATTCTGCGGATCAGCCGACCGAAGGGGAACCGACAAGCCGGGAAGTTCGTGAGATCGCAGAACCTGAATCGGGAACTCAAGCGGCTGATGCGGCAGGAGCAAACGGAGGTGATGCGCAGGCTCCTGGGGTTGGGATTGCGCAATACGGAGACCCATACGGAGTCAGACTCAAAGGCGGTCCTGGCTCCTTTTGTCCGGAAAGGATTTCAGATTCGCTGGCGTTACAAGGGCGTGACCTACAAGGCCAGGGTTCGGCGAGACGGCGTAATTCGCTTCCGCGGTCGGAAATACAATTCGCCCTCGACGGCGGCCTCGGCGATCACGCGGCGTGGGATGAACGGGTGGTCCTGCTGGAGATACGAACGCGCGCCGGGGGACTGGGTGCCGCTGGATAACCTAAGAAGGCGGTAGCCCAGAATTGGAAGTTGGCGGACCCCCATTCACCGCTTATAATCGCACGTCGGAAACTGGTGGCGGATCGTCACCAGAGGCCCTTGGGTCTTGAGCCTCCCGGAGCGCGTTTCCAAAGTGGCAACCATCCACCGGATCAGAGGGGGGAACATGTCGAACGACTCGCAGAAGAATTCAGGGTCGAAGAGGGAGAAATTCTTGGCGGATAACCTACCCGAACCTACGCCGCAGGATATTCTTCGTTGGACCGTCGAGTCGGCCTTTCCTGTTGTGGACCGGTGTTGTGCGAAGTGGGCGGGCGGCTGCCATGTCCCTCGGACCTATACGGCGTCTGCCGTTCAGTTGTTGAGACGCGCGGTCTTCTCCGCCTTGGATAGTCCAAGTGCGGAGGAAACCCGGGAACTTGCTGGAAAGCTACGGCAATGCGATGGCTACCTCTATCAAAAGCAGGATCGGTATTGCAGCTGTCATGAGAAAAGCCAAGCGGTCCTGTGCGATCTCTCGAGACGACGCGCGGAATCAAATTGCGTGACCAAGGACTATGCACTCGTGGCCTTCGCCGCTCTGGCTGCCTTGGGAGGCGTGGCCGCAACGGACTACCGGGCGGAGTACATGAAGTCCGACGCGGAGGCCCTGCAAAAGCTTTCGGAGGATACCCGGTTTCATGAGGCGGCTCGTGATTTCGCAAGGGGTGTGCTCCCTCCGTTTCCGACGGCGGACCCGAGCGGGGATACGGCCCAGTTCGTGGATCTTGTGAAGTCGACAGTGGAGAAGCTGCGAGGTCCCAGGAGGGGGCAGGCAAACAACAACGTTGAGAAAGGCGCTCTCGAAAAGAAATCCATTCTTGAACAAGGGATTGTAGCGGAAAAGGTTGCGAAAGGAGGGTATGAGGAACAAGTTGACAAGAATCCAGAATGGGGACGACTTAGTGCGGTTGCCGCCAAGTATGAGATCCGGGGCGGCACATTGTCAAAACTCGTCAAGAAGGGTAGGGTCAAATCAAAGCGAGGAACCCACAATGGTCGCAAGGCCGTTTGGGTTCTGCTTACTGACGTGAAGAGTGAGGCCGAGCGCCTTGCCCACAAATTCGAAAACAAGCAGCTGTACAAAATGGATGGAGACGACCGTGGCGATGGGGTAGCCAGTCTTACGAGAAGAATCATTCAGAAGCGTTGACCGAAGTTTCCCTGAAGTTTCTACCATTTCTCAGAACAGTCTCCAAATCGGCTATAGATCGCTAATAACAGCGATTTGGACTTTCCACACCAACATTCCAAAGGCTTCCTCTATTACGTTCTCGCCCATGAACCGCGACGTCCGCAGCCTAATCTTTTGAGCGAGGGATCAGCGATGCCTGAAACCGCAAAGACGAGGATCTCCTTCGGCGACGTTCAGCGGGCCCTAGCGGATTCGAGGGGGCGGCCTATGACGCGGGCCGTCTTGGACCGGCTCTTGCGAGACTACGCCCGCGAGTTGCCGGAGCCCGAGATCGTGGGCGGGGCGCGGCTCTGGAAGACCGAGGATTTGGGAGCCTTTCGCGAGGTCGACCGGCGCGACCGGGAGCGCCTTCGATGAACGCGTTGAATGGCTCGTTCCTTGGATCGAGGCAGCCTGTGCCAGGCGAGGCTCAGCCGGTCATAGATTCCAGCGGCGTCCTACCGCCTTCAATCACTCACGAGGCAGCCGGTCGTCCGAAACCAACGGGTCGGGCAAATCGATGGATCCCTCAGATTTCCCCTGAAACGTGGTCGAAATTGGCGGCGCTTCGGTCCTGGGTCGCATGCTTGGTCTACGTGATGTTGGCTTCACGTGCTAATAGGCACACCGGATGGTGTTTTGCTGCCCGCAAGGAGATTGCGAAGGAGATCGGATGCACAGAACGCGCCGTCAGCAAAGGATACATCCAGCTCATAGGTGCTGAGCTTCTTATCCGGACCCGCACTGGTAGCGGGAAACGGGCCAACGAATTCGTCGTCTGCGGTTTGATGCCTCCCCAAGAACAAGGAGGGCAACGGCTTTGAACAGTGATAAGGATTCCGAGAAAACGGTGAACTGCGATTCACCCCGCGGAGGAACGCCCGTTCACGGCAACGATGAACCGCCGTTCATCCGAGCCTTGAACGCTAGTTCACCCCAACAGATCCCTGCAAGCAGCAGCAAGAGAACAGAGAAAAGAACAGATCCATCTGCTGCAGAAGAAACTGCTTTTTCTGCTGCTGCTTGCCCGCTGGATCCATGGGTGCTCGACCGGCCTATTCCTAGGCGCGGTCTTGCGTTGCTCGTGGAGGCCGGCGTTGATGAACCGATTGCGCGTGTCTTCGCGCATGAGCATTCGTTTCGACGCATCTACGACGTGACGGCTCGGGCAACGTCGTTTCCAGCCCGCAATCCAGGCGGGTTTGTGCGGCAACTGTTGGAGCGGGGCGGTCCTGTTCCGCCCGCCCTGACCGGGGAGGAAGAGAGGCGAATTCTCATGGATCTCGCGGCTGAGACTCGTGCGTTGGACGAAAGCCTGAAGGCGAAACCGACCTTGAAGGCTATTCGGCTACCGGGCGAAAGCGATGAGGACTGGCTACGGCGTGTCGAAGGGCAGGCCAAGAAGCGCATGGCACAGAGAAGTCGCTAAGCGGGGTGGGAAGAAAGGGGGAATGGAACGATGTCGTACAGCAATGGTCGAAGGAAACGTCCGACGCCCGGGTCATGCCGGCTTCTGAAAACGTATTCGGGCCGTCTGCGGACAGTGGGGCGCGCCCGACACAGAGTAAAGACCAGCGGCGATCCGGCCAGGAACGTGGAGATTCGCCGCCTTCGCCGACGAGGCTGGAGTATTCGCGATCTCGCCCGGTCCTTCCTCTTGAGCCCGACTCGAACGTGGGAAATCTGCAAAGGAGACGGGCCACCGTACGAATCAAAGCGCCGCTCCAGGGCCCGGAAGCGGGGTGGCAAGTGATGCACGCCCCGCAGTCGATCGACGCCGCCCGCCGTGCGGCGGTGGCGGAACTCCTGGCGCGGGCTCTGTTGCGTTTGGCATCGAGAAAAGCCGGTGCGCCGCTCCGGTCAGAGGGGAGACCACCCAAATGAGAATCGACCTCATCGGTGCTTCCCAGACCGTGTGCATTCCGTCGCCTCTCTGGCCCGTGATTCTCGCGCTGGCGCAGATGGCGGGATGGGAGCCCGAGGGCGACTACTTCCAGCCCGCGGGCCAAGTCGTGTCTCGGGAGGAAGCACGGGCGCTGGGTCAGGCGCTCGATGCGGCTCTGCCGCTAATCCCCGACGTGGATGTTTGCTTGGCGCGCACGGTGGAGCATTGCACGGAGCTGAATCGACCTATCGAGCGGCCTGCGCTGGACGGCGCGGAGGTGTGGTCGCCGCTCGAGGCTTTGTCGGGCCCAGGGAAAGAGCACGTCCGCGCCGTGATCGCGCTGTGCCGCCTGGGAGGTTTCCGAATTGCGTGAAGGAAAAGGAGGGAGTCCAGAGGGTGGTTTGAAGAGAAAGGGGAAGCATGAAGGACTACGACGAGCGGGAAACAGTGATTCGCATCGGCGAGCGGTCGGAAACGGTCTCGGTGTGGACCTGCCAGAAGGAGGTCGCGGCTCGGCTTCGGCGGAAGGGGCATAGGCCCACTCGGACTTCCCGAACCGAAGCAGGGCGCGAAGTCGGCTCGTGGTTCGAGGTCTCGGCGGAGCGGCTTCTATGCCTGGTGATGACCGACGGCGAGGACTTACTTGACCTCCCGGCGGACCCGCAGGAATGGTCACTTTTTGCCAACTTGGAAGGGAAGGTGTTGAAAACAGGCTCCAAATGGCCATTTGGAGGCGGTGTCTTGGCGCGCCCGGAAATCTGAGGCA
>JACQVR010000088.1 GCA_016209705.1 Planctomycetota bacterium
CTAAGCAGCCCCGAGTAAATATTTGCATCCCTACGGGGCTGCTTACCCCGAGCGAAGCGCAGCGAAGTCGAGGGGTTCCTGGTGAATCCTTCGACTCGCCTGCGGGTCCGTTCACAAAGCGGCCCGCAAGGAGTGCAGGAAATTTCTTCGGGCCGCTTAGCGCGAGTAGCGCGTGAATAATTTCTTCAGCATGTCGTTCAGGATCGCATGCTGCTGCGGATCCTTCGTCTCGGCGACTTCCATTTCAATGTACTTTTGCACCCATTCGTCGGGTTGCTGCTTGAGGGTGTCCAGCATGGTTTTGCTGGCGGGGTCCCCCTTCTGGAACGCGTCTCTCGCATCTCGGATGAGGAGGAGCAAGTCCTCCTCAGTCATTGTCGGCATGGCTTGCTGCGGTTGGGCTTGCGGAGCGTTCACGGGAAGCGACGGGCGTTCCGGCGTAGGCCTGTTCGGCGGGCTTTGGATGGGCGCTTCTCGGCGTGGCGTTGGGCGCGGCTTGACGGCGTTCGGGCGTCCGGCCATCGGACCGCTGGTTTTCGGGTCTTCGGCCTTCGGGCTCCCGACGATCGCCTCGGGGGCGGGGACGGGAGTTCGGGACGTGGAAGCCGGAGCGGAAGAAGAGGAAGGGGTGACGGTGGACCTCTGGGTGGCGGCCCAGATTATGACGCCGAGGGCCGCCACGTTGATCGCGATCAGGACCACCGCCATCTTTTTCGGGCTCACGTCTTCGCGCTCCGCGCAAAAAGTCGCGTCGGGTTGCGGAGCAACCCGACGCGAAGTCCTTCACTTTATTAGATCACATCCAGCGGGGCTACTCCTTTTCCTCCTCCATACCCCAGCCGATGTCGTCCAGGCTGATCATCTTGTTTCGGACCAGCTTCTTCAACGCGCTGTAGGTCATCCCCTGATCGTCGAACTCGACGATCGCTTTCACGTTGGATTTCGTATTTCAGCCTTTCACGTCTTTCTGGGCGCGCAGATCGGTGTCGGCGCTCTTCACATGCTCGTTGTCCTTGAGTTTCTTCTCCAAGCGCTGGACCAGCGTCTTGAGACTCGGAGCGCCTCAGCCCTTCCTGGTTACCTTGACAAAGAGACTCACCTTGTCCCGCAGGACCAGACTCGATGTGTCGATGGCGGCATCCGCTTCCTGGATCGCCTTCTCGAGCTCCAACAGCCGCAGGCACTTCTTCTCCTTCATCGTGAAGCTCAAGGAGGAAGCCTTGACCTCGCACGACTCGATGGCGTCCATTGCCTTGAGCGCGTCCGCCACCTGCTTGGCTTGCGCTTCGCTCAAGTCGGCCTTGAACGAGAGCGTGACCCTTTCGTCCAGACTGCGAGCTTGAGCCTCCGAGACGAGGCCCACTCCCAGAGCCAGGACCGCCGCCCATGAAATTTTCCGCGCATCCATAAAAGATCCTTTCAAATGAACCCTCCTTGCGCCCGGATGGTATCCGAAAATCTATACGTGCCGGAAGACAAAAGGTGGGCGTTATTCGTTCACAAGCTCAGCATGGTTCCCAGACCGATCGACCAGCGGCGGTAGTCGAAGTCGTTGAGCGAGGATTCGTTTTGTTCCGCATCGATCTCCAGAAACAATCCCCAACGGGAAGAAACATGATAGGAGATCAATCCCCGCCCTCTCGCGCGCGTGTCGATCCGCCGCTTGGCGAAAACGCGATCCTCTTCCTCGTACGATCGAAACCGAACACCCGCATCGATCTCCATTCGAATAGGGCCGTCCGGTCGGATCGTCAGTCGTCCCTGCACATGGTGCTGGATGTAGCTGCGGTCGTCCGCCTCGGCGTCTTCGACGAGTAGTTCGTAGGTCATCCGACCGTCCATCCAGGGGAGGAGCTGCCGCGCATCGAGTCGAAGGTCCGCTCCCCATTCAAGCGACTCCAGATCGGCGAATAGTCCGTCCCAGAAATCCTTGCGCCACCCGGCGGCTCTCGCCTTGAGCGTGGCGGTCTCGGAGAGATCCATGTCCACGCCGCCTTTCAAGCCGAAGCGGCGGAAAAGCGAATCTCGATCCAGAAAGTAGGCTTCCGCGTGCGCGGACGCGACGACCCGCTCGGTCGGGGTCAACGGCGAGGACCCTTCCAAGGACCCCATCAGAGCGGTCAGGCTGAATTCACTGAGCTCGTTGAAGCTGACGTCGAAAAGCGTGAGGCGGCCGCTCAACCGGCCTTGCTCGAGCAGGTCGCCGTTCAACGTCAGAAGCGTCGTGAGGGAGGCGTCGTCTTCCTGGGTCGCCCGGGTGAGCGACGTCGCCGGCAACCGGAGGACGTTCGAATCGAACGCCAGTTTCTCGTACCATAGGAGCGACCACCGCTTTGCTCCCGCCGGGGCGGCGGCGGGCGCGTCCGGTTCGGGGGCCGGCTCCTCCTGAAGGATGCGCCGGGCCCGCTCCCGCAGCGGCGCTTCTGCGGCGTGGGACTCGACCCACCGTAAATCCTCCCGCCCGGCCGCCGTGTCGCCCTGGCCAAGACGCGCAACGCCTCGCTGGAATCGGGCCAGATCCGTCCATCGGCTTTCCCGCTCCAGCAGCGTCGTGAACGCCGCGATCGCGGCCGGGAACTCCCGCCGCTCCAATCGGGACACTCCAAGGTAGTACAAGGCATCGGCGTGCGACGGCTCCAGGGCAAGAGCTTCCAGGAGCGCCCGTTCCGCCACGTCGTGTTTGCCGGCGCGGTGGGCGGCGTAGCCGAGCTGGTAGTAGGCCTTGAATTGCTTGAGTCCGAGATCGACGGCTCGCTGGTAGGCGTCGGCGGCGTCCGAAAAGCGATGTTGAGCCGCCAGGGCGTATCCGAGATAGAAATGGCCGAGCGGCTCCAACGGATGGCGCTCGACCTGCTGCAAAAAAAGCGCTTCGGCGCGGGCAAACTCCCGCGACTGAAGCGCTTTTTTCCCTTGCTCCAATGAATCCTGGTCGCCTTCCTGCGGGAAGAGAACGGCGCCGACCAGGATCCAGGCCACAATCCGTCCTTACGGCATGTTATTCAGCGCGTTCTCAACCGCGTCGCGAAGCTGGTTCAGCACATCCTGGGCGACCTGTTGTCCGGTCTCGATCGCGTCCTGGGCGTTTTCAACGGCGCCGGCCGCCGTTTCCCCGGCGTTTTCCACCGCCTCTTGGGCTTGTTCCAGCCCGGCGGTCACCTGTTCCTGCGCCGCCTCGATGGCGTCGAGCGCATTCTGAATGCCGTCGGCGACCGCTCCAGGAATGTCGAGACCGTCCAGGACGGCTTGCGCCGTCTCCAGCGCGTTATCCAAGGCCTCCTGCGCTTGGGCGGACGCTTCTTCGGGAAGGTCTGGCAAATCGGGCAATTCGGGTAGCTCCTGGCACCACGCGGATGTTCCCGCGAGGACGAGAAACGCGAACGAGAAAGCGGCGCTTTTCATCGATCACCTCCTGAAAGTTCCCCTATTGGGGTACATTCCTTTTCCGGCAGGGTCAATGATTTTTTGGATTTTGCTGTATAGGGAGGGAGTTGTGCCGGTCGGACCATGAATAGTCCATGTTTCCGGGGAGGATCCGATGAAGAGCATGCTGGCCGCGCTGGTAGGCTTCTGTCTTCTGGGCTCAAGCTGGGGAACTCAAGATGAAGAAGCCTGCAAGGGCTTGAAGGAACTGTTTCCCGAGGAGCTTCAGGACAAGGACGGGAAGGTCGTGAAACTGGACGTCCTGAAGGACAAGATCATCGGCGTGTACTTCTCGGCGCATTGGTGCCCTCCCTGCCGAGCCTTCACGCCCAAATTGGTCGAATTCCGCGACAAGAACAGCAAGGAGTTCGAGATCGTCTTCGTCAGCGCCGACAAGTCCGCGAAGGCGCACAAGAAGTACATGGAGGAAACGAAGATGCAGTGGCCCACGCTCAAGTGGCGGGCGCCCGAAGGACAGGCCCTCATGAAGAAGTTCAGCGTGAAAGGCATCCCCAAGCTCGTGATTTTGACACCGACGGGCGAGTTGATCACGGAGGACGGTCGAGCGGAAGTGACCAAGGATCCGGAGCATTGCCTGGCTCAGTGGAAGGAAAAGGAAAAAGCGCAATAAATCGGTCCCGCGCCAAAGAGGGTTAGGCGAAATCCGATCTGAGGGTCCACGGTGTCATGAGGGGGGAAAGAGAGTCCTCCCTCCGACGCAAACGAGCCGTCCTTACCATACGTAACGGTAATTAAAGTACGAGGGACATCCGATGAAGATCCGGGCACTGGTTCTGATTCTCTTTGTGTCGGCGTTTTTGTGGTCGGCCGGGAAGCGCGCGAATTCGACGGCGCCGCTTTCCGCTCCTCGGGTGTGGATCCAGGATGAGGACCAAGACGATTCCGATGAAGACCGGAAGGGGGACCAGGACGAAGAGCCCCAGCAAGAGATCCTGGAATTCACGCTCAAGGTCGGCAAGCGGCCGAACGACTCCTACAACATGCGCGGATTCAAACTGCGCGATCCGCTCGAGTTGACGACGTCTTTCGCGCAGACCGATCGGCTCCGCCGCAGTCTCTCCAAAGGACTCGCCTACATCCTGGCCCTGCAACAGGAAAACGGCTCGTGGAAGTTCGTATCCCGAGGCAAGGACTCGCAGCTTCGCAAAGGTGACGACGCGAAGAAGGCGCGCAACTTCGTCGGCACCGCGGCGGACAGCATGAATCCCATCGTCCTGACGAGCTTGTGCTGCATGGCGTTGCGCGCGCATCAAGACCTGGCGCCCGAGCGGATCGGCGCGGCGGTGGAGAAGGGGTTGAGGTACGTGATCGAGAAGGCGCCCAGGCATCGGAAGTCGCAGTACGGCATATGGACGTGGTCCTACTCGCTCGAGTTCCTCGTCCGGGAGTACCACCGCAGCCGGGACGAAGCGCTGAAGGCCGAGATCCGCGAAGCGGCCCAGGCCGTGGCGGAGCGCTTGATCAAGAGTCAGCACGCGGGCATGCTGGACCTTCCGGCGGAACGTTTCGCGGAAAAGGCGGCGGCCCATAGAAAGCCCGACGCGGAAGAAGAGAAGGACGCGGCCAAGCAGGAATCGAAAGGGGGCATGATCGGCGTTACGCCGTCCGATCAGGACGAAATCGGAAAGGAAGGGGTGCTGGTGGAGTCGGTCCAGCCCCGCGGTCCGGCGGCCAAGGCGGGCTTGAAGAAGGGCGACCGGATCCTCCAGATCGGAGATGTCAAGATCGAAAACCTCAACCATCTCTACGAAGTGGTCAATACGCTTGAGCCCAAATCGGAAGTCAAGATCAAGGTCCTGCGCGTCAAGAACGCTCCCAAGCCCAAGAAAGTGGAGGAGGACAAGGATAAGGATAAGGATAAGGATAAGGAGAAAGACAAGGACAAGGATGAAGAGGAGCCGTCCAAGCAGCGTCCGCGCCGGCCGGCCCGGTCGCGCGGGCTTCCCAAGGACGGCGGATGGGCCTATTACCAGATGGGCGCGGTGAGCTTCGGGACGGCGACGGCGGTCTTGGCGCTGTACGACGCGAAGGAGATCGGCGTGCAGTTCTCGGAGGACGCGCTGTCCCGCGCGGTCCAGTTCCTGGAGTGGTCCCGCCTGCACAAGGAAGGCAGCGATGAGTACAGCTACGCCTACCACGCCGGAGCGACGAAGGGGTGGCTCGCCGACGTGCGCGCCTCCATCGGGCGGCTGGGCGTGTGCGAGCTGGCGCTCCTGCGCGCGGGCAAGCGCGACGAGGGCGATTTGTCGTGGGCGCTGGACATGTTCGCGCGGCGGCGGGGCGAGTTGGACAAGGTGCGCGGCTATCCGGGCAATCACTTCGCGCGCAGCTTCATGAACGCCGCGTACTACTACCTCTACGGCCACTACAACACGGCGCGGGCGTGCAATTACCTGAAGCACGATCCGCCGCAGGCCCGGCGGGTGGCGACGTTGATCCAGGAGGCGCTCCTGAAGATCCAGTACGAGGAAGGCACCTGGACCGACCACGAGGCGTGGGGCCAGCTCTACGGCACGGCGATGGCGTTGATGGCGCTGGGCGAGATCAAGTGGCTCACCCCCGAGGCCTATTGGAGCCCGGTCGAATCGCTTCAATCCCAGAGGGTCCTGGAGGATTTCTAGGAGCGTGTCGGGATATTCAAGGGGATGTCGAGATATAGGGGATGTAGGTGATAAGACCCCCGATGTGTGGTATAGAACATCTCCCTATCACCTCCATCTTCCGATCTCCTTCGAATTTTTTCTCCGTGCCTCCGTGATAAAATTTGGGGGATGTGGAGATTGCTGGAGATATGGAGATCGGAGGGAGTCCGATGGAGCTGACTCTCCCAAAAAGATATCTCCCTATCTCCCCCCTATCCCCAGATCTCCTACGGAGAAAAATTTTCTCCGTGATCTCCGTTTCCTCGGTTGGCTCGAACTCGGGTATTCTCCAAGCGTACCGGGGGGCGATGCCATGAAATGGCTGTTCTTGTTGCCTCTCCTGACGCTTCAGGAAACGCCCGCGACTTCGCGCCTCGAGGAGGTTCTCCGCGGCATCTCGTTGGACCATCTCAAGGCCAACGTCGAAAAGCTTGTATCCTTCAAGACGCGCCATACGTTTTCGCGGCCGGATCACGAGACCGAGGGCATCGGCGCCGCCGCGCGATGGCTTCATTCCCGGTTCGACAACATCGCCCGCCGCGCGAAGGGCAAAGCGACGGCGGAGTTCCACGAGTTTTCCATTCGGGAGAAGACGGCCCGCAACGTCTACTTGCGGATCGACGGGAAAACGAATCCGCGGCGCGCCGTGGTGTTCGGCGCCCATTACGATTCCATCAACGGCCGGGAGCGCGATCCGAACGGTCCCGCCCCGGGGGCCAACGATGACGCTTCGGGCTGCGGCGCGGTTCTCGAGTTGGCGCGCCTTTTCTCGCAGCACGATCTCGAATGGACCGCCATCTTCGTTACGTTCGCGGGAGAGGAGCAAGGCCTGCTGGGCTCGCGGGCCTTCGCCCGGTGGCTCAAAGCGTCCGACCTCGACGTCGTGACGATGGTGAATAACGACATCATCGGAAACTCTCGGGGAGGTGACGGAGAGACGGACGCGGCGTCTTGCCGCGTGTTCTCCGCGCCGGGTTTAGACTCCGTTCACCGGCAGCTCGCCCGCTATGTGAAGTTCCTCGCCGAACGATATCTGAAAGGTTTCGAAGTCAAGCTCCAAGCTCGCGCGGACCGGCCCGGGCGCGGCGGCGATCATCAGTCCTTCAGCAGGGTGGGCATTCCCGCGGTCCGGCTCATCGAGGCCAACGAGAACCTCAAGCATCAGCACAGTCCGACGGATACGGTCGATCACATGGATTTCGAATACATGAAAAAGATCGTCGAGGTAGATGCGGTCGTTCTGGCGTCGCTTTTTTGGGGACCGCCCGCGCCTCCTCCTCCGTCGATCGAGAACGGGCGCGTTCGCGGGAAAGGGATCGTGTGGATCCGACGCGAGGATGAGAATGAACTGTTCAAGTCGGTCGATACGACGCGAACGGGCCAGGCCGATCTTTCCGATCTTGAACCCGGATTCCGCTACCGCATTTCCCTCTGCGCCGCGACCGACGGCGGCGCCGTCGGCCCGCCTTCCGAGGAAGTCGCGTTCCAGCCTGCCGAGGCGGAATCGCCTCGATGATTACGCGTCCCGCCCCAGACGCCGCTCGATGGCGCCAGCGAAAGCGTCCGCGGCGCCGGGATGGAAATCGAGGAACAGCGACGGTTCCGTCGCTTCGAACTCGAGGACCGCCGGGCCGGATCCGGACGGCGCCAGATCCACGCGCGCGTACAGGAGCGGCCCGAACCGCGCGCCGGCGAAGTCCGCCGCGCGATCCGCGACCCGCCGCTCGTCGGGCGAGGGCTCGCGTGACGTGATCTCCTCTTCGGCGTAGAGGCCGGCGACGTAGCGGACGCCGGGGCGAAGGATGGCTCCTTTGCGGATCGCGTGGCTGTAGGCGCCGTCGAAGTAGACCAAGCCCGTTTCACCGGCGCGATCGATGCCGTCCAGGTAGGGTTGGACCATCGCGGTGCGGCCCTGGCGTTGGAGCGTTCGAACGTGTTCCTCCGCCGAATCGCGCGAGGCGTGCCTCAACGTATTCTTCGCTCCCGCGGAAACGACCGGCTTGACGACCACTTCACGATCGTACGGGATCTCCACCGCCTGGTCGGGAGGGATCCACCGGGTGGGAACGATCGGGACCCCCGCGCCGGCCAGGTCGCCGAGATGGCGTTTGTCGGTGTTCCATCTGAGAACCGTGGCGGGATTGGCGAGCCCGGCGGTCCGTTCAGCCCATGCCAAATATTCTTCGAGCCGGATCGGGTAGTCCCACGTGGAACGGACGACCTTCAAGGGATAAGCATCCCATGAAACCTCTGGATCGTCCCACACCTCGGGAACGCCTTCGATCCCCCGCTTCGCCAGGGCCTTGATGAGGGAAGGAAGATCTTGATCCAACGCGAGCGCTTCACGGGCGGTGACGAGCGCGATTCGGTCTCTCAAGGCGCGGAAAGTAGCAGGTGCCGGCGGTGGGGTCAAGGCGATGTGATTAAGGCCACGCCCCGGCTGTTTGGCCGGGGCGTTCTTCCCGCGAACGACCTTGGGACCCGCTACTTTCCTATCCCATGACTACACTTTCGCTAATGAGCATAGGTTCGTTGCCGTAGCATTTCAGGTGAAAGCTCATTTGAGAAAGGCGATCTTTTCGCTCTGGTGGTCCGTAAATGCTCTCCTGCTCATCGGCATCGTGGTCGCCGGACTTCGCGTAGCCTCGACATCGGATGGATCCCGCCTGTGGGCGAGCGTGGTTCCGCCGACGCAAGTTCCCCCGATTCCCTTCAAGAAAAGACGGGAGTCCCTTGGGACGGAGTTGCTGCAAAAATTGCCCAATCCGCTTCGGACGGCAAGGGGGACCGGCGCGAAGCATCCTGTGTCGTCGGGGTTTTCGGAGCTGGCGCTCCTTCATGGCATCGATCAAATGGCGGGGGATCCGGCCTCGGCGACCGCCTACCTCTATCTTCCGTCACGCAAGATCCAGGTCAACGCGTACCTTGGCGAGGCTATCCGGGACGGCGCGGGCGAGGACATACCCGAATTGGCCGGCTGGACGCTGGCGCGGCTGATCTCCGGGGGCGCCGTCTTCCGAAACGGAGCGGTCGAAGCGGTCTTGAAAATCGGGAGTTCGCCGTGGTCCGGCGCCGGCGGGATGGCGGACGGCCGGGAGATCACCACCGATGTGCGGGAGTTGCCGCAACGGCAATGGGCGATGGCGGCCAAAGCTTCATCGGAATTCGGGCCGCCTCAGAACGCGAACCACAAAGCCCAGCAGGCGTGTGGAGCGCCGAATAGCATGCCGGCGGGGCGCCATCCGACGGCGTGGGCTCCCCGGCGACCGAACGTCGGCGAGGAATGGCTGGAATTGACGTACAGTCTCCCCGTCCGTCCGACCGGAGTGCGCATTCACGAGTCGAACAGGCCGGGAGCGGTCGTCCGAGTCGAGGCGATCAATGCCGGCGGAGCCTGGGAAGTTCTGTGGCAAGGCGCCGATCCTATGAAAGGGCAACAGATTGCATGGTTCGAAGTCCCCTTTGATCCGCCCGCGTTCAGCACGCGCACCATTCGGATCACCTTGGACGGGCGAAGCGTGGGCGGATGGAATGAGATCGATGCCGTGGAACTCATCGGCACGCTTTCGGGAGGCTCCGGAACCAGCCGGAAGGAGAAAACACGAAACGGTGACCGACCCTCTCGTAAACCGCGATCCTTAATGAATGGGTCCGGCGATTGACGGCCGGGCGGTCGATTCTGGTGACGGGGGCGGTCCGGAGGATCGGGCGGCGAATCCGTGACGGTTCATCTCGTTCCGGCCTTGATCACGGCGAGCTGCCGCAGATGGTGCGCGGTGTGCTCGGCGGCGCGTTCGATCAGGAACCGGGCGGTGTAGTTCGGGATCTCGGGGTGCGCGCCGCGTCGGCCCAGGTCTTGACGGCTCGCCGATCTCGTCAACGCGATGAGGTTTCCCCGCAGGGAGCGGAACGTCTCCTTCATCAACCGGAGGTTCTGCGCGCGATAGGCGAACCGCTTGGCCCACGCGTCTTGCTGCATGGGGGGAATCGCCGGATGGTCCGCGGCCAGCAGGAACTTCAGTCGCGTGAGGTAGACGAGTTCACAGTCCGTGAGGTGGCCGAGAATCTCCCGCCCCGTCCATTTTCCTGGTCCATACGCGCGGGCGAGCGTCCGCGCGTCCCAGTCGAAGGCGCGCAGGACCGCGGCCTTCGTTCGGCGGAGCGATGCGAGCGTCTGGTTCATAGCGGCCGGGGGTCGGCAGAATATACGCCCTTCGCGGCGATGCCGCAACCCGATCGTCCCCGGAAAATGGTCCAATGAGATTGACGTCGAATCCCGCATGTGATTTCATGGGTTCGGCGAAATGATGCCCTCGTCGCGTCCTCCCAGCGGGTCGCGGTTCGGTCGCAAGACCGAGACGGGGCGCCATGCTCCGTCAAAGCCCCAGGTCGAGTCCCGAGCGAAGGCCGAACACGCCCCGAGCGAGGCAGATCAACCGCCCGTCGAAAGAAAGCGCAGCCGGGTAGGCAAGCCGGCCTCTTCGGTAAGAAAGGCGGCCGCGCGGCATTCCGGCCGGACGGCGGAACGCTTTCCGATCTATGATTACACCGTCAGCGTGACGAAGGCGGGCCCTCGGTGGTTGCCGAAGAAGAAGAAAAATCTGGCCGTTCGAGTCGTGAATATGAGCGCGGCGGGAGCGCAGGTGGAGAGCGTCGAGGAGCTGCCAGTGGGCGAAAAGATCGTGTTC
Organism: Planctomycetota bacterium; assembly: GCA_016209705.1. Classification (GTDB taxonomy): domain Bacteria; phylum Planctomycetota; class MHYJ01; order MHYJ01; family JACPRB01; genus JACQVR01. The sequence continues at coordinate 10,772 of JACQVR010000088.1, forward strand.
TCGCTGCATCTTACGAAGTTCGCCGACACGCTCGAGGCGGAAGGGATGGTCGTACGGGTTTGGAAGAGCTCGAATCTCGACGGCCAGACGTGGTACGCCGGCATCAAATTCGGCGAGATGGGTCCGGCGCAAAAGAAGCTGCTGAATTACATGACCAGTTGGTTCACGTCGTTTCAATCTCGAGTGCGAAAAAGCTAGGAGCGCGACGACGCGTTATCCCGACGCGATCCTACGCGCGTTCCCTTCGAGCGCCGGCTTCGGAAGCGGCGGTGGACCGCCAGAAGTGAGGTTGCAAGCCCGCCAGGTGCCGGTGAATGCGACGCAAATGGCGGTTTATCGCTTCGTAGCCGACGCGAAGCTTCTTCGCCGTGAGGGTCGCCGAATAACCGGTTTCGGGCCACACGGCCAGGGTCGCCGTTTCCCGATGCGTCAGCCTGGAAACCACGCACAGCGACGCGTACGCCTCCAGACGCGACACATACGGCAGCAACAGAAGCCTTCTTAACTCGTGGCGGACGGGATCCAGTCGAGGCTCCAGGAAGACTCGCTCCATGGGGATGGAGCGGGCCAGGGCGCGATACGCATCGACCTTTTTCCGGTCCTTGGCCCAATCGGCCACCAGGATGGCCAATTTCTTCAGTCCCACGCGACGAATCCGCTGGTTCTTGGAGAGGATCGGTTCCAGGATTCCCAGCGAGTAGGGGTCTCCGAGGTCGGAAGAAAGAGGGCTATCGAACATGACGTATTCAGTCTTCAGCATACTATATCTAACGAATATGGCTCCGAATCGTTCGGACGAACTGGAGCCCCGCGCTGAGATAGTTCTGCGATGACGTGCGCCGAAAAGAGGCGTGGCATGCCAGAAAGGCCTCGCTGGAGGGTTTAACCTGTGGGGGCGGCGGCAGCGGTAGTTCAAGCGGTGGGTGTGGCTCCGGGGTCTCAGTGAGCGGACCGGGCGTGATCGGCGTCTGGATGGGCGCGGTGGCGCTGCTGGCCCTGGTGGTTGCCTGGAGGCCATGCCGTCCGTAGTCCGTCGCTTCAGCAAATGAAAAGCGATCGCGTTCCGTAACAGGTTCAGGGAGACTCGCCGCGCCCTCTCGGCATCGTAGGGGGCCTTGCGTGCGACCCCCCTCACGCGTTTGCGAGACCGCCTGCATGCGGAACGCCCAAAAGATCAACGCCGTCCTTTGGGGAGCCAATGTGCTTCTCATGGGTGGCATCGCCGCCTATGCCTTCAAATTCCTCATTCTTCACGAGTCCGCTTCCTATCTGAGCGGCGTGGTTCCCCCGCGGCCCGAGCCGGAGGCCAGCGGAGGGAAAGTTCTGAAGGATTATGGCGTCCTTCGCGATTTGCCCAATCCGTTGCGGGAGCTCCCGCCGAAGGTCTCCGATCCCGCCCAGGAATTTCACGCCATGCTGATCGGCGTCGACCAGGTGGCCGGAGACCCGCGATCCGCCGTCGCTTATCTTTTCCTGCCGGCTCGCGATTTTTATGTCAATGCCTACATGGGGGAACCGATCCGCGACGAACTGGAAGATCGGGAAGTTCCGGAACTGTCAGGATGGAAACTGGCGAGGCTGACGGCAACCCACGCCATCTTCGGCAAGGGCGAGAAGAGGGAGATGCTTTCCCTGACGGGAACCCATGGGAAAGCGGATCCGCTGCCGGCCGACATCGGCGAGTTGGAAAGAAAGATCGATCAGCTCGTCTCGGAAGTCATCCGGAGAAGGCTTCAGGATCTGAAAGACGGCACTCCCGAGACGCGCGCTCGGAGCCTCGCGACGTTGGCGGGGCTGGGACCCGCCTCGGTTCCGAAAATGGAGACGCTCCTGAAGACGAGCGGACTCGATTTGGCCTCGCAAGCGCGCATTCGTAGCGTCCTCAGTCGGATCTATGCGGTGGAGATGGACGAGCACGGCTTGTGGGGCCAGTGGGCCGTCGATGCGAAAGCTTCTTCGGAGTACGGGCGGGACGATTGGAGCGCCCGGCAGGCGTGTGGAGAACCGAATACGCTGAAGGCGGGGGACCTCAAGACGGCGTGGGCCTCCAAGGAGCAAAACGCGGGCGAGGAGTGGCTTGAACTGACCTACGAGTTCAGGGTCCGTCCGACCCAAGTCCGCATCCACGAGACGTTCAATCCCGGAGCGGTCGTCCTGATCGAGGCGCGAGACACCGGTCAGAACTGGCATGCTCTGTGGACGGGCCGGGATGGGACGCGCGAATGCCCGGGCTGGCTGGACGTGCGCTTGGAAGCGACGGCGATCGCCACGCGCGTGATTCGAATCACGTTGGATACTTCCCTCGTAGCGGGGTGGAACGAGATCGACGCCGTTCAGCTCTTCGGCGAACTGGCGGAAAACGTGTCGACGCAGTAACGGCGCGCGCGCCGATACGGCAACCCCTCCGCGGCCACGACGCGTACTGAGATAGGCTTAACGATCCGCCATAAGCTTGAGGTACCGCCTCTCTTGGCGCAGGCTGTCCAGATCGGTGTCCTGCCTCATGTGGGCGAAGTCCTGGGCCGAATTGAACCCCGCCTTGATCGAGATCTCCAGCCAATCCAGCGACTGCTCCTTGTCCTGCGAAAGCGCGTAGCCGCAGCACACGTTATAGGCGCTCATGGCCGCGAACCGCCGCATTCCCCGATTGTCCGAATCGTGAAGCGCGTAGTACAGCCTTTTGAAACCTTTGATGGAGTCTTTGAATTCCTCGTCGGTATGAGCTTGGAAGTATTCCTGGAATTCTTCCTGTATCGCCTGTCCGTCTTCGGGAGGATTCTTCCGGGCGTCTTCGATGATCTTGGCGTCCTCGGTCCCGCGCTTGATCGCCCGCAGGTCATGGAGCAATTCGTCCCGCTGTTCGTCCAGTTCCGCCAGTTTTCGTTCAATCTCGCGAGCCTTCTTGTCGCCCGCGGCGGGAGCCGGAGGCTTGTCGCCGGAAGGTTTGTCGGCGGGCTTTTGCCGGGACAGCTCCTCGTCCAGCAACTTGCCGATTTGTTCGAGGATCCGCGCCCGCTCCTCCGCAAGTCGCTTCTTCACCATGGCCAAGATGTTTTTCTTGATCTCTTCTTTGTCTTGAGCCGTTTCCGTTCCCGCCGGGGGTTTTCCGATCAACTGGACCGCGTCGATCTCGTTCCAGCCTTCCACGGACTCCGTGTCCAGCGTGACGCGGATCACCCGCGTGGCGAAGGCCGGCGGATCGAACGATACGTCCAAATATCCGGGGCTTTCTTCGTTGGTGTCCTTGCCCTTCCACAACACGTGCCACTTCTTCTCGGCATCCTGACCTTCGATCTTGACCACCGCTCCCGGATTGAACGTCTCGTGGACGCGGACCCGCGCCGGGCGGATTTCGTGCTTATAGGTCAACTCGAGCCATTCCTCTCCTCCGTCCGGGTCCATCGACGCCCACGCCGTCGCCTGATCCCCATCCTCCTCGGTGTCGGGCTTCCCGCAGGCCTGGATGGCGTTCCAATCCTCTTCATCCTGCTCGCCCTGTCCGTCGAACTCCGAAGAGGCTTTCGCGCTATGGGCCCACTGTTTCAACAGGCCCTGTTCCTTGTCGTCCTGCGACCGGAAGATCCCCCGAAGGTCATGTCGTATCGACCTGGACTCCTCGGCACGAGCAGAACCGACGAAGAGGCTACAGAGCGCCACGGCGGGTATCAGTCGACGAGTCATCGGACACCTCCAGAAATGGTTCCTAGTTCTTCATGGGCTTTTCCCTGGACGACGCCGGCAAGGACAACGCGGCCGGACTAAAACTGAATGATCAAACGCCCCTGGACTAACCGGATTCGATGGATCCGGCGACGTGGACGAGATCCGTGGGGACGAAAATTTCGAGATTGGCGGTTGGAATGGAAGCGATCCGGACGCTTATTCCGCTTCGAACGTAGGCGGCGCTCTCCATCGGCGTGAGGCCTTTCAAATCGGTTTCAAAACGGTTTCTCATGGATACCCGCAAAGAATTCCGATGAAGACTCCCTTATAAGGATGACGAACGGCCGGCGCTTTCCGCAGATGCCAGCTTCCCGTTCCCGCGTAGTCCAGCTGGCCATCCCGCCCCCCCAACGGAAGCAGTGCAAGGAACTCTTTACGGGGGCTCACACGTCAAGGTTTCCCTTGGGCGTCCGTCGGGAGTTGGCCGATGAGCTCGACGGCGCCGATCTTGCACCGGCCCTTCGCCTTGGACGTGTCCAGCGTGATCCGGATCGAGCGCGTGCTGAACTCGGGCGAAGCGCAGTCGACTTCGAACCAACCGGGACACATCTTCGTGGGATCGATTCCGGACCATAGCACCGTCCAGTTGTCCCCATGGGCGAAGGCCTCGACCTTGATGACGGCCCCGGGATTGCCGGTTTTGTGGATTCGGACCCGGACGGGTCGAACGGGAAGTTCGTAGGTCAACGCGATCCATTCCTCTCCGGCGTTCGTCGGCTGAGGGGCCCAACCCTTCTTGTTGCAGCCCCGATTCGGCGCCCCGGGTTTCCCACAGGCCTGCTCGGCGCTGCAACCCGGCGCCCCGGCCTCTGAAGAGGCGACCGCCTCGATCGCCCACTGTCGATACAAGCCGTCGATCCCGACCTCCAAGGTATTGATGAGATGGATCAGTTTCCGCGCGTCGTCGCCCAACCTGACCAGCTTCTCCAATTCTGGAAGCGCTTGGGCGCCCACGTCAGCCACCAATCGAAGCTTGGCGAGATCGCGAATCGGGGCGTCGCTTTCCATGTCGCGGAGAAGCTCCCGAATGGTTTCCGGAAAGACGCGAGCCATCGCCTCGTTGAGTTCTTCAAGTTCGGCGCGCCGCGTTTTGGCTTTCCGATGAGCCTCCACGGCGGTGGCGTAATCGCCGCGGTCGAGGGCTTGATGCGCGGCGGTCTCGAGGTCCCGCGCCTCGGCCATCCGCTGGTCTCGCTCCCGCTCCAGCGCGCGCCACGTTTCGTATTGGCCCTTCGGCGACTCGAGGAACGAAGAAAGCCGGTCCTTCTCCTCAGCCGCGGGTTGCGAAACCGGAACGCCGACAGCTTCGGACGATGGTTCGCTCGCGGTTTCCGAAGAAGCGACAGCCGCTTTCTGCGCGCCTTTTCCGGCGAGAAGTGCCGAAATGGCGGCCGCGCCGGCCAGGATGAGTGCAACCCCCGCGATCCATCGGACCGTGCTCATGGAGCCATCTCCTCCTCCATCATAGACGAACAAGCGCCGTCCGGGGCCCCTTTGTCATCCCTGGCCTATCCATCATTTGACATCTGGCACAGGAGATAAAGTAGGCTCACCCTGGGGGCGTGTCGAGATATTCAAGGGGATGTCGAGATATAGGGGATGCAGGTGATAAGACCCCCCCAATGTGTGGCATGGTACATCTCCATGTCTCCAATATCCCGACAATCTCCTAGGTGCTCGACTTCATGAATTCGTGCGGCCTTGGCGGCGGCATGCAGGTCGGGGTGGATAGAATCCGTTATTTCCCTGGAATGCCACCCCCTCAGGGGGGAGGCTGCATTTAATATTCGCTAATGACGTAAAAAATGCCACCTCCTCCCCTGGGAGGGGGGTGGTCGAATATCGCGATGTTCTACGAAAGCCGGGATCCTTCAAACGGGCTTCAGTCGGGTTTCGTATCTATTTGGCACGTCCACCGGAGATTCGGCATGTGTCCGTTCGGTTCGCATCGTGCTGTGAGCCATACCTTCATGAATCGGTTCAGGAGGCATCTACCATGATTACCCGGGTGGTTCCCGTCGTGGCGCTTTCGCTCGTCCTCATGGGTCCCGCACTGGCGGGGGGACCCACATCGAAGGAGTCCGCGGCAACGAAGATTCCAGGGACCTCATGGCGACGGGGGTCCAGCCCGCAATTGGACGACAAGTTGGACGAACTGCGCAAACTGCGGCGGGAGCGGCGAAAGAAAGGGGCGAAGGTCGAAGAGCTGGACAAATCGATCCAACGCCTCGTGGCCGAAATCGTTCCGGAGTTGCTCCGAGACTTGAAATCCGGCGCCCAGGACGTCCGCGATCGGGCGGCGGCCCAGCTCGCCGAAGTCGGGGCCGCGGCCGTTCCCGAACTCGAAAAACTGGCCGCGTCCGACGACGCGGAGGCCAAGGCGCGGGCGCAATCCGTCCTCAAGCTCATCCGCGAAGTCGAGGCGGACGACCAGGGCCTGTGGAAACAGTGGGCCCATAGCGCGAAAGCCTCTTCGGAGTTCGACGGACAGGGCGAGCAGGATGAAGAGGATTGGAACGCCATCCAGGCCTGCGGGAAGCCCGACACCGAGGAGGATGGGGATCAG
>JACQVR010000010.1 GCA_016209705.1 Planctomycetota bacterium
ATTGTAACTAAGGGCCGGGCCATTCCCCGGTCAGCTCCAGGGCTTCCTTCAGACCGTCCCGCTCGAGGCGGGCGATCACTTCCTCCTTGGATAGCGCCCGCAGCGAAAGCGTCTCCGCATTCGCCAGATCCCACACGGTGGCCGCCACGACGGCGGCGGCGTCACGCAGATATTCCTCCTTCGCTAGGTCGAACGTGTCGCCGGCGGTGTGATAGTATTTCGCCTGATCTTCATCCAGGGGGGATCGCAGGCCCCACGCCGGAATCCCCGCCAGCATGAACGGCTGATGATCCGAATGCAGCCCCATCTTGGACGTCACCGCGTCCGGGCTCATTCCCATATGGCGCAAATCCCGGGCGAGCTCCTTGAAATACGGCAGCCCCTCGTCGCACCCATAGAGCTGGAACCCTACCGGCTTCCCTTCCATGTCGAAGTTTCCCAGGCACACGATTTCTTCGCGCGCGTCGGCGTGGCGCTTGAGATAGGCTTTCGATCCCCACAGGCCGAACTCTTCGCCCATGAAAAGCGCCACCCGGATCGTGCGCCGCGGCGGCTTGCGCAATTGCGCCAGCAGGCGCGCCGCCTCCAGAACGATGGCGCTTCCGGTTCCGTTATCGATGGCGCCCTGCGCCAGGTCCCATGAATCCAGATGGGCTCCGATCATCACGACTTCGGCCGTGGTTCCCGGAAGATCGCCGATCACGTTCCGAGCGGTCCCCTTCCCGCTCCTGGCTTTCGCCGAGATGGACATCGTCACGGGCTGCTCCGCCGCCACGCGCGAAATCCACTCCCCTTCCTCCTTGGACACGCACAGGCCGGGAATGGGCGCCAATTCCCCCAGGGCGCACGTACCCGCCTGAGGCACGTTGCCCGGCGTCCCGTTGATCATGACCATGGCGATCGCGCCGTTCTGCCGCGAGAGCGTCATCTTCTCCGATCGATGCACGGAGCGATGGCCCGGCGGCGCGCCGCTCTTGACCAGCGCGATCTTGCCCTGGACGGAGGCGCCGGCGTTCCGGAACTCCGCCGGGGTTCCGTACCCCACGTCCACGACGACGCCCTTCACGTCCGCGCTCGGCGTGTTCCCCAGCGCGATCGCGTCCAGCCGCCGCCGCGTCGGCTCCACCACCTCCACGGCGAGGTCTCCCCGCTCCCACAACAGCAGCTCGAACTCTTCGTGATGCGCTTTCAAACCATAAGCGCGCAGTCGTTCCAACACGTACTCCTCGGCCCGCCGCCCGTTGTCCGTCCCCGTCAGGCGATGGCCGATGCGGTCGCACAGGTGGCGCAGGATCTCAAAGGCCTCCGAATCCAGCGCCGACGAGCCGAAAATTTCCCGCCACGCCGCCTTGTCCCGGGGGGCGTCCTGAAGGCCGAGCGCGAGCAGAAGCAGTATCGACAGCTTGGTCATCGCCGCACCCTCGCTAAGATGAGTCGTGAAATCGCGACCGGCGGAGCTCCCGCCGCCAGAAACCGTTCGGTGAATTCCCGCTCCGACGCTTCCGGAAATTCCTTCCTCAGCGCCGCGATGCGGCTCCGGCCCAACGCCGCAAAATCTGGTTCGCGGACGAGCCGCCGCACTTCGCTTCGGGCCTCGTCGCGCGAACACCCCACTTCTTGTACGAAGAGATCGACGGCTTGATCGGCGTTCATCGATCCGGCGCGCATGCGGAGGCCGGCGAGGAACCGGCACGCGCGCCTCAGAGAACGCGGGCGCGAGCGCGCGGTGCGCTCTTCCGCCAGCGCCGCCCACCCCTCGATCGCCGCCTTCGACCGGAACGCGCGGCGCGCGGCGGAGGGATGCCGCCGCACCCAGAGGAGCCGTGTGACGACCCCTGGGTACGCGTCCCGCGCGGCGTCCAGGGCGCGTTCCTCCGGCGGATCGGCCGAACGCACGAGAAGCACCGCCGGTACCGCGGCCGCGTCGAACGGGCCCGGGGCGACCACGCCGGCTCCCGTTTCCGGCGCCTCGTTCAGGAGGAGGCCGCCGTCGGCGGGTATCTCGCACACGTGTTCGCCGGCCCATCGCCGCAATTCCGCCATGGAATCCATCGGTTTCGGAGGGGACGATTCAACGGCGCGGGCCTCCTCCAGAATCGCGTCGGCTTCGGCGAGCCACTCCTCCGGCGAACCGGTCTCCATTTCCTCCGATTCCAGGAGGATTCGCAAGCGCTCTTCGCCCATGGCGAAGGCGCCGGAAGCTCGGGGCCACAAATCCGCGCGCAGCCACTCGCGGAATTTCTCCAGCGCGGCCGTTGCCTGATCTTGCGCTCGCGTGAAGCGTTCCCGCGAGGCTTCATCCCCCTCGATAGAGAAAGCTTTTTTGAAATTTCCTTCCAGGAAGGATTTCAAGCGTTCGCACGCTTCAAGGGCCGCTTCGACATGCAGCCGGGAGGCCGCCGTGAGATTCTCCATGGCCGCGTCCAGAAGGCCGGCGACGGCTTCGAGGCGAGCGATCGCCGCCTCTTGTCGCGCCTTCACGGGCGCATAGGGTCGGTAGGCGAGGACGCGAAACGCCACGCGCAAGGGCTTAAGATAGAAGTCGGGATTCCGTTCCCACTCCCGGATCTCCTCCAACCGAACGAGGGCCCGGCGGATGGCCCACTCCAGGAGGATCTGGTCGGTGGCGGCATCGCCAGCCAACAGGGAAGGATCGATCGCCCGCACGCGGGTCAGCCACGTCCGCTGGGCGTCCCTCTCGGCCCGAAGCCCCGCCGCGGAGAAGTCCTCGAAGGCGCCCTCCCGCGCGTACACGCCGTCTTCCAGCGCCGAGGTCGGGTGGGTGGCGTAGTGCCACGACACGTAGGCCTCGGCGAGCGCGGCGAACGAACCCTTCTCCGCCCGACCTTTTTGAAGTTCGGGCATGCCCCAGACTTCGAATTCCGGCTCGAGAAAGCCGCAGGCGGCGAGCGACATCGCCAGCGCCGCGCCGAACAGTGTCCTCATGTCCGTGGAGAGGGAGATGAGAGCACATCGGTGGACCCAAAGAAAGAAAATCTTACGATGGAGACGCATGGAACTGTCGCATCGGACCCGGCGGGCTTGGCTGCACGACCTGAGATGTTCGCGTTCGAACGTCCTGGTCATCGGAGGCGGGATCACCGGCGCCGGCATCGCCCTGGACGCGGCCTCGCGCGGCCTGAGCGTGGGATTGCTTGAACGGGGGGATTTCGCCTCGGGCACCAGCGGCAAATCCTCCAAGCTCATTCACGGCGGCTTGCGCTACTTGCGCCAGCTTCAGTTCAAGGTGACGATCGAGTCCTCTCGAGAGAGGACGTTGCTGATGCGGCTGGCGCCGAGCCTCGTGCGGCCGCTGCGCTTCGTGATCCCGATGTACGGCGGGACCTGGGAACATCTGGCCGTCGGGACCGGCCTGTCGCTGTACGGCTTCCTGGGGAATGCGCCTCACGAGAAGATCGACGGGGGCGCCGCGCGCGAGCTGCTGCCCGGACTCCTGGAAGAGGGGCTGAAGGACGGCTTCGTCTACCAGGACGCGCAAACGGACGATTGCCGCCTCGTCTTGAACGCCCTCTTCCGCAGCGCGGATTTCGGAGCCCGCTTCGCCAACTATGTCGAGGTCCTGGCGGCCGGCGAAGGGCGCGTGCTCGCCCGCGACCGCGTCACGGGCGAGGAATTCGAAATTGCCGCGGACCATGTCGTCAACGCCGCCGGGGTGTGGGTGGACGGGCTGCGCCGCCGCGCTCCGCTGGTCCGCCCTTCCAAGGGCGCGCACCTGGTGCTTCGGCACGAGCGGCTTCCCGTGCGCTGCGCGGCGGTGCTGGCTTCCGCGGGCGACCGGCGCATCGTCTTCGTGATTCCCTGGAGCGATGTCGTGCTCGTGGGAACGACGGACACGGACTATCAGGGCTCCCTCGACCATCCTCGAGCGGACGCGGAGGACGTTCGCTATCTGCTCGATCTCTTGAACCGTTTCTTTCCGTCCGCGCGGATCCGCGCGGACGATCTGGTGAGCACGTACGCGGGACTGAGGCCGCTGCTGGCGGCATCGGGGCCTCCCTCGCGGCGTTCCCGCAAGGACCGCATCGCGCGCGAGCACGGGGTGTGGGTCGTCACCGGCGGGAAGCTGACGACGTATCGCCGGATGGCGAAGCGGCTCGTGGACCGGATCACGCGCGTGCCGTGCCGGACGCAGGACATTCCGCTGGACCGCCCCGTCCCCGCCGACGTTCAAGGCTTTGTCGACGAGGAGATGGCGCTGACCGCCGCCGACGTGATCTTTCGCCGGACGCACATCGGCCTTCTGGCTTCCGATCGCGGTCGCCGCGAGGCGGCGCGCATCGCTTCTTTGATGCCGTGGGCCACGGATTTCGAGGAGGAGGCGCGGGACTACGACGTGCCCGGATGACGGCGGGTGATTCAAATTTGGATCGGCCTCGGTTAAGATAAGCAGGGCGCGGGCGCGCTTGAGGACGTCATGTACAAGGGAAAAAGAGTTTCGCTGGTGCTGGGCGGCGGTGGCGTCAAAGGGCTGGCCCACATCGGCGTTCTCAAGGCTCTGGCGCGGCGGGGGATCGTTCCGGACGAGTACGTCGGCAGCAGCGTCGGTTCGCTCGTCGGCGCGATGGCGGCCGGCGGTATGATGCCGGAAGACATCGAGCGGGTCGCCCTGAGCATTCAGCGCAAGGACATTCTGGATTACAACTGGAAGGGATTGATCTGGCGGCGCGGCCGCATGCGGAGTCTCTATCTGGGGGACGCGCTGCACGACCTGGTCCGCCGCATCCTTCCGGTCGATCGCTTCGACCAGCTTCTGAAGCCCGCCTACATGACCTCGGTCGACGTCAACAGCGGCTACGAAATCATCTGGGGGATGCCCGGATGGACGGATTACCCCATTCACGATTGCGTGGTGGCCGCGTGCTCCGTTCCCGGCATTTATCCGCCCAAGGAGATCGGGCCGTACCATCTGGTGGACGGCAGCCTCGTGGACACGCTGCCGATCAAAGTGTCGGTCTACAACAGCGCGGACCTGATCATCGCCGTGTATCTGGAAGAGCCTGTCGCCGACCGGCCCCGCGCCGTCCACCGCCTGGGCATCGGAGCGATTCTGGAACAATCGCAAGCCATCCTCTCCCGCGCGATCCTCAAGCATAACTTGCGCTTCTTCAGCGACGCGCCGCTCATCCTGATCACGCCGCACATCCCCAGCCAGGGCATGTTCCAGTTCGAGCGGACGGTGGAGGTCATTCGCGAAGGCGAAATGGCGGCGGATCACGCCTTGTCGACGCACCCCTACCTCAAGGGCGAGGCGAAGCCGGCCGCGGGCGACGACGGCCGCGGCCGGCCTCCGGCGACCCGACGGCCGGACTCGCGGCTGTTCGGAAAGAAAGGATAAACGGCCGAGAGCGGCCTTGGGAGACCGCTCTCGGCGTGGAAGGTCTCCGGTTGAGGTCGCGCTATTTCTGGACGATTTCCTCGATCGATTCGACTTCGATCACCGTCGATCCGGGCCATCCGTCCGGATCCTTCGAGACTTTGCCTTTGACGCCGACATACTTCCCGTAGAATCGGTTGAGCGTCTGGCGCATGGCTTCGTCGTCTTCCTTCGTCTTCAGGAAGCATACCACGCGATCCGCCATTTTGAGCTTGTGCGAACCGGGGCGCTTGTAGATGAGTCCGACCGTATCCACATAGCCGGTCGCGTCCCACTGAGGAGCGGGCGTCTCCCACTTCCGGGCCAGCATCTGCTTGTGGCTTTCGATGAGCTTCTCCGCCGCTTCCAAGTTGCCGCGGACGGCGACCAGGAGATTGCTGAAGTTGCGGTAGTTCTTCGCGCCCCATTCCGCTTCGCGCTTCACTTCCTCCGTCTTGGCCGCCGCGGCCGCCGACTCATACGCTTCGATCACCGGCCCGAAATCCACCTCGTTGATCCGCGACTGGGCGATCAACTCGTTCTGCGCCTCGATCAACTTTTCCGCCTGCCGAATCAACGCCTTCGCCTCGGCATCCACCTTCTTCGGTTGGGGCGCCGCGGTGGCGGCCGACCGCACGGGTTCGCCAGCCGCGGGGCCGATGTGGCGGATGTACCGCTTCGCGGCGTAGTACCGGACCGTGTCCGGAGCGGCGATTTGGTACCAGCCCAGATGCTCTCGCAGGATCGTCACCCGCGCGCCTTCCTGAAGCGCGCCCACCTTGTCGGCCGTCACGCGGCTGTCCAGGCGCAGCGCCGCGTCGTTGACCATGACCCGGCCCGACCCGTCGGACTCGCGCTGGACGTGCCGGCCGTAGATCCACACCGACGCTCCCCGCGGGGGGCGCACGATGTAATAGTCGTCCACCTCGCCCGTCACCACCACCTTGTCGCCCTGCCGGAGCACGGAAGCGATGATGGTGCCGGGGTCCGTCTTGGGCGCCAGGCGGACATTGAGGTTCTCCACGGTCACCTCTCCCTCGAAGGGAAAGGCGGCCGCGCCCGAACCGTCCTGTGCGAAAAGCGACGTGCCCAGATGGCCTGCCACGACAGCCGATACGACGAGACGTGAAAAAAGCGCCATGATTCCCCCTCTTCCAAAGAGACCTTCGATTTCCATCCGCGCCGGATTCTCCGCCCGGCGCGGGTCATCCGCCTTGAACGCTACTTCCCTTTCGTTTCTCCGACGTCTCTCCAATCCGCCAGCGCCAGCAGTTCGTCCCTGCGAGCGCGCATGCGCTCCGCGCGCGCCTGGGCCTCCTGCTCGTCCCGGCGGTGGAGGAATGTTTCCGGGTTTGATTGCGGAGGCGCCGCCACCAGATCCTCCAGAAAAACGACGTACGCCCAGAGATTCCTGTCCGCCGCCACCCGCTCCCCGTGCAGCAGGGTCGCGGCGTGCCGCTTCGCCGCCGGGAGGTTCGGCGGAAAAACGATCTGTTTCACGTGGGTCGCCAGGGCCGACGGCTTCAGCCCCAGATCCCCGGCGGCATCTTCCGTGAAATAGACCGACCGCTGAACCTCGAGACGCTCATCGTCCAGGATCCGAGCCAAGGCCGAATCGCCCCCGTTCTGAAGCCGGTCGATGACCTCCTGCGCGATCCGCTCCGCCCACTGGCGCTTCTTCTCGACGCGCAACTCCCGCAGAATTTTCTCGCGGATGGGTTCCGTAAGGTCGGGGAGGTACCCTTCGACCTTGCGCGCGATTCGGAAGAGCACGTATCCCTTGTCGGTCCGCCAGAGCCTCTCGGCGAGGGACCCCACGGGATTCTGGAACGCCCAATCCATCGGCGACCACTGGCTTCCGACCTGGGCCTTGCCGATCTCCTTTTCGAGCGTGTCCGTGCCGGAGCGGTCGAACGACACCGTGACGTTGTGCGCCAGGGGAGCGTTCTGAGCTTCGTATTTCTTCTTGATGGACTCGAAGATCTCCGCGGACCGCTGGAGCATGCGTTCGTTGACGGCCTTCTCCTTCTCCGGCGCGGAAGCGTCCTTGAGCGTTTCGCCGATCTTGCGGCGTTCTTCTTCCCTCATCTCGTAAAGCATCGTCGCGATGTCTTCGGAATTGATCTTCCGGAAGAGGTCGTACGCCTCCTTGCCGGCGTGCTGCGCCTTGATCTTGTCGACGATTTCCGCGCGCGCCTCGTCGAGCGTCTTGAATTCCTCGGTCGTTCCCCCTTCCGGAGCGGCGCCGGTCTTCGGGAATTCCCGCTTGTGCTCTTCGTAGTATTTCTTGATCTCGTCCGCGGCCGGCTCCGGCGCGCGCTTCTTGCATTCCTCCAGATCGACCATGAGATACTCGAACTGCGCCCGTTCGGGGACCTTGTACTGTTCGCGATCCCGTTCGAACCGCGCGTTCACTTCCTCGTGGCCGATCGGGGGAGGATCCGCCGAAAGGCGCTCCGGATCGATGGCGGCGACCCCCACGCGCGCGGACTGCGACTGCTGGAGGAGGCTCTCGTACAGGTCCGCGTAGCGGACGTTCGCGCCGGCCGTGTCCGCTTCCAGCGTCTTTCGGATCAGGAGCGCGTCGTGAATCATCGCTTTGAAGGTGGCGGGATCGCAGCCGAAGTGACGGCGGGTGAACAACGCCTGCGATTCCGGATCTCGTTGGGTCTGGCGGGCGGCCTGGAAAAGCCCCTGGATCTCCTGCGTGACCTCGGCGTCGGAAACGTGCAGCGACTTGGTCCGCGCGTCGAAGGTGAGGACGATCAACTCCTGCGCCGCGATCTTCAGGTCTTCCTCGCGGGGACTCAGATTCGACAGGATCCCCTCGAACAGCCTGTGGCGTTGATACAGCGCCCACGGCTCCCGGCTCTGGAAGAATTCCTGGAGGAATTTCCAGCGGTAAAACGGCCGAGCTTTCGCCGTGGTTTCGATCCAATCCCTCTCGGTCACGGGTATGGCGTCGAAATACATCGCGACGGTCCGGCCGCCGTCGCCGGCGTCCGAAACCGGATTGCCCCAAATGACGAGGGAGACCGCCATGACGGCGACGATCGAGCCCAGGACGATCTTCTGGTACTTCTTGACGTTCTTCTGGAAACTCATGTCCGTTCCAATTCTCGGATAAGCCGCCGAAACGCCGAAGCGCCACCGGAAATTTCCCTTGGCGATTTGGCGCTTTTGCGGTTCGTATTTTTCACCCGCGAGCGCTATTTCATTTCTTCGGGCCGCGGGAGGTCCTCCAGCGACCGCAAACCGAACGCTTCGAGAAATTCCTTGGTCGTTCCATACTGAACCGGGGCGCCGGGAACATCCTCGCGCCCCGCCACGCGGACGAGCTTGCGTTCCATGAGCGCCCGCAGGATTTCGCCGGACTGCACGCCGCGCACCGCCTCGATGTCGGCGCGCTTGATCGGCTGCTTGTAGGCGACGAGGGCCAATACTTCGAGCGCGGCGGCGGACAGCTTCTTTTCCGCCTTGGCGCGCGTGAGCCGAGCGATGATATCGGCGTACTCGGGACGGGTCAACACCTGGACTCCTTCGGCGATCTCCTCCACCGAGAACGCCCGCCCGGCGGCGTCGTATTCCTCCTTGAGCTGGCGCACCGCCTCTCGGATGTCGGCCGGCTTGGCGCCGGGAATCAACTCGTGCAGTTTGCCTACGGAGACGGGTTCATCGCTGGCGAACAGGACGGCTTCAACGGCTTGCTTCACATCCATGGAATTCGCTCAGGCTCAGAGGTATCGCAAATTCTAATATCTTGTTGAGGAGGGAACAACGCTCCCCATCTCCTATTTTGTAGTTTACAATTTGTAACTGATAAAATCAAGCGGCTTCACCAACGAATCCACACTCCGAGCGTCAGTCCGACGCTGGAAGGCCCGGGGTTCTCGAAACCGTCTGACTCGACTTCAGTTTCACGGGGAGGGGGGCCGCGCCGCCCGCCTGCGCCAGTTTAGGGTATACTCGAAGGCGGGGCGAGAGGGAGGGGGCCTCGATCGCTGC
>JACQVR010000087.1 GCA_016209705.1 Planctomycetota bacterium
GATGCGAAATCCAGGCAGGCCAAGTAGACTGGTATCCAGGGGCACGGGGGTTCTCCAACAGGCGACTTTGGTCGGTCACCTGTCAGAATGCCTTTGCCCCCTTTTTTGATAAAGAGCCGAAAAAGGGCGAAGGCGTAATGCCCCTCTTCTCGCAACATGTCTTCTAACCCGCCGACGAGCGTCTCCCCCGGCCGGGCGGCCGCCGAAATCGCCGCCGTCATCGCCACCGGCACCGCGTTCCTGGTGTACGAAAATATCCTGCGCGCGCCCAAGCTCCTCTTCCTCATTCCGTGCGCCGTGCTCTGGAGCGCCTATGCGCTTCGACGGCTTCGATCGGATCCGTCGCTCGCCTCCGTATGGGGATTGAGTATGCGCCGCCATTTCGGCGCCGCCTCCCGCGCCTCCGCAGGCTTTTTCTTCGCGGGAGCGACGCTCATGGCCGCCTACCGGCTCGTCGCGGGTTGGCGCCCCCTGCCCCCCTCCGCCTGGATCCTATTCGCGATCTACCCGGCCTGGTCGTTCCTTCAGCAGTTCGCCGTGCAGTCCCTCGTCGCGTCCAATCTGAAGCGCTTGAACGTTCCGCCCGCAATCACGACGGCGGCGGCCGCCGCCCTTTTCGGGGCGGCGCATCTTCCCGACGTGCCCCTGGCGGCGCTGTGCGCGGCCGCAGGGCTTGCCTGGACCACCATCTTCCTGCGCGCTCCGAACCTGGTTCCGATCGCGGTCACTCATGCTTGGCTGGGGACGCTCGCGTATTGCTGGGTACTGGAGCGCGATCCGTGGCGCGAGATGTTTCCCGGGTCCTGATCGGCGGCTCTTCGTTCGACCTTCAGGCCGAAAAACGGCGGGGTGAAGGCGGGTTGACCCGACCGAGCCTCCCCATTATCATGCGTCCACATTGAGGAACACTGAATGATCGATCCGCGACTCGCCGAAGAGGACGACAAGGACGAGAAAGAGGATTCCGGCGGCGTGCTGCGGCGGCTTCTGAAAGCGCGCGCCATCTTCCTCTCGGAGGCCATCACCGACAAGACCGCCCGCCGCCTCCAGTCCGCGTTGCTCATGCTCCAGCAGGAAGACGAGAAAGCGCCGATCACGATCTACATCAACTCGCCCGGCGGTCATGCCGACAGCGGTTTCGCCATCTTCGATTTCATGCGGTTCATCAAGCCGCCCACCCGCACCATCGTCACCGGCATGTGCGCCAGCGCCGCCGTGCTGCCGTTTCTCGCGCCTCCCCGAGAGCGCCGCTTATCCCTGGCCAACGGCCGCTTCCTCCTGCACCAGCCCTCGACGATGATCATGGGCTCCGCGTCCGACGTCGCCATCAACGCGGAGGAAATCGTCAAGCTGCGCGAACGGTACAACGCCATCGTGGCCCAGGAGACCGGCAAGACCGTGGAGCAGGTGACCAAGGACGCGGATCGGGATTTCTGGCTTTCTCCCGCTCAAGCGAAGGAGTACGGCCTCGTCGGACGGATCATCAAGACGTTCGCCGAAGTCGAGAAATCCTGAACACGGATGTCCGAAGTCCGATGTCGGTGGCGTCCGGAACCCGAAGCGAGCGACCGAAGGGAGCGAGCGTGACTTCGGACTTCGAACCGACGCCGAACGCCTCACGCTCAGACGCGGCGCTCGTCGTCGAGCGCGTGGTCAAGCAGTATGACCGCCAGCGGGCCGTGGACGGAATCGGCTTCACGGTCGCGCGAGGGGAACTCTTCGGACTGCTGGGCCCCAACGGCGCGGGCAAGACGACCCTCCTCCGCATGATCATGGACATCCTTCGCCCCGACGAGGGGGAAATCCGCCTGCTGGGCCACAAGATGACCCCCGCCCTCAAGGATCGCGTGAGCTATTTGCCCGAGGAACGCGGCCTCTACCAGCGGCAGAAAGTGTTCGACGTCCTCGTCTTCCTGGGAGAAATCAAGGGGCTTCCCCGCCACGTCGCGCGCCGCCGGGCCGACCAATATCTCGATCGCGTGGGCCTGCTCGCCGCGCGCAGAAAGAAGATGCGCGAATTGTCCAAGGGCATGCAGCAAAAAATCCAGATCGCCGGCGTCCTGCTTCACGAGCCGGAGCTGGTGATCCTCGATGAGCCGTTCATCGGACTGGATCCGCTCAACCGCGCCCTGATCATCGAGGTCATGAAGGAAACGGCGGCCCGCGGCGCGGCGATCATCCTATCCACCCACCTCATGGACCAGGTCGAGGCGCTCTGCGGCCGCATCCTCCTGATTCATCAGGGGCGCGAAGTCCTCTCCGGCACGGTGCGGGCCGCGAAAGAGCGCTTCGCGGACGCGTCCGTGCGCATCGACACGGATGCCCCGCTCGAAGGACGTCCGGAGGTCCAGCGCTGCACGCCGGAGGGCCCGAACGGACTGGTCCGCGTGCACCTGAACGTGAAGCCGGAGGCCTTTCTGGCCACGCTGCTGGCCGAAGGGCGCGCGATCCGCCGTTTCGAACGGGCATTGCCCAGCCTGGACGAAGTGTTCATCAACGCCACACAGCGGGGAGTCCCGTGACCAAGATTTTCGTCGTCGCCCGCCACGAGTTCCTCACGACCGTCAAGCGGGTGGGATTCCTGATCGTCACGTTCGGCCTGCCGCTGTTCATTCTGGGCGTCATGGGCGTTTCGGTGCTGCTCCAGACGCGCACGATGGAGGGCGAGCGGGAGCGCATCGAGCATTCGCGACTGGGCGTCGTGGATGAGAGCGGACTGGCGCTGGAACCTTTCCCCGACGAAGCCGACTGGATCCTCTATCCCAACGAACGGGAAGGCCGGACCCGAATGGCCGCGGACGGGGTGCATACGCTGCTCGTGATCCCTTCCGACTATCTGGCGACCGGCCGCGTCCGCGTGCTGACCACGCACCGGCCGAGCCTGTTCTCCTTCGATCGCAAGTACGTGCCGGCCTCGTTCGAGGAATACCTGGCTCGCCGCATCCTGAAGGAAGCGAGCCCGGAGCGGGTGACTCGAGCGCGGTCCCCGGTGGCCCGGGCCGACACCTGGTTTCTTCTGCCGGATGCCTCGGGCCCGGCAGACACGGAGCGTCCCGAGGACTACCTGAAGCGCCTCCTGACGGCGGGGTTCTTCTTCCTGCTCCTTTTCATGTCCACCTCCGTGTCGGGAGGTTACCTCATCCAGGGCGTGGCCGATGAAAAAGAAAACCGGGTGCTCGAAATGGTGATCTCCTCGGTCACGCCGGGACAGCTCATGACCGGCAAGCTGATCGGCCTGGGCGCGGCCGGATTGCTTCAGGTCGCGATCTGGTCGGCGCTCGGCGTCAGCGGCGTCATCTGGTTCGTCGCCTCCTTCGTGATCAATCCGGGGCTTTTCGTGTTCTGCGCGCTGTTCTACCTCCTGGGATACCTGCTGTACGGGAGCCTGCTGTTGGGCATCGGCTCGCTGGGCACCAACCAGCGGGAGAGCACCCAATACACGTGGGTCCTGAGCGTTCTGACCATGAGTCCCGTATTCGTGTGGTTCAACATCCTTTCCGAACCGCATGGAACGGTCGCCCGCGTGTTCACGTGGATACCGCTGACGTCGCCCATGACGCTGATGGCGCGATTCACGGTGGATCCTCGAGGCACGCCCCTGTGGGAAATTCTGTGCGTGATCGCCCTACTTGCCGCCGCCACCTTTCTGGCGTTGCGGTTCGCCGCGAAGCTCTACCGCGTCGGACTGCTCTTGTACGGGAAGCGTCCGACGCCGCGGGAAATCTGGCGATGGATGTGGGCGTAACCAAATCCATAGTCCAGAGTCCGAAGTCCTGAGTCCAAAACCGAAGGAGATGTGAAGATACGAGGAGATCGGGAGATGAACATCTCCTACATCACCCCATCTCCTACATCACCCCATCTCCCCCATCTCCCCCATCTCCTTATCTCCCGAAAATCGGTACGGCCGAGCGCACACCCGGATTCGAGATCCTGGGGTGCGCCTCGGCCGCGCCGTACTACGAACGTCTCGTTAACGACAACCGCGAAACACCTATGTGATCCGCGAAGCGCGCCTTTCGTTACTCATGCAAATGCATTTTTCTTGATATGGGTAAATGCGCTCCGCGCGCGTCGTTCCGCGCCGCCGCCCGGGGACCGTTCTTCCTTCGGCGATGCGCTAACTCTGGACTCCCTCGCCGGCCGTTGCTATCGTACCCCCGCTTTGAGGACGTGCACGATCCCCGCAGCCCCGCTTCGTCTCCACCTTCCGCTTTTTGACTCTGGACTCTGGACTTCCTGGTTATGCCTCGCCGCGACGATCTTCATAAGATCCTGCTGATCGGCTCCGGCCCGATCATCATCGGCCAAGCCTGCGAGTTCGATTACTCGGGCACTCAGGCGTGCAAGGCCCTCCGGGAAGAAGGGTACCAGGTCCTCCTGGTCAACTCGAATCCGGCCACCATCATGACCGATCCGGAGATGGCCGACCGGACGTACATCGAGCCGGTGACCCCCGACATCGTCGAGAAGATCATCGAGCGCGAGAAGCCGGACGCGATCCTTCCCACCCTGGGAGGCCAGACCGGCCTGAACACCGCGGTCGCCTTGCACGATCGCGGCGTCCTCCGCGCGCACGGCGTGGAACTCATCGGCGCGACGGCGCCATCGATCAAGAAGGCCGAGGACCGCGAGCTCTTCAAGGAAGCGATGCAGAAGATCGGCCTCGACCTGCCGCGTTCAGGTGAGGCGTCCACGCTGGCCGAGGCGCACGCGATTCGGGAGCGGTTCGGCCTTCCCCTCGTCGTGCGTCCCAGCTTCACCCTCGGCGGCACGGGAGGAGGCATCGCCTACAACGTCGCCGAGTTCGAGCGGATCGTGGGACAGGGCCTCGAACAGTCCATGATCCGCACCGTCCTCATCGAGGAATCCGTCGTCGGGTGGAAGGAGTACGAGCTGGAAGTGATGCGCGATCGGAAGGACAACGTGGTCATCGTGTGCTCGATCGAGAACTTCGACCCGATGGGCGTGCACACGGGCGACTCGATCACCGTGGCGCCCGCCCAGACGCTGACCGACCGCGAGTACCAGAGGATGCGCGACGCGTCGCTCGAGATCATGCGCGAGATCGGCATCGAGTGCGGCGGCTCCAACATTCAATTCGCCATCCATCCAGGCGACGGGCGCATGGTGGTCATCGAAATGAATCCGCGGGTCTCGCGCAGCTCGGCGCTGGCTTCGAAGGCCACGGGATTCCCCATCGCGAAGATTTCCGCCAAGTTGGCGGTCGGCTATGCGCTGGACGAGATCCCCAACGACATCACCCGCAAGACGCCGGCCTGCTTCGAACCCACCATCGACTACGTCGTCGTCAAGACGCCGCGCTGGGCGTTCGAGAAGTTTCCCGAAGCGGATCCGACGCTGACCATCCAGATGAAGAGCGTCGGGGAGACGATGTCGATCGGGCGGACGTTCAAGGAGGCGCTTCAGAAGTCGATCCGCTCGCTCGAGCAGGATCGCAGCGGACTGGGGCTGGATCGGCGCGACCTGACGCGCGGCCCCAAGCCGCCGTCGCGCGAACAGATCTCGGAGAAGCTCATCACGCCGAACGTGGAACGCCTGTACTACGTCCGCTACGCGCTCAAATCGGGAATGACCGTCGGGGAAATCGCCAAACTGTCGAAAATCGATCCGTGGTTCCTCGAAGAGATCAAGCAGATCGTCGATCTCGAAGAAAGATTGGCGGCCTACCCGTCGATCGAAGCCATGCCCACCGTGGAACTGCGCCAGGCGAAGCGGCACGGCTTCTCCGACCGCCAGCTCGCCCTCCTGGGCCGGACGACCGAGGCGGCGGTGCGCCGGCGCCGGCACGAGCTGGGCTTGCGGGCCGCGTACAAGCTGGTCGACACCTGCGCGGCGGAATTCGAGGCCGCCACGCCGTATTACTACTCGACCTACGAAGACGAAAGCGAGCATCGCGACAGCGGACGCCGCAAGGTGATGATCCTCGGCGGCGGCCCCAACCGCATCGGCCAGGGCATCGAGTTCGATTACTGCTGCGTGCACGCGTCGTTCGCCCTGCGCGAGATGGGCTACGAAGTCATCATGGTCAACTCGAATCCCGAGACGGTCTCCACCGACTACGACATCAGCGACCAGCTTTTCTTCGAGCCGCTCACCCAGGAAGACGTGCTGAACGTCTGGGAGACGATGAAGCCGGAGGGCGTCATCGTCCAGCTCGGCGGCCAGACGCCGCTGAACCTCGCGCGGCCGCTGGTGGAAGCGGGCGTGAAGATCCTGGGCACCTCGATGGAGTCGATCGACCGCGCGGAGGACCGCGAGAAGTTCGTCGAGGTGATCAAGAAGCTCCAGCTCTTCCAGCCTCCCAGCGGGATCGCCAAGAATTTCGACATGGCCCGCCGCATCGCGGGGACGCTGGGCTATCCCGTCCTGGTGCGGCCGAGCTACGTCCTGGGCGGCCGCGCCATGGCGATCTGCTACGACGAGGAGATGCTGCGGGAATTCATCGCCGAGGCCACGGACGTCAATCCCGAACATCCCGTCCTCGTGGACAAGTTCATCGAAGACGCGATCGAAGTGGACGTCGATGCGCTGGCCGACGGAGAGGACGTCTTCATCGGGGGAATCCTGGAGCACATCGAGATGGCGGGCGTCCATTCGGGCGACAGCGCCATGGCCATCCCTCCCTTTTCGCTCTCCGAAAGCCAGATCGAGAAGATCCGGCGGGCGACGGTCGCGCTGGCCCGCGAACTGGACGTGCGCGGCCTCATGAACATCCAGTTCGCGGTCAAGGCGGATCTCCCTTACGTGCTGGAGGTGAATCCGCGCGCCTCACGGACGGTTCCGTTCGTGGCCAAGGCCATCGGGATTCCGCTGGCCAAGATCGCGGCGAAGATCATGATGGGCGCCAAGTTGCGCGAGTTCGGATTGAAGCGCGAGATCGAGCCGCGCCACACGAGCGTCAAGGAGTCGGTCTTCCCCTTCCGCAAGTTCCCGGGCGTGGACATCATCCTGGGCCCGGAGATGAAATCCACGGGCGAGGTGATGGGCGCGGACCTGGACTTCGGCCGGGCCTACGCCAAGGCGGAGCTGGGCGCGGGCCACCGGTTACCCACTCGGGGAACGATCTTCGTGAGCGTGAAGGATCAGGACAAGCGCGACATCATTCAGATCGCCAAGCGCCTGGAGACGCTGGGGTTCACGCTCGTGGCCACCAGCGGAACGGCCCGCGTGCTGGAGCGCAACGGCGTCGCCGTAAGGCCCATCTTCCGCATCAAGGAAGGCCGTCCCAACGCCATCGACCTGATCATCAACCGCGAACTGGACCTCATCATCAACACGCCCAGCGGCAAGGGAGCCAAGACGGACGAAGGGCAAATCCGCGCGTTCGCGATCTCGCACGGCATCCACGTGGTCACCTCGATCGCGGCCGCCCAGGCGGCGCTCCAGGGGATCGAAGCGTTGATCCACAAGAAAATCGAAGTGCGCGCGCTTCAGGATTATCACCCCCACCTGGTCCGACGGGCGCCGGCGCAGGCGGAGCGCGTGCGGCGCGCGTAGTGTGAACCGCAAAAACGCACAAAGCGCCCAAAGCGACGCCGGAGGCGTCGCCATTAGGAGCGCGACGACACAGGTCCCCGACGCGCTCCTACCGGAACCGCACCACGCCGCGGCGCGCCAACTGCCGGAACCCGTCCGGCGTCATGACCATCACGGCCGACATGTTTTCCAGTTCCGGCTCCTCCGTCGCGTCGTCATCGCCTTCGGGACTGGTAGGGTTCGAAGGCCGGAGCGCCTCCGCCAGCCTCAGAAGGAGCACGCCGGGGATCGTGAACAGCACGGCCGTGAGGAGCACTACGAAGGCCAGGAACCATCGAAAGGCGGACAGCAGCGCGAATGCCAATCCAGCCATGAATTCCCCCTCTCCGGAATCGGGTTCTCTCGGGTCCGGATTCCGACTCAGCTCCTACTATAATAAATCCCCGGCTTCAACCCAAAGCATTAGAAAGTGCGACGCCCCTCTTTGATACACTTCCGCTCTCCATGACGCCGCCCGCGGCCATACATCCTGACTCCTAATCTCTCGGGGCCGCCGTCCTCGAATGGCGGCGGCGCGCCCGTCTCGTGCCCCACGACTTCCCCTTCCGCAATGTTGTCGACAACCTCGAAGGGGTGTACCGCGTCCGCATCGAATACGCGTACGAGATGCGCGCCTGGAAGGAGACGAACGGCGAGGCGGTTCCGGATCCCTGGACCGTCGCCGCGCCTACGGGTCATCAGGACAAACCCGTCGTTCACGAGATTCCCGGCTCGGGACGCCTCGACCCCTGCCCTACCTGCCGCGCGGCGGGATAGATCCAATGTCTCCAGTGCCGAGACCGAGGCTGGCATACGTGCCCGGAATGCCGCGGGGCGCTCTGCCGCAGCTGCGGGAAGCAGGGATGGATCGCGTGCAACGCCTGCGCGGGGCGCGGCGCCTTTCCATGCACCACCTGCCTGGGACAGAGGACGATCCGGCGCGCCAAGGATGCGATCCGCGCCGGGTCCCCGATCCCTGGATGCGCCGCGCTTCGTTCCTGGCGGCGGAGCGGATGAAGGATCCCGCGGCCGTGGAATGGATGCTGGAGCGGTTGGAAAGTTCGGATGTCGAGACGCGCTGGAGCGCCGCGTTCGTCCTGCGCCGCTTGACCGGCGACCGCATCGCGTTGAATCCCTTCCTGCCGGAGGCCGAGTTCGCCGCGCAACGCCAAGCCGCGACCGCATGGTGGGAGCGCAATCGGGCGGCGTTCAAGACCCGCCCGGTCCAGAGTCCTTGATGGCGTTCGCCAATTCGAACCTTTTTTCATTTTCCGTGCGGCTTCATGGCCGTTCCACGCACACCGTAGTAGGATGTTTGACATGGCGGGCGACGGACGACATGAGAAGCAGCCCCCGTGGGCGCGGGAGCTTTCCGCCGAGATGCGCGCGATGATGCGCCGGATGGAGGAACGCGACCGTCGCAACGACGAAGAGCGCCGAGAAATGAGGGCCTACCTCCGCCACGTCTCCGAGAAGGCGGAAAAAGATCGAGAGGAGATGCGTGCTTATTTCCAGGAAGCGTCCGAGAAGGCTGCGGAGGATCGGCAGGATTTCAAAAAAGACCGAGCCAACTTTGCCCGGCTCACCGCCATGGTCGTCAAGACCGGGAACGACATCCGGCGCCTTTTGGAAGAGATCCTGCGCACGCTCCGCGTTCAGGGCAACGGGCGCCACAATCGGTGAGTGTCGGGCAAGATCAGGCGCCGGACAACTTGACTTCCAAGATCGAGCGGATCCCTTTGACGCCTTCCAGCTCCCACCAGTCGGCCCACCGTCTCAGATAGGCCTCATCCAGCCCCGATTGCCGGCTGATGATGCCGGATATATCGACCAGATCCACGGGACGGCCCGACACCAGCTTGTACAGGATCACGTCCTCCGCGGAGGCAACCCAAGCCGCCCTCTCAAAGAGATGGATCTTCTTCCGGCGCGCCAACGCGCTTTGGTCGAAAGGGCTGTCCCCGAGACAAAGATCCACGTGCCAGGGGCTGTTCCGATCCCCGAGCGGGATCCGCGCCCATCCGCTGACCTGTACGTGCTGCACGGCCAGATCCTCATCCACCGAGAAACCGTGGGCCGCCGCGGCGCGCAGGAACTCGGGAAGTTCGCGCTCATGAAGGAAGATCACCACGTCGACGTCATCCGTATAGCGCGGCTCGCCCCAGATTCCGGCGGCCAAGCCGCCATAGATCACATAATCGAACGTTGTGGATTCGAGCGCATCGAGCGCGGAGAGCAGGAGCGCTTTGGGGTCAGGCATGAGTCGCCCGCAAAAAGTCTTTTCCGCACGGGCGACTCACCTCGCCGAAGCCGTCCCAAAGTGAACGGCGAAGGCGGGTCACCCAGGTCGTTGCCGCCAAAAGAGTCACGTCATGATCCGCCTTCGCTCGCCAGGCGAGCTTCGGCGTGATGAGCCCCGCCGAAAGGAAAATGACACTTTTTGCGGCGGGCTCAGGCATGTCGGGATCGCATCCGCCGGGCCAGTGATACCGGATGGTCGGAAGACGGTGAGGGCGGAACCACGGGGTGAGCGAGAAGGCCCTCCAGAATGCGGAGTCCCTGTTCGAGCGTCAGCGACTTGAGGCGCGCCTCGCGTGCGGCCTGGTTGGCCCGCCCCAGCCGGTCCATCTTCTCCTTCCAGCGGCCCACAAGGACATTATACCCGAAGCCTCGACCCTGCGGACCATGTGGGTTTTCGCCAGTTGGAGAAGAATCAAAGGATCGGACGTCATGGATGGATGTACCGCTTTCGGAAAGGTATGATTTGGAAATGAAGGAGATCTCTCTCAAAGGCATATCGAAGACGATCGGGAGCATCGGATGAACCGTCACCCCCGAAACCGCCCCGCCCGGGATCGGAGGAAAACGACGCACAAGCCGAAGCCGTCGAACAGAGTCCGCCCCGCCGAGCCGGAATTCCCTCTGGCCGTCGCCTCCGATTCCGAGCCCTTTCGAGCGTATTGGCTGAGCCTCACGCCCTGCCAGCGATTGATCCGTTCATGGCGCATGCGCCGTCTCCTGAAAGATCCCGAAGCCGCCCACGATGCGCTCTCTCTTCCGCGCCTTTGAAAGCCGCTGCGTTCGATATCTGCTGACACGAATAACGAATCGCGAATTACGAATCGTGACAGCGGGCGAGCGCGACGAACACGAGAGGGGCCAGGAGGTCGAGACCCAGAGATCCGCAGCCGCTCTTCCCCGAACCCGTGCCGCCTTCCGGATCGCCTCCCGAAGGAGGAGGAAGGACCGGGACCACCCCATCGCTGACGGCGGCCGTCGAGGTGAAACCGGCTTGGCTCGTGGCTCGGACACTGACGTAGTAGAAGTTACCGATGTGTAAGTTCAACGCGCCATTCGACGCGGCGGTGGCCAGGCCTACATCCCTCCAGGCCTGAACGTCCGTTCCTCCCGGCGTGGTGCCGATCGCCCATTTATAAGCGACAATGGGGCTCCACTCGTCGCCGAATCCAGACGTCTTGTGTCGGGAGTCCAAAGGCTGACGCCGACGCAACGAGGCGCCCCATAGATATGGGGCGCTCAATTGAAGATTACCCCATCCGCTCGACAAATTTCGGCGAAAAATGAGAAATGCTCTCAACCGCTTGAAGGGAAAGAGAATGCAGGCCGTCTCCGCCCTTAGTACTCATCAAGCCCCTGAATTCTGAATTCGGGAAAGCGAACCCCAAAATAGGCCGCCGAAACCGCAGGTTTCGGTTATTAGAAATCGCGACACCATTCAGGCTGAGCGATTTCTAAGCGATTTCACCCTTGGATTCGAAGCCTCCCCCTCTATACTCTCAGTGGCATGGCCGAAGCCCCTCGCGTGCTCATCGTCACCGATGTCCCCCCGGCGTGCGAGCGCCTGAGCGGCATCGTCACGGCCTTGGGGTTCATTCCCATCGTCGAGACGCGTTTCGAACACGTCAAAGACGCGCTGCGCTTGAACGACCCGCGGACCGCGTTGCTCCAATGGCGCACCGGAAACCTGGCGGCGCTCCTGATCGGCCGCCTCATGACGAGCTGGTCGCTCCCCGTGCTGTGCCTGGAAAACGCCGACGACCCGCGCGCGATGCTGCGGGCCCGGCGCACCGACGCCTACGACGTGCTGCGCGAAGACATCCCGGATGCCGACTTACGCAAGGCCCTTCAGGAAGCCGTTCAAGAGGGAGAGCGCCTGCGTTCCGGAGGCCGGCCGCGGCTGGGTCATTACGAAATGGGAGAAATCCTGGGCCGGGGAGGCATCGGCACCGTTTACGCCGCCCGCGATCTGGTCCATCAGCGGGATGTCGCGCTGAAGATCCTGCACGCGGAACACGCCGGCAACATGGAATACGTCGCTCGATTCACCCGCGAAGCCAAGGCTTCGCTCCTCCTGGATCATCCAAACCTGATGAAGGTGCACGAGGCGGGCCGTGCGCGCGGCCATGTGTTCATCGCCATGGAACGCGTCCAGGGGCAGACGCTCGATCGGATTCTGCGCGACAACGGCCCCCTGGATCCCCCCCGCGCGCTTCGAATGGCGCGGCAACTCGCGGAAGGCCTCGGTCACGCCCACGAGAAAGGCTTTATTCACCGAGATATCAAGCCCGCCAATGTGGTCGTCGACGAGCTGGAGCGGGTCAAGCTCCTCGATTTCGGGTTGATCAAATCGACGTCCGACGAGATTACCCCGATCACGCAGGTGGATGAATTCATCGGCACGCTCCAGTACGCCTCGCCCGAGCATCTGCGCGGGGAGCGGCTGGACCCCCG
Organism: Planctomycetota bacterium; assembly: GCA_016209705.1. Lineage (GTDB taxonomy): Bacteria > Planctomycetota > MHYJ01 > MHYJ01 > JACPRB01 > JACQVR01. Next base: position 12,292 of record JACQVR010000087.1, read on the forward strand.
CAGCGACCTCTTCTCCCTCGGCGTGGTGCTTTACGAAATGCTCACGGGACTGCGCCCGCACTGCGGCGCCAACAGCTCCGTCGTGGCGATGGCGGTCGCTTCGGGGACGCCTCCGCTCCCGCTGGAGGAGGTGGATCCCTCCCTCCCGCCGGCGCTCGGCCGGTTCGTGAGGACGCTCATCGACCCTCTTCCCGCGCTGAGACCCGCCTCGTCCAGGGAGATGATCCGCGCGATCGACGACCTGCTGGAGCAAGAGCGCCGAGAAGTCGGAGATCCCGGAGAGGAAAAGAAAAACCACGGAAGCACGGAGACAGGGAGAAGAACCCTTTAGGGAGATCGGAAGATCGTGGGGATGGGGAGATATTCTTTGGGGAAACTTATTTCTCTTATCTCCGTATCGAGTCGATCCGCTCATCTCCCGAAAAACTTTTCTCCGTGTCTCTGTGTCTCCGTGGTCCGTTCTTCTCTGTGAACTCCGTCTCCTCCGTGTCCTCGAATCCCACATGAGAATCCTGATCACCGGCGGCGCGGGTTTCATCGGCTCGCACCTCGCGGAGCGCCTGCTCTCGGGCGGCCACGAAGCGACCGTCCTCGACAACCTCTCGACCGGCTCGCTCGAGAACTTGGCCCACCTGCGCCGGAGCCGAAAACTCCACGTCGCGGTCGACTCCATCTTCCATGAACGCGTCCTCGCGAAGCTCGTGGACCGCAACGACGCCGTCGCGCACCTGGCCGCGGCGGTCGGCGTGAAGCTGGTCGTGGAACACCCCGTCCGAACCATCGAGACGAACATCCATGGAACGGAAATCGTCCTGCGTCACGCCGCGCGAAGGAAACGTCCGGTCCTGTTCACCTCCTCCAGCGAAGTCTACGGCAAGTCCGCCCAGGCGCCCTTTTCGGAGGACGACGACTGCGTGCTGGGAGCGCCGACGGCAGGACGGTGGGCCTATGCGACGTCCAAGCTGATCGACGAATGTCTCGCGCTTTCCTATTGGAGGGAACAGCGCCTGCCGGTCGTCATCGTGCGCCTGTTCAATACTTCCGGACCGCGACAAAGCGGCCGGTACGGGATGGTGCTGCCCCGCTTCATCGAGCAAGCCTTGCGCGGAGGCCCCCTCACCGTGTACGGCAGCGGCCGGCAGACCCGCAGCTTCGCCCATGTGGACGACGTGGCCGGCGCGCTCGTCAGGTTGCTGGAGGAAAAGCGCGCATGGGGACGGATCTTCAACCTCGGCAACGACGAGGAGATCACGATCAACGCGCTGGCCCGAGAAGTCAGGCGCCGGGTGAATCCCCGGGCCGCCGTCCGCCACATTCCCTATGCGGTCGCTTATGGAGACGGATTCGAGGACATGCGCCGCCGCGTGCCGGATCTCGCGCGCATCCGGCGCCTGATCGGGTATCGGCCGCGACACAACGTGGAGGACATCATCGACTCCATCCTTGAGCATTTGAAGCCCAAAAGAAGAAGCCAGGAGCCAGAAGCCAGAAGAGAATTCAGAATCCAGAATAACAGCGCGCGCACTCCTTATTCTGGCTCCTGACTCCTGGCTCCTGTTTTCCCGCAAGGACGTTGACCTCCCTTCGCCGGCTGTGGTACCTTCTCGCGCCATGCCCAACCCCCTCATCGAAGGCGTCAAGGTCAAGCCGCTCAAGCCCATCGCGGACGAGCGCGGCCATCTCATGGAGCTCGTGCGGCGAGACGATTCCATGTTCCTGAAATTCGGCCAGGTGTACATGACGACCGCGTATCCCGGGGTCGTCAAGGGATGGCACTACCACAAGATCCAGGTGGACAACTTCTCGTGCGTTCGCGGGCAGATCAAGCTGGCGCTCTATGACGAGCGCGAACAATCCTCCACGCGCGGAACGGTCAACGAGTTCTTTCTGGGAATCCGCAGCCCGATCCTGGTGCAGGTGCCCGCCCTGGTCTGGCACGGATTCAAGTGCGTGAGCCAGGAAGAAGCCATCATCATCAACGTGGCCACGGAACCCTACCGGCACGACGGTCCTCCCGACGAATACCGGCGCCCCTGGAACGACCCGGCGATGCCCTACGATTGGGAGCGGAAGAACGGGTAACGCTCGCCCCGCCCGTTTATTGGACTGTCCTGAAGAACGGTCGGGGGCTCGCTTCTGGAACGGCGGCTCTATCGCCGGAGTGTTAGATTGCCTGAATAACCGGCGGTGTCGCACGCCGTTCCAATCCGGCTGGCGGGGCTTCCCTCTGCCTGGGCGGCCGTAGTGTCCGCTACGGCGTGGCGAAGCCCCGCCCGCCGCCAAGCGGAATAGCCCCGCCGCCCGCGGCGGGGCTTATTAATATTTGGCACCCGCAAGGACAAGACTATTTTCGGGCGACTATCGACATAGGTAGGCCATCGCTGGCTTTCCCTGTCACACCACCGGACATGCGGGTCCGCATCCGGCGGTTCGGAAGACTCGGCCCCGTCGTACGCGCGGGGCGGGCGTTCCTCGACCGACTCGTTGGTCTGACGTATGAA
>JACQVR010000091.1 GCA_016209705.1 Planctomycetota bacterium
CCACTCCGGTGTCCGCGCTCATCCACGCGGCCACCATGGTGACGGCGGGCGTGTACATGATCGCCCGTATGAATTTCGTGTACGCGCTCTCACCGGCGGCGATGACGGTCGTCGCGGCGGTGGGGGCGGCGACGGCGCTCTTCGCGGGCACGATCGGCGTGGCGCAGAACGACATCAAGAAAGTGCTGGCGTACTCGACCGTGTCGCAGCTCGGGTTCATGTTCATGGGCGTGGGCGTCGGCGCGTTCGCAGCCGGCATCTTCCACTTGATGACGCACGCGTTCTTCAAGGCGTGCCTGTTCCTCGGGTCGGGCAGCGTCATTCACGGGATGGGCGGCGAGCAGGACATCCGGAAGATGGGGGGCCTGAAGCAGCACATGCCCATTACGTTCTGGACCTTCACCGTGGCATCGCTGGCGATCGCCGGGTTTCCGCTCCTGGCCGGGTTCTGGAGCAAGGACGAAATCCTCTGGAAGACGTGGAGCACGCAGGCGCTGGTGCTGCCGGGGTGGATGCTCTGGCTCCTGGGGATCACGGCCGCGGCGTTCACGGCGTTCTACATGACGCGCCTGGTGGTCCTCACGTTCCTGGGCGAGCCGCGGTGGTCCGTGGCTCCCGCCCCTGACCCGGCGGATGCCGGACATGGGACGCATGACGCGGGACACGCGACGCACGACGCGGGACACGCGACTCATGACTCGGGACACCCCGCGTGGCACGGTCCGCACGAATCGCCCTGGCCCATGACCGCGCCCTTGGTCGTGCTGATGGTTCTTTCGATCGTCGGCGGATTCATCGGGATGCCGCACTGGATGCCCGGCGGCGGCGTTTTCGAGCATTGGCTCGATCCCGTGTGTCCCGACATGACGCAGGGCCGTGCCGCGGAAACGGCGCTCCTCAGCCCGACGGCCGCAGGCGCGCATCCGCAGGAGCACGAGGGGCAAGCGCACGGACCGCCCGTGATGGAAATCCTGCTCATGCTGGTGTCCATCGGCGTCGGCTTGGGCGGCATCTGGGCGGGTCTGAAAGTCTATTACTGGGGACGCGGGAAGCGGGCCGAGGCGTTCGCGGAGCGCAATCGTGAGCTGTACGAATTGGTGCGCGACAAGTACCGCGTGGATGAATTGTACCAGAACGTGGTGATCGAGCCGCTTCTGGCGGTCAACGAGACTGTCGGGCGGTTCGACAACGCGATCGTCGACGGAGCCGTCAACGGGGCCGGGGACGCGAGCGTCGGCCTGTCCAAACGCACGGGCATTTTCGACAACGACGTCGTGGACGGCGGGGTGAACGCGACCGCCCTCGCGATCCAGTTCGCGGGTCGGGCGACGCGGCGGATTCAGACGGGCCGGATCCGTTCCTACGTTCAAAGCGCGGTCGTCGGCGGACTGGTCGTCATCGCGCTTTACTGTGTCTACCTCCAGCGGGACGCGCTGGGGGTGTTCATGGGGTGGAAATGAGGTGAAGTTTTCAGTTGTCAGTTATCAGTTTTCAGTGATCGCCGCTGAAAACTGAGGACTGATAACTGACAGGAAACGAAATGGACTTCTCTTTCGCATCGTTGTTCGGGTCCCACGTGCTGACGACCATGGTCTTCGCGCCCACGCTGGGCGCGCTGGCCATCCTGTTCCTGTCGCCGAAGGCGAACCGCGCGATCAAATCCGTGGCGCTGGTCGCCACGGCGATTCCGGCCGCGGCGATCTTGCCGCTCTTGAAACAGTTTGAGACCGGGACCGCCGACTTCCAACTCGTGACCCGCGTCGAATGGATCCCGTTCTTCAATATCCATTACTTCGTCGGCGTCGACGGCATCAGCATCACCATGGTTGTGCTCACGGCGATGCTGTCGTTCCTGTGCGTCATCGCCTCGTGGAACTTCGAGGACTGGCACTCGAATCGAGGAATCAAGGGGTACTTCGCGCTCTTCCTCTTGCTCGAAACGGGCATGATGGGGGTTTTCGTGGCGCTGGATTTTTTCCTCTTTTATGTGTTCTGGGAGGTCATGCTCCTGCCGATGTATTTCCTGATCGGCATCTGGGGCGGGCCGCGCCGCGAGTACGCCGCGATCAAGTTCTTCCTGTACACACTGTTCGGGTCGGTCCTGATGCTGGTCGTGATGCTGGCGTTCTATTTCTCTGTGGAACCGCACACGTTCAGCATTCCGGACCTGATGGGGCACGGATCGGCCTTCAAGGGAACCTGGTGGCTTCTCGCGTTCATCGGGTTGTTCATCGGCTTCGCCATCAAAGTCCCGGTGTTCCCGTTCCACACGTGGCTGCCGGACGCGCACGTCGAGGCGCCGACGCCGATTTCGGTCATCCTGGCCGGCGTCCTGCTGAAGATGGGCACGTACGGACTCCTGCGGATCTCGTATCCGATCCTTCCGGAAGCGGCCCGCCAGTTCGCCCCGGTGATGATGATGCTCGGCGTCATCAACATCATCTACGGCGCCCTCTGCGCGATGGCCCAGATCCGGGGCGTTCCCCGACTGAATCCCAAGACCGGCGAGATGACCGTCGAGCGGGACTGGAAGAAGCTCATCGCCTACTCCTCGGTCAGCCACATGGGGTTCTGCCTCATCGGCATGGCGGCCTGCACGCCGGCCGGCATCACGGGGGCGGTCCTTCAGATGTGGAACCACGGTTGCATCACGTCGATGCTCTTCATGCTGGTCGGCGTGGTGTACGACCGGGCCCACCACCGCGACATCGACGGCTTCGGCGGTCTGTGGGCCAAGATGCCCGCCTACGGATCCATGACCGCCCTGGCCTTCATGGCTTCCTTGGGATTGCCCGGGCTTTCAGGTTTCGTGAGCGAAGTGCTGTGCTTCATCGGCGCGTTCCAGGCGTCGGGCCCCGCCGGCGAGGCGTACTTCTTCATCGACGCGCCCATCTACTACAAACTGCTGACCGGGATCAGCGTGCTGGGCGTCGTGTTCGGGGCGGCCTATTTCTTGTGGAGCTATCAGAAGGTATTCCTCGGACCGCTGAATCCGAAGTACGAGGGCATCACGGACATGACGCCGCGCGAGCACGCGATGCTGTGGCCGCTCGCGATCCTGGTGGTCCTCTTCGGCATTTTCCCCGCTCCGATCATCAACCTGATGACGGCTTCGGTCGAACACCTGGTCCGAAACCAGGTGCGGATGCCTTGGATAGGCGGATAGCGCACCATGTTAGACGCTCGTGTCGTCCTTCAGCAGCTTGGATATCTGGCGCCGGAAGCGCTGTTGACGGTTGTCGTGCTGGCGCTGATCGGAGTGGATATCGCCGTCCGCCGAAACGTGAGGGTGCTGGGGCTGCTGGCGTTGCTGGGAACGCTGGCCGTGCTGGGCGTGCTCTTCCGCGCGTGGTCGGCGTACCCGCACAACCTTTTCTATCCCGACGCGCCCGTCGCGGAGACCGCGATTTTCGGCGGGTCGGCGATGTACGACCGGTTCGGCCTGTTCTTCAAGATCCTGTTCCTGGTCGCCGCGGGAATGGCCGTGCTCTTCACGCAGCCGGTCGTCTCCCGGTGGCCGCGCGGGCAGGGCGAAACGTACGTGCTGATGCTCTCGTGCACGCTGGGGATGATGTTCATGGCCTCGGCGAACGACCTGCTGATGATGTACCTGTCCTTGGAGTTCGTCTCCGTGACGAGCTACATCATGGCCGGCCTGCGGCAGAGGAATCAACGCAGCGCGGAGGCGTCGCTCAAGTACATCATCTACGGCGCCGCGGCGAGCGGCATGATGCTGTACGGGATCACATTCCTCTACGGCTTGACCGGCTCGCTCCAGGTGGACGCGATCGGCGCGAAGCTGGTCGAGTTGCAAGGAGAGGGCGCGGGGGTTCCCCAGACGATGTCGCTGGTGATCAGCGTGCTGGTCATGGCGGGCTTCGGATACAAGATCGCGGCCGCGCCGTTCCACATGTGGTGTCCGGACGTATATGAGGGCGCGCCCACGCCGATTACGGCCTTCTTCTCCGTCGGCCCCAAGGCGGCCGGGTTCGCCATGCTGGTCCGGTTCCTGGCCGGCGTCTACCAGACGGGCGGCGGCGAACAGGTGCCGTTCGACTGGAACCTGATCGTCGCGCTGCTCGCCGTGCTCACGATGGCCGTCGGAAACTTCGGAGCGCTCCAGCAGCAGAATTTGAAGCGCCTCATGGCCTATTCGTCGATCGGACATTCGGGATACGTGCTGCTGGCGTTCGTGGCGTTCGGCCCGGAAAACGTGGCTTCGGCGATGTTTTATCTGGTCGTCTACGTGATCATGAACGTGGGCGCGTTCGTGGTCGTGATCGTGCTCGAGGAGCGCTTCGGGATCGAGACCGTCGACGACTGCCGCGGCTTGGGCTGGCGCGCCCCGGTCTTGTGCGCACTGATGACCCTCTTCATGCTGTCCCTGACTGGATTGCCTCCGACGGCGGGGTTCGTCGGGAAGCTCTTCCTGTTCGGCGAGTTGATTCAGGCCGGCGGGGCGCTCAACATCACGCTCGTGGTGGCGGGCGTGATGTTCAGCGTGATTTCGCTCTATTACTACGCGCGCGTCATCGGCGCCATGTTTCTCTTCCGCGCCCGCGAGGGCGAAGAGGGCGTCGCGTGCCCCGCCATCCCCCTGGCTTTTCAGGCGTTGCTTTGGCTCACCGCCTTCGGCACGCTCTGGTACGGGATCTTTCCCGAGGGGCTTTTCCGGGCGACGAAAGAGGTCGTGGTGCAGGGCATCCTGCCCAAAATATAGTCCACAGTCCGTAGTCCAGAGTCGGATTCCCCCATCCTCGCCCTGGGGGAGCAGACTATGCACTGGGGACTGTGGGCTGGACTATGGACTAAGGATTTGGGAATAAACACAGGATCGATTTCTGGTGGAAGACTTGAACCGCCAAAGCGGCCAAACCGCCAAAAGGCTCGCCAAAGGAGACCCCGATGGCGATTGGCGTTTTGGCGGTTCATCAGAAAAAAGCGCTGTTATTTTTTCACGAGCCCTAACTTTCTCGGGGAGCAACTCCCAAGGCGGCCGCGGCGCCGGCCAGCTTGCCGTCGCGGGTCCACAGCTTCGCCCCCGCCAGGAGGCACGTGGCCAGAAGATGGACGTCAGTCAAGCCGAGTCCGCGACCCATCAAGCGATGCCGATCGATGAACACAAGGATCTCGTTGTCTGTGGGCCGTGGGAGCGCCGGCAAGTCCGAAAGCAGACGCAAGATCTGCGATCGGTTGCGGAGCGTTCCACAGGCAAGTTCGCCTACGATGAAGGGATGACAGAAAACTTCGCCGGCCTCCAAGAGATTGGCCAGAGCGGCGTCGCCTCGCCTCAGATGATCGACCCAGACCGAGGTATCCGCCAGGATCACGTCACCGGCTCCTGCGGCGGCGGATCGGACTGAGTTTTTTCTCGGTTCCTCCCAGCGCGGCCAGGCGCGCCGCGCTCACGCGGGCGATCAGCGCTTCGAGCCCCATTCTCACCAGAGCGCTCTTCTTTTTCACGCCGGTGAGCTCGGACGCGCGCGCCAGGGCGTCGGGGTCGATGTTCAGCGTTGTTCTCATGCATCATAGTATGCCTTTTCTGATGCGCTTGACACAAGGGAGATTTTTGTTCGTTGATCGCCGTGGCCGAATCGCGCCTGATGCCGAAAGGCCGATATCGGATATTCGATGTCCGATGTCTAAGGGGTTGGTGCGCTGATGCCGGTCCTGGGGTCAAGTTTCCTCTTGAAATGCGATGGCGGTAAGCCGAAAGTTCATCGATATGCGTTCCGATTCGATCCGGCGCGCCGCGTGGATCGCGGCGGCCCTGACCTTGGCCTGCGTTCAGATGGGCCAGTCGCAGGGAAGCTGCCGGTACGTGTCGGAGCGCGACGCGGGCGCGCCGGATTCCACCGTAGAACCGGAGGGGCCGGATTCGTTCCAGGATTCGTTCAACGGGACCTTGTCCCGCTGGCGGTTTTCGGTGCCGTTCGCGCCGGCGCTCGACGATACGTTCGGAAATCTGCTTCCCTCGATGGCGGTGGGCTCCTCGTCCTTGAACGCCTCGGCCGCCGTCACGGTTCCCGCGTTCGCCGTCGCGGAAGGGCTGCAGATCGAGGCGGACGTCTTCGTCGCCGTCCCGGATCCTCCCGCGGCAACGCCCGAAGCGTGGATGGGCCTGTCGGCGGACAAGAACGCGGCGGCGTCGCCGACTCTGGCGGCCGGCATGCACGTCGATGGGGGCGGGATGCTGAATTTCATCCTGAACAACTCCGTCCTCGGGTCGATGGGCGAACCTGCCCGCGATCGATGGCACCGCTGGTCCGTCACGATCACCAAGGACGGTCCGGTCGAGTTTCGGGTGGACGGCGTGCTCGTGCTCTCGGCGGGCGCGATGGATCCGGCCTATGATGATCTGCCCGTCAAAGTCGGCGGCATCGGATATCCGGAACGGCCGCACATCGACAACGTTTCCGTCACGCATCCGTAGGAGCGCGTCTTCAGTCTGAATGTTCGCGCATGGCGAAGGCGGGGCGCGAAAATTCAAGCTAACGGCTCATGGATTTGCCGCAATGAACGCACTTCTTCAGCTTCTGGGCGCATGAGGTGCACAGCTTGTGCTCGTCGAAAATCGTTCGGCGGCATTCCGGGCAGAGCTTGTTCAGCGTGACGACGTGCATGCCCCAGCAGCAGCTCGCGTCGCAGATCACGTTCGGATTCGGATCCTCCGGGCGAGGCGAGTCCGCGGGAACCTTTTCTGAATCGGATTCCTCCGCTTTGGGTTCTTGAGGCGGCGGAACCCGCTCCTTTTCTGCAGGCTTCGACGCCTCAGGCGGGGGAGGTTTGGCGCAGCTCGCGGCGGCGATCAGCAAACCGAGACCGAACGTCAGGCCGATGAGTTTCATCGAGGCCTCCTATCCTTTCAGTTCCGTTTCGGCTCCCAGGTAAGGTCGTAATGCCTCGGGAATCTCGACGCTCCCGTCCTCACGCTGGTAGTTTTCCAGGATCGCGATCACGGTCCGCGGCAGCGCCAGGCCGGAGCCGTTGAGCGTGTGCACGAATTTTACTTTGCCGTCCTCGTCGCGGAAGCGGCAGTTCATCCGCCGCGCCTGGAAGTCCTTGAAGTTCGAACAACTCGAGACCTCCAGCCAGCGATCCATTCCCGGCGCCCATACTTCGAGATCGTACGTCTTGGCGCTGGCGAACGACATGTCCCCGGTCGAAAGGAGGACGACGCGGTACTCCAGGTCGAGCCGTTTCAGCACCGCCTCCGCGTTCGCGAGCAGCTTCTCCAGTTCATCCCAGCTCCGATCCGGATGGACGAACTTGACCAGCTCCACCTTGTCGAACTGGTGGATCCGCACCATGCCGCGCGTGTCCTTCCCGTAGGCACCGGCTTCCCGCCGGAAGCACGCCGTGTACGCCGTGTAATGGATCGGCAGGTCGGTGTGCCGGAGCATCTCGCCGCGATGAAGGTTCGTGATGGGTACTTCCGCGGTCGGTATCAGGAAAAGCTTATCCCGTTCGAGCAGGTACATGTCCTCCTCGAGTTTCGGGATCTGCCCGGTCCCGAACATGCAGTCCCGGGTGACCAGATAGGGCGGCCAGATTTCCGTGTAGCCGTGCTCCTTCACGTGCAGGTCCAGCATGAAATTGATGAGGGAGCGCTCCAAGCGGGCGCCGGCGCCCTTCAACAGGAGAAAATTGGAGCCCGACAGTTTCGCCGCGCGCTCCTCGTCCAGGATTCCCAGCCGGGACCCCACGTCCCAGTGCGGCTTCGGCGTGAAAGGGAACGTTCGCCGAGTTCCCACGTGACGCGCCACGACGTTGGCGGACGCGTCCTGCCCCACGGGCACGCTGTCGTGGGGAACGTTCGGAATCCAGTGCAGCTCGGCCTCCCGTTCCGTTTCGATCGCGCGGAGTTCGCTTTCCGCCTTGCGGATCTCGTCGCCGAAAGCGCGATTGCGCGCGGCCAGCGAGACGTCATCCTTGCCTTGGCGCTTGAGATCCGCGTATTCGCGGGAGGCGCTCTTGAGCCGCTCGCGCAGCTTGTCCAGGCGGGTCTGGGATTCCCGGCGGGCCTCCTCCAACGCGCACACGCGATCCACGTCGGCGCGTCGCTCGTGCTTGTGCTGCGCCGCCTGCTTCACGCGCTCTCGGTTTTCGACGATGAATTTGGCATCGAGCATGGGGGCTCCGCTTCGGATCTGGGTCCGGGCCTCAAACGATACCGGGCCGCATCGAAAATTGCGAGAATTGGCTTCTCCGATTCCTTGATGCCGGATGCTTGATGCTTGTTTTTGTCTTGACTCCGCGAAACTCCAAGCTACATTAGCTGCTCTTCCCCGCCCATTCCGGGAATGGGCGGGATTGTTTTTCCACCGAGAGAACGTCGATGACCCCGAACATTTCGGCGCCCGCCGGGCGGAGCGCCCGCAAGACGGTGGTGGGCCGCGTCGTCAGCGACAAGATGGACAAGACCATCGTCGTGCAGGTCGAGCGTCTGGTCCAAGAGCCACGGGTCGGAAAGTACGTCCGCCGATTCTCGAAGTGTTACGCGCATGACGAGAAGGAAGAAGCCGGACCGGGCGACCGAGTCGAGCTGATGGAGACGCGTCCCTTATCCAAGCAAAAACGGTGGCGCCTGGTTCGGGTCGTCGCCAAGTCCCCCGAAGCCAAGGCATAAAAAAATGTTGCTCCGAATGAAAGCGGGCTCTGCCCGCCCCTGGAAATGGCGTGCGAGGCGGCCACGAAGTCGCCGAGCCGGCATTTCCGAAGCGAGCGACCTAGGGGCGCGAGCGTGATACAAATCAAGAGCATTCTTGACGTCGCCGACAATACCGGCGCCAAAGCGGTCGGCGCGATCCAGGTTCTCGGCCAGTCCAGGCAGCGTTACGGACGGGTGGGCGACGTCATCGTGGCGACCGTGAAGCGCGCCCTCCCGGGATCGGCGATCAAGCAGGGCGATGTGGTCCGGGGGGTCATCGTACGGACGCGTTCCCCGGTCCGCCGGGAAGACGGCTCGTACGTCCGGTTCGATCGAAACGCGCTGGTCCTTCTGGATACCGACGGCAATCCGCGGGGCACGCGCATCTTCGGCGCGGTGCCGCGCGAACTGCGCGCCAAGTTCATGAAGATCATCTCGCTGGCGGCGGAGGTGGTGTAGCGATGCGCATCCGCACGCACGACACGGTTCGGGTGATTTCCGGGAACGAGCGCGGAAAGACCGGGAAGGTCCTGCGTCTGGCGGAGGGCGACCGGGCCGTGGTGGAAGGCCTGAACTTCGTGTGGAAGCACATGCGCCGCAGCCAGCAGCATCCGCACGGCGCCCGGATTCAGAAGGAAGCGCCGATTCACGTGGCCAAGCTGATGCTCGTCTGCTCTTCCTGCGGAAAACCGACGCGAATCTCGACGAAACGGCTGGACTCGGGCGAAAAAGTCCGCGTGTGCAAGAAATGCAAGGCCACCATCGCGGCCGGGACGGTGTAGAGACATGGCCAGGCTCCTCGACAAATACCGCAATGAAGTCGTTCCGGCGCTGAAAGAGGCGCTGAAGAGAGACAACCCTCTGGGGTTGCCCCGGATCGAGAAGATCGTCGTATCCATGGGCGTCGGCAAGGCCATCGAGAACAAGAACCGGCTCGACGCCGCGGCCAGGGACCTCGGGCAAATCACGGGGCAGAAGGCGGCCATCTGTCGGGCGCGCAAGTCGGTCGCCGGATTCAAGCTCCGGAAGGGCCAGCCCATCGGCGTCAAGGTCACCTTGCGGGGCCGGCGCGCCTACGAGTTTCTGGACCGGCTGATCACGATCGTCATTCCCCGCATCCGAGACTTTCGGGGACTGTCGCCGACGGCCTTCGATGAGGCGGGAAACTATAACCTCGGCATTGCCGAGCAGGCGGTCTTTCCGGAGATCAATCTGGATAAGATGGAATTCGTGCAGGGGATGAACGTGTCGATCGGTGTGAAAGCGCGCCACCCGGGCGAATCGTTCGATTTGCTGAAGCGGCTGGGAATGCCGTTCCGCCAGGATCAGGCGAAGTCCGCAGAAGGCAAGGCGACCGAGGCCAAGGCCGTCTCGGCGAGCGCCGGATAGGATGACGAAGAAACCATGGCGAGCACTCGATGGGTCGTAAAGCAGAAGAAAGCGCCGAAGTTCAAGGTGCGCGGGTACAATCGGTGCCAGTTGTGCGGTCGCCGGCGCGGCTATCATCGCAAATTCCACGTCTGTCGCCTATGCTTCCGGAATCTCGCCAACCGCGGCGAGATCCCGGGGGTGCGCAAGGCGTCGTGGTAGGAGAGGGGCCGATGTCCGATATCCGATTTTCGATGTCGCAAGGAGATAGGGAGATAGAGGAGATGCGGGAGATGACGGTGAGGGAAAGCTCCACATCTCCGCGACGCGCTCATTCCCATTAAATAAGGACGGCGAAGCGATGGCCAGTTCGGATCCCCTCGGCGACATGATCGCGATGATCAAGAACGCGAACGCGCGGCGCCATCTCAAGGTCGGACTGCCGCACTCGCGGGTCAAGGAAGGCCTCGCCCGGGTGCTCAAGGCCGAAGGGTTCCTGAGCGACGTTCAGGTCGTCGTTCCCGACGAGCGCCGTCCCTGGCGGAAGATGATGTGGCTGTACCTGAAATACGACACGGATCGCAGGCCGGTGTTGACCGATATCCGGCGCATCTCGACGCCGGGCCGCCGCATCTATCGGGGCGCGTCGGAATTCGGCAAGGTGCTCGACGGACTCGGCGTGGCCGTGATCACCACGTCGAAGGGGATCCTCAGCGACCGCCAGGCGCGCCAAGCGAAGGTGGGCGGCGAGCTCATTTGCAAAGTGTGGTAGCGACATGTCGCGGCTTGGAAATATCCCGATCAACGTTCCCGACAAGGTCAAAGTGAACCTGGCCGGCCGGACGCTTCACGTCGAAGGGCCGCTGGGCAAGCTCGCCTCGACCTTCCGTCCGGAAGTCAAAGTGCGCATCGAAGGCGGCAAGCGGGTGGCCGTGGAGAGCTCCGGAGAGACGAAGCTGATTCGCGCCCTCCATGGGACGACGCGCAGCCTGATTGCGGGCATGCTCGAAGGAGTTATCAAGGGGTACGAAAAGACGCTCGACATCACCGGGGTCGGTTACAACGCCCGCGTGCAGGGGGACAAGCTCGTTCTCACGCTGGGTTTTTCCCATCCCGTGGAACTGACCGTTCCAAAGGGTTTGACCGTGACCTGTCCCAGCGCGACCTCGATTTCGGTCAAAGGAGTGGACAAGCACTCCGTCGGTGAATTCGCGGCCCGGATTCGGCGCGTCCGCCCGGCGGAACCTTACAATCTCAAGGGCATTAAGTATCGGGAAGAGGTGGTGCGCCGGAAAGCGGGCAAGACCTTTGTGACGGGAGCGACGTAAAAAGCTTGTAGCTGGTAGCTTGAAGTTCGAAGCCGAAGACCACATGGGACACGCGCGAACGTTTGAATTAAGGAAGTGGAACCGGCGCGCCAAGCGGGCCGGACACGTGCGCCGGGTCGTCTCGGGCACGTCGAAGCGCCCGAGGCTGAGCATCTACCGCAGCCATCGCCATTTCCACGCTCAATTGATCGACGATACGGTCGGCCGGACGGTGGCGTCCGCTTCGTCGCTTCAGAAGGACGTGCGCGGGACGCTCAAGCAGGGGGGCGACCGCACGGCGGCGCAGGCCGTGGGGCGGAAACTGGCCGAAGCGGCGAAAGCGGCGGGCGTCACGCAGGTCGTGTTCGATCGGAACTTCTACCGCTTCCATGGGCGGGTGCGCGCCTTCGCGGAAGCGGCCGCCAAGGGAGGCCTGGACTTCCTGGTCAATCCGAAGAAGAAGGATCGGCCGCCCAAGGAGGCGAAGGCGGCGGGAGCGAAACCGGCCAAGAAGGACAAGCCGGCCAAACCGCCGAAAGCGGGTGCGCCCGCGGAATCTCGATCGGCCCCGGCGGGAGTGAAGGGAGAAGCGCCCAAGGGAACTGCGTAAGACGGTCGTTTGAAATGTGAATCTCGGCAAGCAGGTGAATGATGGCTCATCCCCGTTCCCGCGTTCCGGACGAATTCGAAGAGATCGTGGTGAAGGTGAAGCGCTGCGCCAAAGTGGTCAAGGGCGGCAAGCGGTTCAGCTTCAACGCGCTGGTGGTGGTCGGGAACCGGCAAGGCCGGGTGGGATGGGGATACGGGAAGGCCAATGAAGTGCCCTTCGCCGTCGAGAAGGGGATCCAGGAGGCGAAGAAGAACCTCATCCAGGTGCCCATCGTTCAAACGACGATCCCGCACGAGATTCGAGAGAAATTCGGAGCGACCTCCGTGTTGCTGCGTCCCGCCTGCCGCGGAACGGGCGTCAAGGCGGGCGCGTCCGCCCGGGCCGTTCTCGAACTGGCCGGAATTCACGACGTCCTGTCCAAGGTTTTCGGAAGCACGAATCCGATCAACGTCGTCAAAGCCACGTACGGGGCGCTGGGAAAATTGAGAACCGTCGCCCAGTTCGAGCAGCAGCGGGGCGTTCCGGTGGTGGAGCGCCGCAAGAAGCCGGTCGCGGCGGCGGTGGAGACCGGCGCGGCGTCGCCCTGAGCGGAGATCGGACACAGGGTTCGTAATGAAACGGGGGGCAGCGATTTCCGGCGATGGGTGTGAACCGCCAAAACGCCAAATCGCCAGAGAAATTCAAGGAAGGACGTCCGCCGGCGCAGGCGCTTTTTGGCGGTTTCTGGAAAAATTTTGAGACGCCAGATTATGAATTTGACAACCGTTCGTGCCGCGAAAATCCCGCGAAAGAAGAAGTTCCGCGTCGGGCGGGGCGAATCCAGCGGCGTGGGAAAGACGTCCGGCCGGGGTCACAAGGGCCAGTGGGCCCGCGGCGGCACGTCGTTCCGTCCGTACTTCGAAGGCGGGCAGATGTCGCTCATCCGGCGCATCCCCAAGCGCGGCTTCAACAACAAACCGTTCCGCACCGAATACGAAATCGTTCATCTCTCTGACGTGGCGGCCGCGTTCGCGGCCGGGGAGACGGTGGACGAAACGTCGCTGCGCGCCAAGGGATTGATCCGACGCCGCCGGCCCGTCAAGCTCCTGGGCGACGGGGCCGTGGACAAGAAATTGACGATCCGGGTTCATCGCGCGTCCAAGAGCGCCGCGGAAAAGGTGTCCAAGGCGGGTGGAGAGCTCGCGCTGGTGGAATGGACCGCTTCCGCCCAAGCGGTCAAGCCAAAGAATCCTCCAAAGAAATAGTGGGTCGGGTCGGCGAGATATGGGGTTGATTAGAATTCGCGACACCCCATAAGCAGAGCGAATTCTATATGCAGATTCTCGAATCCTTCCGGAACATCTTCAAGATCAAGGAACTCAGCCATCGCATCTTCTTCACGCTGGCGATCCTGCTCGTGTTCCGGCTGGGGTCGCACGTCCTGCTTCCCGGAGTGGACGAAAGCGGGATGAAGCGGTTCCAGGAAATGGGAGAACAACTCGGCCCCGTCTGGTACTTTCTTCAGATCTTTTCCGGCGGCGCGCTGGCGAACTTGGCCGTCTTTTCGCTGGGCATCATGCCCTACATCACCTCCTCCATCATCATGCAGCTCATGACCAAGGTGAGCGCGAATCTGGAGGCGATCGCCAAGGAGGGGCCGTCCGGCCAGCGCAAGATCTCCCAGTACACCCGCTACCTGACCGTGCCCATCTGCGTCGTTCAAGGGTTCTTCGCGGTGCGCCAGCTCAACGTGCTTCAGTCCGGACCGAACGCGCCCCAGCTCGTCAGCGGGGGCTTCGGAAGCACCTTGACGCTGGTGATCGGCATGACCGCCGGGGCGCTCTTCGTCATGTGGCTGGGCGAGCAAATCACGGAGCGTGGCATCGGCAACGGGGCCTCGGTGCTGATCATGGCGGGGATTCTGGACCGCATGCCCGGCATCATTCTCATGCTCATCGAGAAATCGCGCACGCAGGAAGTCGCCGCCGACGCCATCGTGCTCATGGGCGTTCTGTACGTGGGGGCCATCGCGGCCACCGTGTTCGTCACCCAGGCCCAGCGGCGGATTCCGGTCCAGCATGCCAAGCATTTCCGCGGCCGCCGCGTGTGGATGGGGTCGCGGAATTATCTCCCTCTGCGGGTGAATACCTCGGGCGTGATGCCCGTCATCTTCGCGTCATCGCTGCTCACCGTCCCCTCGATGCTGGCCATGGTGCCGGGCCTGGGCTTCATGAACGAGTTGTTCGCAGGACGGGGATTCTTCTACATGGCGGGGTACATCGCCATGATCTTCTTCTTCGCCTATTTCTGGACGTATCTTTTCTTTCCGCCGCACGAGATGGCGAACAACCTGAAGGAGTACGGGTCGTTCGTTCCGGGCATTCGGCCGGGCGAGAATACGTCGTCCTACCTGAACGGAATCCTGTCGCGCATCACGCTGGCCGGGGCGGCGTTTCTCTGCATGATCGCGCTGCTGCCCGACCTGGTTTCGGCGTGGCTCGGACTCCAGCGCTTCCTGGTCGCCTTCCTGGGCGGAACGGGCATCCTCATCGTGGTGGGCGTATGCCTGGACGTCGCCCAGAAAATGGAGTCGTATCTGTTGATGCACCAGTACGAAGGATTCGTGGCCGGCGGCATCCGCGGCCGGCGGTAGGGCTTCTCTTTTTCTTGGATGAACCGCCGAAACGCGCCTGCGTCGTCGGAGCGGCGGCGGCGTCGCGAAGGCGCGAATGCGCCGGTGGAAATCCCGGCCGGAACGCTCCTGGCGGTTTGGCGTTTTGCCGGGTGAATTTCCTCAAAAGAAATCGCATCGGCTGTTTCATTACGAACCTCGCGATGAGATTGATCTTCGTCGGCCCTCCGGGATCGGGCAAAGGCACGCAGGCCAAGAGGCTCGCGGAACGGCGGGGCGTGCCGCACATCTCCACCGGTGACCTGCTGCGCGATGCCGTGCGCCGCGGAACGGACGTCGGAAAGCAAGCGGAAGAGATCATGAAGGCGGGGAAGCTGGTGCCGGACGCCCTCGTGATCCGCGTCATGGAAGACCGGTTCCGCTCCGGAGACTGCGAGAAGGGTTTCATCCTGGATGGGTTTCCCCGCACGCTCGGTCAGGCGGAGGCGCTGGACCGGATGTTGGAGCGCGTGCGGATGCCGATCCAGGTGGTCGTGCTTTTTCTGGTCGGCGACGAGGCGGTCCTGGAGCGCATCACGGGACGGCGCTCCTGCCCGGTCTGCCAGACGCCGTATCATACGCGGTTCGTTCCGCCTCGAATCCCGGATCGATGCGATCGGGACGGCGCGGCGCTGGTGCAGCGGCCCGATGATTCGGAGGAGAAGGTCCGCGTCCGCCTGGAGAAGTACCGCGAGGAAACCGAGGCGGTCATTCCCTACTATGAGCGGCGCGGACTGGTGCGGCGGATCGACGGCGAAGTCGATCCGGACCGCGTCTTCGAAGCGCTCGAAAAGGCCGTGGAAGAGTCAAGTCCGAAGTCCTAAGTCCCAAGTCCAAAGTCGGGAGGAGATGAGGAGAGATCTGGAGATGCGGGGATACGGGGTGGCGGGAAACGCGGAGTCCTTTTTGATCTCCGCCTCTCCTTGGATCTCCGATCTCCGGCGACTTCGGACGTTGGACTTCGAACTTAGGACTTCGGACTTCCGATGAGCGACCCCCCCATCCTCAAGGAACCGTGGGAACTGGACGTGATGCGCGAGGCGGGACGCATCGCCGCGGAGGCGCTCGCCCAGGCGATCGCCGCGGTCCGGCCGGGCGTGAGCACGCTGGACGTCGATCGGATCGCCGAAGGGCGGATTCGCGCGCGCGGCGCGAAGCCGACGTTTCAAGGCTATCCGCCGCATGCGGGACGGTACGCCTTTCGGCATTCGATTTGCGCCTCGGTCAACGAGGAGATCGTGCACGGCGTGCCGTCCGCCGATCGCGTGTTGAACGAAGGAGACATCTTCTCGATCGACATCGGCGCCACCTACAAGGGCTACGTCGGAGACATGGCGGTGACGGTGGGCGTGGGACGGATCTCGGCGGAGGCGCAGCGGTTGGTCGAGACGACCCGCGAATCTCTGGAGGCGGCGATCGCGGTGATGCGGGCGGGGGCGCGCCTGTCCGAGGTGGGGGCGACCATCGAGGCCTATGCCCGCCGGCGCGGGTACAGCGTCGTCCGCAATTATTGCGGGCATGGGGTGGGGCGCGACATGCACGAGCCGCCGCAGGTGCCGAATTATTTCGATCCTTCGTTCCGTTTGCACGACGTGGTGTTGAAGCCGGGCCTCGTGCTGGCGATCGAGCCGATGCTGTGCCAGGGGTCGGAAAAAACGCGCACGCGGCCCGACCGCTGGACGGTGGTGACGGCCGACGGCAAGCTCTCCGCCCATTTCGAACACACGGTGGCGGTCACGGAGGAGGGCCCGCGGGTGCTGACGCTTCCGTAGCGTGAGAGCGCGCATGTCAAGGGGTTGACGAGTGCGGATCGCTTGGCTATACTTTTCCCCTCTTTGTCCCGGCAGGTTTTTGAAGGAGACGCGTGGTCAAGGAAGAGCCGATCCGCGTGGAAGCCACGGTCAAGGAGTCCCTTCCCAACGCGATGTTTCGAGTGCAGTTGGAAAACGGCCATCTCGTATTGGCCCACGTTTCGGGCAAGATGAGGATGAACTTCATCAAGATCCTGCCCGGAGACAAAGTCGTCATCGAGATGTCCCCGTACGACCTGAGCAAGGGGCGAATCATTTACCGGGAACATTAGCCAGGACCGAACCCGGCATCCGAGAACGAACATGAAAGTGCGACCTTCGATCCGCCGGATTTGTGAGAAATGTCAGATCGTCCGCCGGAAGGGGCGTCTGCGCGTGATTTGCGCGAATCCGAAACACAAGCAACGGCAGGGGTAGCAAGATGGCACGCGTCGCCGGCATCGAAATTCCGCCCCACAAGCATGCGTGGGTGGGGCTCATGTACATCTTCGGCATCGGACCCACGCTCTCCCGGCGCATCCTCAAGGACGCCAACGTGCCCGAGAGCGTGAAAGTGAAGGACCTCAGCGAGGACCAGCTCAGCCGCATCAACGCCATCATCGACAAGACGTGCGTGGTCGAGGGCGCGCTGCGGCGGCTGATTCAACAAAATCTTCAGCGCTTGAAGGACATCAATTCCTATCGAGGGTTGCGGCATCGCCGCGGCCTGCCGGTCCGGGGGCAACGCACGCGTTCCAACGCGCGAACGCGCAAGGGCCCCCGCAAGACGGTCGCCGGCAAGAAGATGGCCAAGGCGCCGACGTAACGGCGCACGTCGTCGGATGCAGAGCCGCCTGTGAACGCGCGGCTCGGAGCTGGGAGCTTGAAGCTCGGAGAGGGGACCGGGAGCGTGTCGGGTTAATCAGAGGAGATTCATCGTGGTCGACGAAAAGGACAAGACTCCGGAAAAGGCGGCCGACGCCTCCGCCGAAGCCAAGGGCGCGAAAGAGGCGCCGGCGAAGAAGGCGGCCGGACGCAAGGCGCGCAAGCTCGTGCCTCGCGCGGTGGCCCATATCCAGGCCAGCTTCAATAACACGATCATCACGATCACGGACCCGAGCGGCGAGACGCTGTGCTGGGCGTCTTCCGGTTCGATCGGCTACAAGGGATCGCGCAAATCGACGCCCTTCGCCGCGCAGAAGGCGGCGGAATCGGCCGCGGAAAAAGCGGCCAAGTACGGCGTCCGCGAAGTTGAAGTGAGGATCAAGGGGCCGGGGGCCGGACGCGAGAGCGCCATCCGCGCCCTCCAGGCGGCCGGACTGGACGTGCGCGCCATCGAAGACGTCACGCCGTTGCCTCACAACGGCTGCCGGCCGCGGAAGAAACGAAGGGTGTGATCTGCTATTTATGAATGACCCAGGTTGAAAGAGGAACCTGAACGTGGCCAGAATGATCGGTCCGAAATGCCGGCTGTGCCGGCGCGCGGGCATGAAGCTGTTTCTGAAGGGCACGCGCTGCGACACCGCCAAATGTCCCATGGAAAAGGAAGGCCGGCCTCCCGGCCAGCACGGAGCCAAGAGGCTCCGCCTTACCGACTACGGCATCCACATGAGGGAGGTCCAGCGCGCCAAGCGGCTCTACGGCGTCCTTCACCGGCAGTTCGCCCGGTACTATCGGGAGGCGGCGCTCCAGCCGGGCAATACGGGCGACCACCTGATGCAGGTGCTCGAGCGCCGGCTGGACAACGTCGTGTACCGCCTTCGCTTCGCCATGTCGCGGGATCACGCGCGCCAGCTCATCCTGCACGGGCACTTCCGGGTCAACGGCCGGAAGGTCAGGATTCCGTCGGCGCAGGTCGGCGCCGGGGACAAGATCGAGCCCGCCGCGCGCGAAAAAAGTCGAAAAATCATCCAGGAGGCCTACGCGATCCGGAAGGTCCTGGACCTACCTTCCTGGTTGAAGGTGACGGAAGAGCCGACGTTCGTGGGGACCGTTGTTCAGCTTCCCACCCCCGTCGAGCTACAGGTTCCCTTGGAGTCCCAGCTCATCGTGGAATATATGGGTCGGTAGTCTCCCCTCAGATAAAAGAGAGCGAATATGCGCATCCGCTGGAAAGAATTCGAACTTCCCACCCGCGTGGTCATGGACGAAAAGACGGCCACCTTGACGTACGCCCTGTTCGTGGCCGAGCCGTTCGAGCGCGGATTCGGAACGACCGTCGGCAACGCGTTGCGGCGCGTCCTGTACTCGTCCATCGAAGGCAACGCCGTGACCGCGGTCCGGATTCAAGGCGTGTCCCATGAATTCACGACGATCGAGGGCGTCGTGGAAGATGTGACCGACGTCATCCTGAACATCAAGCAGCTCGTGATCAAGATGAACGGCGACGCGCCCCTGCGGACGCTGAAGCTGTCCGCCACCAAGAAGGGCGCCGTCCAGGCCTCCCAGATCCAGCCCGAATCGGGCGTGGAGATCGTCAACCCGGAGCTGCACCTGTTCACGCTGGCCGACGATTCGCCGGTGAACCTGGAGATCGACGTCCGCCGCGGGCGCCGCTACGTGACCGCGGAGGAGCATTCCCGCGATCACGTCGAGGGCGGCGCGATCCCCACGGATTCGACGTTCTCGCCGGTCCGCCGGGTCAAATACCGGATCGAGAACACCCGCGTCGGCAAGTTGACCAACTACGAACGCCTATTCCTGGAGATTTGGACGAACGGAGCCATCACGCCGGAGACGGCCCTGGTGGAGGCGTCGAAGATCCTGCGCAAGCACCTCAATCCGTTCGTGCAGTATTTCGAGCTGGGACGCGAGCTCCAGATCAACGAGAAGAAGGAAGAGGAGCTGCGCAAGAAGGAGAAGGAACGCGAAGAGTTGCGCATGAAGCTCTCCATGTCCATCTCCGAACTGGATCTGTCCGTGCGCTCCGCCAACTGCCTGGCGAGCGAGCACATCGAGACGCTGGGCGAGCTCGTGTCACATGCGGAACCCGACCTTCTCAAGGTCCGCAACTTCGGGAAAACGTCTCTCCGCGAGGTGAAGAAGAAGCTGGCGGATCTGAACTTGACGCTGGGGATGGACCTCGAGGGGATCTTCGGGAAAAAACCTCAGCATCCGGCGCCGGTGGCGTAAGCAGTCCCGCGTCTCGAGTCCAGAGTCGCGAGTCGGACTTGAGAAATCGGGGGTTTTAATTTTCAGTCTTTGACTCGGGACTCGCGACTCTGGACTCTGGATCGTCTATGAGACATAGATTAAAAGGCCGCAAGCTCGGACGAACGACCGCCCATCGGCAGGCGATGACGCGGAATCTCGTGACCAGCCTCTTTGTTCATGGGCGCGTCATCACCACGGTGGAACGGGCCAAGGACATGCGCGGGACGGCGGAGCGCCTCATCACGTTGGGCAAGAAAGGCGGACTGGCCCACTTCCGCGCGATCCTGGACGTCGTGCGCGACCCGAAAGTGGCCAAGAAGATCGTCCACGACGTCGCCAAACGGTTCGCGGACCGGCCCGGCGGCTATACGCGGATCGTGCCGCTGGGCGGCTGCCGGTGGGATGGAGAGGGGCGCGGGTGGAGCGCGTGGAACCGCCTGGGGGACAACGGCCGCCGCGCCATCTGGGAGCTCCTGGATCGAAAGGATCATGACGAGGAAGTGCGCCTGGCCGGGCGAGGCAAGCTCGCCGTGGACGAAGCGGCCAAGCGAAAAGCCGAAAAGAAGAAAGCCGCCGCCGCAAAGTAGTTTTCAGTTCTCAGTCATCAGTTCTCAGCAGATCAGAGCCGGCTATCCCTCAACCGGGGCTTTTTCCTGCGCCTGCGGTATGCCTGCCAAACGCCTTCATGCGCGGAAAAGGAGTGAAGGGTCAGCTTCCGCTTCGGGCTGAGAACTGACGACTGACTACTTCTTCAATTGCTCCACCGCCTGGTGCTCGTCGTCGGTGAACCGCAGGATCTTCGACAGGCCGAGGATGTTGAAGACGTCGTGGATTTCCGGCGGGGTGGCGGCGAAGATGATGTCCCCGTTGTTCTTCATCGCGGTGTCCAGCGACGACACGAAACAACCGAAACCGGCGCTGGAGATGTACTTCGCGTCCCGCAGATTGACGACGATGCGGTAGACCCCCTTGCGGAAGATGTCCGCAATCGCGCTTTCGACTTTGGCGAAGTTCGACCAGTCGAGCGATCCGTCGATCTTCAACTCGTAGATGCCGGGCATCAGCTCTTGGCTGGTTACCCGAATCTGTTCCCTTCCGGCTTCCACCATTGAGCCGCCCGCAAAAAGTCTCTTCCGCTCGGGTGACCCGCTTCCGCCAAAGCTACGGCGAGGCTCGCCGAAGCCTTGGCGAAGGCGGGTTGAATCGCCGTCACGGCGCTCATCAATATACCAGCGAACGGGGCACGATCAACCTACAATCCCCGGCGTGTCGGCACCCTCCTCGACCGCCGGCCCGCCGCCGACCTCGAGGGCGAACAAGCGTTCCAGCTCGTCCGTCAAGGCGTGCAGCTCCTCGTTCGAGATGGGAGGATCCGGGATTTCCACCATCTCGCCGTCCCACGCCTTCTCCAGCACGATCCAGGATCTTTCTTCGGATCGGCGCGTCCCCACGGGTTTCACGCGCCGCTTGCGCATCAGGAGCAGCGACGTCAGGTAGAGCACCTTGTCGTACGTGAGGCTGTCTTGCCGGCGTTCGACGAGGCGCTTGAAGAATTCGGTGAGCGAGTTCACGTCTTCGAGCCGTCGCTTTTCCTTCTTCGGCGCGCGCGACATCCAATAGGAATACGGCGGGTCTTCCCAGGTGGAGAGGAATTCCTTCCAGCACGGCTCGCACGCGTCCACCCGCTCGAAGCGCCCGCCGGCCCACCGGATGGCCGAGAAATGGGGCTCTTCGCTGGCGAACGCCTTGCCGCAGCCCGCGCAACCGCGCCGCCGCCGGTCGATTTTCCATTCGTCCATGGGAAGTCCGAAGTCGAAAGTCAGAAGTCAGGAGTCAGAAGTCAGGAGTCAGAAGCCGGAAGTCTGGAGTCCGCGACCGCAATGACGCGACCATCGTCGGCGTCGTCCTATTTCCCATATCGGTCATCCAGGGCCTTTTCCTGAGGACATTCTGCGTGACCGATGCGCGCCGCAGGGTAGGTGGAAATCACGTACTCCTCGAGCTTGTTTTCTGTCCTCCCTGAATCCTCGCGACGGGCTTGCCGTTCCGTACGGCGATCAACCTTCCGCCGTGGGTTTTCGTCGCTTGGATGGCTTTCGCAATCGTTACGATCCAAGCATACCTGCCCTCGCCCGATGGATCAACACGCGGAAGGGGCGAGGAGGTAGAGATAATCGTGATCGATAAGGGAAATTCATCCCACGAACGCGGCGCCGTCCATTCCGGATTTCCGACATCGGACATCGGACTTCTAACTTCGTACTTCTAGGAGATCTGGAGATGCGTGGAGATGGGGAGATAAGGTCCATCTTCGCAGCGGCCTATTTCCCCGCATCATCCCAACTCCTCCGGATCTTATCTCCCGATCTCCCTGCATCTGCCCATCCCCTAGAACTTCACATCACTTCCGGCCTTTGAACTTCGGACCCCGGACTCCCCCGGAATTCGCCGGCTTGCCCGCCAAGCGCACGTGTCCCGGCCCCAGCAGATCCGTCAGGTCCGCCAGAAGGCCGTTCGACGGCGAGACGAAGTGCTGGTTGGATGCCTGGACCGCCACGCGCTTGCCCTCAGGAAGCTGCACTTCCAGGATCACCGGGCATTGGCCCGGATGGTTGGACAGCGTGCCGCGCACCTCCTCGACCAGCGCGTCATCCAATCGGGAGGAAGGCAGGATCACGCGTACGCTCGCCGTCAGCAGCTCGCGCGCCCGCTCGATCGGGATCACCTCGGACACGCGCAGGGAAGGCTCCTCGTTGCGGAAGCTCACCCGCCCCCGCAGGAAGACGATCGCGTCGTCCACGAGATGGTCGCGGTTGCGGTCGAACTCCTGGGAAAAGACCACCCCTTCGCACGTGCCCGTCAAGTCGTGGAGCTTGAACGTCAGGTACCGCTTTCCGGCGTTGGGGCCGCTCTTGGTCATGACGGCCCGCAAGCCGGAGATCCGCCCGCCCAGGCAGACCTCCGTGCCGTCCTCCAAGTCGGGCAGGCGATCGACGCTCGCCGTCGAATACGCGCGGATCTCCTCCTCGTACCGCACGACCGGATTGGACGTCACATAGAATCCGAGCGCTTCCTTCTCGAACGCCAGAAGCGATTCCTGCGCCCATTCAGGGACGTCCGGAACGGGAGGATATTCCCCTCCGCCGCCCGCGCCGCCGAACATCGTCAATTGGCCGGCACGCCGGTCCTGCTGCTTGAGCGCGCCGATCCGCAGCGCGGATTCCAGGATCTCCATGCATTGCGCGCGCGCCAGGCCCGTCGAGTCGAACGCGCCGCATTTCACCAGGCTTTCCACCGCCTTGTGGTCCACCGCGTGCGGCTCGATCGCCTCCGCGAAATCGTACAACGCCTGGAAGCGGCCGGATTTCCGCCGCGCCTCCAGGATGTTCAGGACCGCGCGATCGCCCACGTTCTTGACGGCGCCCAGGCCGAAGCGGATCTTCGGCTTTCCATCGTGATCCTCGATGGTGAAATCCAGGTCGCTCGCATTCACGTCCGGTGGAAGCACGTCGATGCCGAGCTGGCGGCATTCCTCCAGATATTCGGCCATCTTGTCCGTGTTGCCCATCGTGCAGGACATCAACGCCGCCATGTACTCGACGGGGTAGTTCGCTTTCAGGTACGCGGTCTGGTAGCTGATGATTCCGTACGCCGCCGAGTGGGATTTGTTGAATCCGTAGCCGGCGAAGTAGGCCATCAGGTCGAAGACCTGCCGCGCCGTCTCCTCCGCCACGCCGTTCTTCTTCGCCCCGGCGATGAAGGGGTCGCGGAACGGCTCCAGGATCTCCGGCTTCTTCTTGCCCATCGCTTTCCGCAACGCGTCCGCGTCCGCCATGGAGAGCCCCGCCATGACGTTGGCGATGCGCATGACCTGCTCCTGATAGAGGATCACGCCGTACGTGTCCTTCAGGATCGGCTTCAGCATCGGATGGTCGTATTGGATCGGCTCCTTGCCGTGCTTGCGCTGCACGTACGCCTGGTCCATGCGCTGGCCGAGCGGCCCCGGCCGGAAGAGCGCGATCGTCGCGATCACGTCCTCGATGCGGTCGGGGCGCATGTTCTGCACCAACTCCCGCATGCCGCGTGACGTCTCCATCTGGAACACGCCCTTGACGGAGCCGCGGGATAGCGCCGCATAGGTCGGCTTGTCGTCGAGCGGGATCTTGTCGATCTGGATCTTCACGCTCCGCGTCTTCTCGACCAGCCGCACCGCGCGGTCGATGATCGTCAGCATTTCGAGCCCGAGGATGTCGATCTTGAGCAGGCCGAGCTTGGCCAGCGCGTTCATGTCGACCTGCGTGATCGTGTCCTCGTCCGCCACGTAGAGGGGCACCAGCTCGACGAGCGGCCGGTCGCCGATGACGATGCCCGACGCGTGCTTTCCGGCGTGACGCGACAATCCCTCCAGTCGCCGCGCCGTCTCCCACAATTCCTTGAGCGCCGGCTCGCGGGCGATCATCTCCGGGAGCTCCGGTTCCGTTCGCGCCGCCTCTTCGAGCGTGATGTCCACCACCTTGGGAATTTTCTTGGCGATCTGATCCACGACGGCGAGCGGAACGCCGAGCACGCGCCCCACGTCGCGAAGCACCGCGCGCGCCTTGAGCGTGCCGTACGTGATGATCTGCGCCACGTTCTCGCGGCCGTACTTCTCGCGGATGTATTCGATGACAGCCTGGCGGTCCTCGTTGGAAAAATCGAGATCGATATCGGGCATCTCCTTGCGGGAGGGATTGAGGAACCGCTCGAAGATGAGGTCGTAGCGCAGCGGGTCGATGCTCGTGATCCCCAGGCAGTAGCCGACGAGCGAGCCGGCCGCCGAGCCGCGACCGGGGCCGACGCGGATGCCCTTCGCGCGCGCGAATCGGCGCAGGTCCCAGACGATGAGGAAGTAGCTGGCGAACCCCATCTTGTCCATGACCGACAGCTCGTACTCCAGCCGCTCGCGGACAGGCGCGGGCAGCGGATCGCCATAGCGCTCCTTGGCGCCCGCGAACGTCAAGTCGCGCAGGTACGCGATGTGAGTAGGCTGGCCGGGAGGCAGCTCGAATTTCGGCAGGTGAAGCTCGCCGAACCGCAGCTCTAGGTTGCATTGTTCCGCAATGTCGAGCGTGGCGCGCAGCGCGTCAGGCCGGTCGGGAAAGGTGCGGGCCATCTCCTCCGGCGACTTGAGATAGAACTCCGGCGCATCGTAGCGCAGGCGGTTCGGGTCGCTGACGAGGGAACCCGTGCTGATGGCCAGGAGCGCGTCATGCGCCTTCGCGTCGTCGCGCGTCAGATAATGCGCGTCGTTGGTGGCGACGATCCGCAGGCCGAGCTGCTTCGCGGCGGCGGCGCCCTTCCAGATGCGCTTTTCGTCGTCCAGGCCGTGGTTTTGGATCTCCAGGAAGAAGCGGTCGCGGCCGAAGATCTGCCGGTAGTCGTCCGCCCCGCGCACCGCCTTCTCGATGTCGTCCGCGCGGCACGCGTGGCCGAACTCGCTGGCCGGGCAGCCGGAGAGCGCGATGAGGCCTTCGTGGTATTTCGCCAGGAGCTCCTTGTCCATGCGCGGCTTGTAGTAGAAGCCTTCCTGGTAGGCGAGCGAGCTCAGCCGCATCAGGTTCTTCCATCCCGTCTCATTGCGCACGAGGAGCGTGAGGTGATGGTTGGCTTCTTTGATTCCGCGCATGTCCTTGCGGTCGCGCCGCGAGGTGGGCGCGACGTAGGCCTCGATGCCGAGAATCGGCTTGACGCCGCGCGCGAGGGCGGCTTCGTAGAACTCGACCGCCCCGAAGAGATTGCCGTGATCGGTGAGCGCGACCGCCTTCATGCCCAGGTTCGCGACGGTGGCGACGAGGTTCTCGACGCGGCACGCTCCATCGAGGAGCGAGTAGTCGCTGTGGACGTGGAGGTGGACGAAATCGGCCGCCATGGCGGGGGAATTGTATGCCGAGAACGTGGAGCGCGCAACGAGGGATAAAAGGTTGACAGCAGCCGCGGCAAGGCTACCAATGAATGCCTCACCGATTCATGTTGCATGAGGGGCACATGCGGTGGAGCGCGGCCGCGGCCTGCTTTGTTCTTGCCATTGCTCCCGCCCAAGAGCTCAATCCCGATGTCCTTGATCGCCTGAAATCCGCCGCCGTATTCGTGGTCGTGGAGACCCGCGGCCCATCGAGCAGCGGGTTCCTTCCCGAGATGAAGTCGGCGCCGCTGAAGATCGATGAGGACGTCGCGACGGCGGAGTTGGAATTCAAGCGCGGCGCTTCGGATCAATCTCGCCTGTACGTGGGAGACACGGCCCTTTCGCCCGGGAAATTCCACTGTGTCGTCTTGCGAAAGGAAAAGAATAGATATCCCGTGTACAAGTCGCCTTATCACGGGCAGTACGCGTTGGGAGGGGACTGCGGAATCAGCCCGGACGGACGTTTCCTGGTGGCGCAATCGGGGATCGTCTTGAGGCTTTCCAAGACTCGAGAAGCCGACCTGAGGTACATGTCCAAGATCGAGAGTTGGGTCTCGATCGCCATGACCAAGCGGGCCGACACGTTTTTCACGTGCACCTGGAACGGTTTCGTCAAAGCGTACAGCTTGAGCGACTTCGAACTGAAGAAGTCGATCAAGATCGACCGGATCTGCGGCCGCCTGATTTTGGACGCGCGCCGGGACAAGCTGTACGCGGTGGCGCGACGCGTGCCGGTCCCCGGGCGGCGAGGGACCATGAAAACCCATGTGCCGCCTTACAAAGCGCGTCGTTTTTTGGCCTCTGATCGGATGCCGCGGCTGATCCAATCCCTCATCAGCTGCTGATAGGGAACGCCCTTCCGACGGGCGATTTCCTTCGCCCGCCGGATCTGCCACTCTTCGAGGCGGATCGCCAGCATCCGCTTTTTCATTCGTTCTCGGATACGCTTGGCCAGCTGAGGAGCCAGCTCGATCACCTCATCTACGTCTTCGAGCTGATCCCAGTAGCCGGCCACGCTGTGCGTCTCGAAGAAACGAACCAGCGCCTCGTCGCTTCGGAAGACGGGCAGTTTCTTGGGACCCTTGCGGAGATGGATCTTTTGGGCCATCATCACTTCCTCCGTTGCTGGTAAAGTCGGCGCTCCCGCTCGATCATATCGCGAGCTGTAATCACTCGAACGAGGCCTCCCGGCCAGCGGATAACGATCAAGAAGAGGTACCGCCCCGTCCCCGTGCGGCCAAGAACGAGGTAACGACCTCGGCCAGCGTGCTTGACGTAAATTCGGCCGAAGAAAACCTCCTCCGCCTCGTCCGGGCGAACCCCGTGGCGCGCAATATGCTCCTCATTGGCCTCGTCCCATTCGAACTCCCGAGCGCCCCATCATCTCCCCCTTAGGTTGTATTACCATAGTGTATATACGCCTCCAATGCAAATCGAAAACGCGCTAGGGGGGTTCGGACATTTTTTTGAGCTTTCGCTCTGTATATAGATGGGGCGGGTTGAGGTGAAGATGGAAGCTTGCGGCCAGCCTCTGGAGGTTTGCTACTGGATGCCTCCCCCTACCTCGCCTCCTTCCCCTCGATGCTGCGGCGCGACAGCGCGATCATCGCGGCCGCCAGGAACAGCGCCGACAGCAGGCACACGAACCGCGCCGCCTGCGCGTAGCTGGGAAGTTCCCACCCGCCGTGCGCATATTGAAAGAACGGCCCTTGGAGGCCGTCCCGATAGAGATAGACCCACAGCACCCGCACGTTGTTCGTCAGCGTGTACGCCGCGAACTTCACCGGCATGAACGTCGCCATGAATTCCCACACGAACACGGCGACCATTCCGACGGCCACGCCGCGCTTGAACACATAGCCGCACGCCGCGAAGAAGGGCAGGAAGACGAAGACGCTCAGCGCGGCGACCAGCGCGTGGCTCCCCAGCGTCCGCCCCAGCCGGACCGGCAGAGGTTCCTCGGCCAGCGCGCACGCGGCGTACGTCAGTCCCACTCCGACCACCAGCGCCGCCGCCAGCGCCGCGCCGGTCGCCAGGATCTGCGTCAGCGCCGCCAACCATCGCGGCAGGATCCCCAGGAGCACGTACCCGGCGGTGCCGTCTTCGATCTCGCCGGAACTGATCGCCGTCCCGTGGATGATCGCCAGCAGGATCGGCGCGAGATAAAGATGCAGCATGAACATCAGCCGATCGAAGAGCAAGGCGTCCGGGGCTCCCAGCGAGGCCAGGACCAGACCCAGTCCAACCGCCGGCGCCGCTCCCACGATCAACGCCAGCGTCCACCGGCGGCGTCCCGCGACGATCCGCCGCGCCGAAAGCGAGGCCAACGCGAAGAGCCCGTTCATCAACTTGGACATGGATAGTTATCAGTTGTCAGTTGTCAGACGGCCGGTCCTCGTTTTTACTGAAAACTGACGACTGATAACTGACGACTGGCTACTTTTCCGTCAAATACCGGAACACCGCTTCCAGGTTGTCGTCCGGCGAGAAAATCTCTTCCGGAGCCGCCCCCGCCTCCAGCGCGATCCGCGCCAGCCGATCGTAGAACATGTCCGGCACTCGCGTGCGCACCGTCAGGCCGCGGCCGTCCGCGTCGAACGACAGCTCCGCCACCGACGGCTCCCGCGCCAGCGCCGCGGCCATCTCGCGCGCCCGCTCCGTGCGGATGCGCACGCTGTGCGGGTAGCGGTCGATCAGCCCGCGGATGTCCTGCACGTTCCCGGCGGCGATCAGCCGCCCCTTGTGAACGAGCACGATCTCCCGCGTGAGCTGCTCGATCTCCTGGAGCACGTGGCTCGAGACGATGACGCCGCGGCCGCCGGCGCCGAACGAGCGGATCAAACGGATCAGCTCCATGCGCACGAGCGGGTCCGTTCCCGTCAGCGGCTCGTCCAGCACCAGAAACTCCGGATCGTGCGCCACCGCCTGGGCCAGCTTCAGCCGCTGCCGCATTCCCCGACTGTACGTGCCGATCGCGCGATCCGCGGCGTCCCGCAAGCCCACCCGCTCGATCGCCTCCTCCGCGCGGCGCCGCGCCTCCGCGGGCGCGAATCCGCGCAGGCCCAACAACAACCTCAGGAAGCCGCGCCCCGGCATCCATTCATAGAAGCCGTCGTGCTCCGGGCTGTAGCCGATGCGGACCGCCAGCGCCGGGTTGTTCCACGGATCCTCGCCCAGCACGCGCACGCGCCCGCCGGACGGACGCATCAGTCCGATCAGAATCCTCAGGAGCGACGTCTTGCCCGCTCCGTTCGGCCCCAAGAGGCCGGTGATTCCCGCGCCGACGACGAACGACACGTCGTTCAGCGACAAGACGTGACCGTACCAATGGTTCAGCCGTTCGATCGCGACGATGTTCATGCGACGCTATTCCGCCGACTCGAAGCTACGAAGGCGCCAGAAGAGGACCGCGACACCGGCGGCCGACACCGCCGCCAGGATCAGCAGGGGCGGCCACACCCCGTAGGACATCACCGGCTCGACCCCCCCGGCGGCGCCGGGAATCAGCGGACTCCGGATGGGACGCGCCTGATAGCACAATTCGCCCACGCGCGTCACCAGGCGATGCCACGACACGAGCCGCGTCCATTCCGCGCGCACCAGCGCGTGCAGCATCTCGGAAACGATCCCGCTGCCGATCGAGAAAAACATCCACAGGATGCCGGGCACGACGGCGGCCTTGCTGAGCGACGACAGCGCCAGGACCGCCGCCGTCGTGGGAAGGGAGATGGCCAGGGAATGACCCGTGATGGAGCCGAGATCCACGAGCCGTTCTCCCCACGCCAGCCGATCCACGCCCAGCATGATCTGTCCCGTCCACAGCAGCAGGGCGGGGAGCAGGGTGGCGCTCAACAGGAAGCCCAGCAGCACAACGGCTTTGCCGATCAGATAGTCCGCGGGTCCGATCGCCCGCGACACATACAGGATCGTCGCTTGATGCTTGAGGTCCCGCGAGATCAACGGCGCGCCGATGACCGCCGCCACCGTCAACACGAGGAGACCTTGGGGAAAGAACTCGCCCAGCATCTGCCGGTAGATGCGGTTCCCGAGCGCGAACGGCGGCGGAATGCGGGACGTCGCCGCGATGAACATCACGCCCAGGTAGACCACCGCCGTGACGGCGCACGCGAGGATCAGCGTCCGCGGCAGCGCGCCGTCGAACGCGAGGCGCCATCCCATGCGGGCCACGACCGCGACGCGCCGCCAGCGCGGCTCCGTCCGGCCCGACCAGGACTCGTACGTTTGTTCGTAAATTCGCATGGGGTTTGAATCACGAATCACGAATTACGAATTACTCCCTCGGCGCGGCTTTCCGCCACGAGCTTGCTGAACAACGCTTCCAGGCTCGACCGCGAGGGCGTCAGCGCGCGCACCTGAACGCCCGATTCAACCGCCGCCTCCAGGATCGGTCGGGTGTCCACCGTGCCGTTGCCGCGGCTCACTCGAACGGCGCCGCCTTCCTGCACCTCCGCCCCGAGGGAGCGGCGCGAGAGCGCGTCCAGGAAGAGTCGCACGTCCCCGCGAACGCGAACCTCCCAGGCGAGCCGGTCGGCTTCCCGCAGGTCGGCCAACGCGCCTTGCGTCACGAGGCGCCCGCGATCCAGGATGGCCACCCGATCGCAGATGCGTTCCACATCAGGGAGGATGTGGGTTGACAGGATGACGTGCATGCCGCCCGAACGCGCGGCGTCGCGGATGAGATCGAGCATCTCCACGCGCGTGCGCGGATCGAGGCCGGCCGTCGGCTCGTCCAGCATCAGCACCCGCGGGTGATGCACGATCGCCTGCGCGAATTTGATCTTCTGCTTCATGCCGGTCGAATAGGTCTCCACCTTTCGATGGCGTTCGTCCCCCATGCCCACGTAGTTCAGGACCAGATGGGCGCGCTGCATGGCGTCCGCGTGCGGAAGGCCCGTCAGCCGCGCCGCGAAGTAGACCGAGCCACCTCCATCCAGACCCGGGGCCAGCGACTCATGCTCCGGCATGTAACCGATCTGTCGGCGAATCGTCGCCTTCCGGCGCCGGACGTCCAGACCCAGGACGGCGGCGGTTCCCGCCGTCGGCCGGACCAGTCCAAGCAGGATCTTGACCAGCGTGCTCTTGCCGGCGCCGTTGGGGCCCAAGAGCCCCACGATGCCGCCTTCGATCGCCAGATCCAGTCCGTTCAGGGCCACGACCTCGCCGTAACGCTTCACGAGGCCGGCCGTCGCGATCATCGCCATCACCATACTTTATCAAAGCCGCCCATCCCCGGCCTCTTGTCAGAGTTCACGGGCGGCACTATAGTGCCCTGACTGTGCTTCGCGATCAGACGCTCAAGGCATTCGCCGACGCCGTGGCCGCCAAAACGGCCGTCCCCGGAGGCGGCAGCGTGTCCGCCTACGCCTCCACGCTGGGAGCGGCGTTGGGAATCATGGCCGCCCGCTACAGCGAAGGGTCGGCCGCGCTGGAGACGTCGCGGCGGCTCGAAGGAATTTCCAACGAGTTGCTGGCGCTGGTGGACAAGGACGCGGAGGCCTATTCCGTCGTCTCGTCCGCCTACGGCTTGCCCAAGGGAACGGAAGACGAGAAGACACGGCGGAAGGACGCGATTCAGAGGGCCCTCGTAGACGCCGCCGACGTGCCGCTGCAAGGAATGCGGCTCGGTGTCCAGGCTCTGGAAGCCGTGGAAGCGTTCGCGGACTCCTGCAACAAGAAGCTCGCCAGCGACTTGGCCGGGGTGGCGATTCTGCTGAAGGCGGGCATCGAAGGATGTTCCTGGAACGTCCGCATCAACGCCTCCGGGCTTTCGGATCCGGCGCGGCGCTCGGGTCTCATCGAGGAATGCGAGCGCACGTGGACGGAAGCGGGCCGGCGCGCGGACGCGATCCTGCACCACGCCTCCGGTATGATGAAGAAGATCTGAACGGATCCACGAAGTTACCTTCGTCCCGAGTACCATGCGCACTGTCTTCAACCACCAAGTGAAGAAGTTTTTGGCGCTCGCCCTCCTGTTCATGGACGCCTCCTGCGGACCCGCGCGGACTGAACCCGACCCCGCCCCCGAGCCGGTCATGATCACCTCCGAAGATCTCAAGCCGGTGACTCAGGTGTATCGCGACTACGTCGCGGCGCTGATCAAGTTGAACAGTCCGCAGATGATCGATCGGGTCGAGGGCTTGCGCAAACTGGAGTCGCTGCGCCCGTACGCGTATTTCGCCGATGATCGGGAGCTCATCGCGCGGGCGTCGAAGGGAGACGAGCCCGCCCGGCGGGAACTCGCGCGGCGGGGCGAATGCCTCAACGCCCTGTTCGCGTTCTGGGGACCGCCCAATCCCGAAACGTGGAACGCCGCGCGCCGGCGAATCGTGGAGCTCGGCCAGGACGCGCACGTCGTGCTGATCACCGTCCTGTATCGGATGCTCTTGAACGGCCAGTTTCGGGCCGCGTGGCCGGCCATTCGATTCCAGCTTGTCGAACTGGGAGACGAGTCCCTGCGCACGGCGGCGGCGCTCCTCGAAGCGAAGGCGAAGACGACGCCGGCGACGATCATTTTCAAGGAAGACGATCTGAACCAGCTCGGCATGGTCGTGCTGGGGTTCGGAGCCAAAGGGGAGGCGGCGTTCGAAACGTTCGCCCGGGCGGACAACTTCAACGTCCGCAAATCGATGGTCCGCGCCATCGGGGAAGCGCGGGTCTCGGAGCGGGCGGACCTGGCCGTCCGGATGCTTCAAAGCGATCCGGAGTGGGTGGTGCGGGCTCAGGCGGCCTGGGCGCTGGGTCGGTTGACCGCGGCGCCGGATCGAGCCAGAGCGGCGCTTCGGACGGCGCTGGATGGGGAGAAAGACGTGCAGGTTCGCGGCTACATCGCGGAAGCTTTGGGGACCCTGGACGACGTGGACGCCGTGCCGGAGCTCATTCGAGCGCTGGGCGGAGGCTACGAAACGGTGGAGCGGGCGATGGACGCGCTGCGGCGCATAACGGGCGAGCGCTTTTCCAAAGTGTCCGAATGGACGGCGTGGTTCCGGACCCGGCATCCGGAGTGGCGGGAGCGGATCCGCAAGGTCGAGGGACGATAGCGACACATGCATTACGTGACGCGCGCGCAGATGGCGGAGCTGGATCGGCGGGCCATCGAGGAGTTCGGCATTCCGGAGGCTCGCTTGATGGATCGGGCGGGCGCCGCGGTCGCCGCGGAAGTGGAGCGCCGGTGGCCGGATCGGCCCGTCGAGGTTTTCTGCGGGAAAGGGAGGAACGGAGGCGACGGGCGGGTCGTGGCGCGATCGCTGGGCGCGCGGGCCTGGACGCTCGGGGACCGATGGACGGTGGCGCCGCGGGCGGTGATCGTCGACGCGCTCTTCGGCACGGGGCTCAACCGCGAGGTGACGGGCGAGGCGCGGGCGATGATCGAGGCGATCAACGCGCTCGATCGTTCCGAGCATCCGGTGATCGCCGTCGACGTCCCTTCGGGCCTCGACGCGGACACGGGCCGCCCGCTCGGCGCGGCGGTGCGCGCGACCGTCACGGTCACGATGGGACTTCCGAAAGTCGGGTTTCGAACGGCGGAGGCGGAGGAGTACCTGGGCGAAGTCGTGGTCGCCGACATCGGCCATCCGCCCGACCTCTTGCGGGACACGCCGTGATGGCGCGCCCGCGGCGCTTCGGTTATGGTCAGGAACGATGAAGGTCCTTCTGGCCGACGATGAGCGAACGATCGCGATCACCTTGGGAGACGCGCTGCGGGCCGCGGGTCACGAAGTCGTCATCGCCTCCGACGGCGAGCAAGCGCTGCGCGCCCTGAACGCCGAGCCCTTCGATTGCCTCATCACGGATCTGCGCATGCCCAAGCTGGACGGCTTGGCGTTGATGCGAACCGTCCGGCAGAAGCACTCCGATACGGCGGTGGTGGTCATCACGGCGTACGGAAGCGGAGAGATCGGCTTCCAGGCGGCCAAGGACGGGGCCTTCGACTTCATCCAGAAGCCGTTCTTCAACGAGGACGTCATCCTCAAGCTCGACAAGCTGGAGCATTTCCGGAGGCTTCAGGAGGAGAACCGCCGCCTGAAAGCCGAACTGGCCGATCGAGGAGCCTTCGGGCGCCTGGTGGGGCGGTCGCCGGGAATGCAGGCCTTGTTCGAACAGATCCGTTCCGTGGCGCAGAGCGACGTCAGCGTCCTCATCGAAGGAGAGAGCGGCACCGGCAAGGAGTTGGTCGCCCGGCAGATCCATCACAGCGGCGCGCGCCGCGCCGGGCCCTTCGAGGTCGTTTCCAGCGCGATGTACGAGGGGCTCATCGAAGACGATCTCTTCGGCCACGTGAAGGGGGCGTTCACGGACGCCAAATCGGACCGACCCGGCCGGTTCGAGCGGGCCCGCGGAGGCACCATTTTCATCGACGACATCGACGACATGCCGCTCTCCACGCAGGTGAAATTGCTGCGCGTGCTCCAGGAAAAGGAAGTGGAGCGGTTGGGCGACACCCATCCGATCCGGGTGGACGTGCGGGTCATCGCCGCCACGAAAACGTCGGCGTGGGAGCTGGTCCGCCAGAAGAAGTTCCGCGACGATCTCTTTCATCGGCTGAACGTTGCGCATCTGATCATTCCTCCCTTGCGGGAGCGGCCGGACGACATCCCGATTCTCGTTCAAGCGTTCATCGAGCGGTATGGGCAGGGACGCGAATACACCCTCCAGGCGAATGTTCTGAGAGCGCTGGAAGCCTATTCATGGCCGGGCAACGTGCGCGAACTGGAGCACGCGGTGGAACGCGCGATCGCCTTCGCGGGCGAAGACCGCGAATTGAAGCGCGAGCATCTGGTGAAACCTCTGCATCCCGCGGCGGACGCCGCCTCCGCCGGAACCCTGACGCCGCTGCGCGCCGCGGTTGAAGAGGCGGAGGCGCGCCACATCCGTCGCGTGCTCGATTTCACCGGCCATCACAAAGGCGAGGCGGCCCGCATCCTCGGCATCACGCGCAAGAGCCTGTGGGAAAAAATGCGCCTCTACGGCATCGAATCGAACTGACAGGGACGGAGCGTTACAATATATTTTGAAAATATTTTGTAACAAACATTTCGCCCGTCGCCGGCGCCCCGGATGGTATAGTTAATTTTGGATGTCTCCTGCTGGCCGGACTTCGACCTCGCTTCCGGCCGCCGCGGAACGCGGCGTTCTCTCCGCGCTGCACGAAGTCCACGACCAAGGCGTGCTGCACCGGGACATCAAGCCGGCCAACATCATCGTGAACGAAGGGCCGGTCGTTCATCGCGCGGCGCTGATCGATTTCGGATTGGCGCGCAGCGCTCGGCTTCGTGCGGCGATTCGGGACATTCCGGTCGGCACCGTGTGGTACATGTCTCCGGAGCAGTCGGGCCTTCTCCACCAGGGAGTGGACACGCCGTCCGATCTGTACTCCGTCGGCGTCGTGCTTTTCGAATGCCTCGCCGGGCGCGTGCCGTTTCCCGGCCAGGCTGTCGGGGAAGTGCTGCGCCAGCACATGGCGGTCTCCCCGCCCGAGCTGCGCGCCCTCGGATTGGCGGTTCGCCGTGGACGGCGCGACGCGCATGCAATGGCTGCTCAACGATCTCCTGGAATACGCGCGCATGGGAACTCAGCGGAATCCGCTCGTGCCGACGGACGGCGAGCGGGCGCTGGACGAGGCGATGGAGAATCTCAAGGAAGCGTGTCGGGAAGTCGGTGCGACGGTGACGCACGATCCGCTGCCCCCGGTTCCGGCGGATCCTTCCCAGCTCGTGCGGCTGTTCCAGAACCTGATCGCCAACGGCATCAAGTTCCACGGCGACCGGGCGCCGGCCGTCCACGTCGGGGTCCGGCGCACGGGGGAGGATTGGGAGTTTTCCGTGCGGGACAACGGCATCGGAATCGATCCCAAACATAAAGACCGGATCCTTCGCATCTTTCAAAGGCTGCACGGCCGGAGCGCCTATCCCGGCACGGGCATCGGACTGGCGACGTGCAAGAAGATCGTGGAGCGGCACGGGGGGCGCATCTGGGTCGAGTCCGAGCCGGGCCGGGGATCCGTCTTTTATTTCACGCTTCCCGCGTTGAAGGAACCCGTTTCCCCCGGCGAGGCGACGGGCCGGAAATAGCGGGGGAACGACGCTTGACCGTGCCCGTAGGGGCCTTAGAATAGAAGGCACCCGCGTCAAGCCTCCGCCGTTTCAAATAGAGAACCTAGGGTGCCGGGAGGGATGTATGATTCGACGAATGTCGAAGGCCTGCCTGGCCTTGACGGGCGCGCTCCTCGCGGGGTCGCCGGTCGAAGCCGCGCGTTCGCCGCAGGAACGAAAGACGGACGAACGCTTCGCCGTCAACACGAAATTCGGAGTCCAGATCACCATACCGCTGGGCCTTCCGAAGGATCAGCGTGAACTGTGGGAAGCGGTCGCGGACAAGGAGGGAAAGTTCTTCAAGGATCCCGCGGTCGCCGTGCAGCACAAAGTGGATCATTTCCGGATCGAAGTGACGGTTCAGGAGCTCGAGGAGGGAAAGAGGTGGTCGGAACTGCCCGAGATTGCGAAGAACGCGCGAGAGAACTTCACCCAGACTCGGCCCGACGGAACGCCGGCAAATTTCAAGGAATGCACGCTTCGGAAGGAGGATCCTCGATCGAAGCTGCTGCGCGGGTTGACCACCAGCTACATGTATCAGGTGCAATTGGTCGACCTCCGGGACCGGAAAGTGGATCTATGGGAATGGTTTTGCATCCATAACAACGATTTGATCCGCGTGACGCTGCTGAGCGACGAAGAGAACTTCAAGAAGTATTTTGATCGGGAAGGGCGGACCATCTTGATGTCGCTCCGGCGGTGCAAGAAGGACAAGAAGTGAGCATGACGAATTCGGTCGATCGGCCCGTTCCTCCCCGCCTTTGGCCGATGGTCGCGATGGGGCTCCTTTCGGGACTTCTGGCGACGTTCCTCGCGATGCAATGGATTCGATCCGAGCCGGAAGAGCCGGCGGCGGCGCCGCTCCCCGTATCCGCCCCCGTCGCGGCCCCGCCCCCCGAGATTCCGAAACGGGATGAGGCGGCCGAACTCCTGGATCAAGCTCGTCAGGCCGTGGCCGCCGATCGATTGGAGGAGGCGGAAGCTCACATCGCCAAGGCCAAAGCGGTTCGCGACGCTCCGGAGGCGGACGAGCTGGAAGCCGAGATCCGCCGCCGCAAGGACGCGGCGGAGGAGGAGCGGCGCGCGAGGGAAGCCGCCGATCGCAAGGCGCGGGAGGAGCTCGAGCTGGCCGAAGCGGAGCTGGCCCGGGTGCGCCAGGAAGTGGCCAAGCTCCAGGACGAAGGGCGGTACGCCGCCGCCGTGGCCCGGTGCGATCGAGCGGCGAAAGAGTTCCCGCAGACGGCCTCGATCGACGAGTACACGAACCTGCGCGAAAAGGCGGTCCGTTTCCTCGCCGAAGTGACCCGGGAGTACGAGGGGAAGCTGGAGGAGGCGCGGCGGGAGAGCGAACAGAACCGGTGGGGAACCGCGGCGGCGCTGGTGCGAAAGGCGATGAACCTGTGGCCGGAAGGAGAAAAGGCCGCGGCGCTGTTGAAGGAAATCACGCGAGGAATGCTGACCGCGAACATGATCCGGGTCCCCGCTTCGCCGGCGGGAGGGGTAAGCTTGGGCGATCCCGATCGGGCGGACGAGCCGGTTCGCCATTATACGGGAGGCGCCTTCCTCATCGACCGGCACGAAGTGACGAACGAGGAGTTCGCTATGTTCGTCAAAGAGACAGGGAGGCGCCCGCCCCCCTCGATGTTCTGGAAGGGAAACGACGTTCTGTCCGGTTACGGGCGTTTGCCGGTGACTCACGTGAGCGCCGCGGACGCGGAGGCCTTCGCCGCGTGGGCGGGCAAGCGGCTTCCCTCCGAGGATGAATGGGAATATGCGGCGCGATGGCTTGACAGGCGAATCTATCCTTGGGGAGACGCGTTCCCCGAAGGCGACTCGATCGCCGCCAACACCCTGGAGACCTCCCTGGGGGAATTGCCCAGGGTCAAACCGGTGGAGTCCTATCCCAACGGCCAGAGTCCGTTCGGCGTATATGACCTGGCGGGCAACGTATGGGAGTGGACCTCCACGGAGTTGGGAGAATTTAGAATCCTGAAGGGCGGATCTTTCTTGACGAATAAAGGAGCCTGCCGCGCCTCGAACCGTTTCGCGGACGAGGCGGGCTTGGCGCACCCGGATGTCGGATTCCGGTGCGTGAAGGACGTGGCTCCATGAAATCGTCATTCGTCGGAGTGCGGAATGGGGTCTGAACCTCAAGGCTTGTCTTCCTACAGCGATCGCGAATTGGTGTGGCGATCCCAGGCGGGAGACACGGACGCGTTCGGCCTGCTGGTCACGCGGCATCAGGATCGAATCTTCAACGCGGTGGTTCGGTTCTGCGGGAACGCCGAAGACGCCCAGGACATCACGCAACGGGCGTTCGTCAACGCCTTTCGAAAGATTCGCGAATTCAAGGGCGAATCCGCCTTCACTACGTGGATGTACCGCATCGCGTTCAATCAAGCGGTCAGCTTCCTTCGGGAAAGCCGCCGGCAGGGCCTCCCGGCCGGGTCGGGCTCCGGCATGGAACCCGTGGATGATCGGCGTCCGGGGGATCGTATCGAGTCGGAAGAGAATCGGGCCAAAGTTCAGGAGGCCCTCAACCGGTTGAGCTCCGACGATCGACGCATCATCATCTTGAAGGAGCTCGAAGATCGCTCCTACGACCAGATCGCCGAGGTTTTGAGGGTTCCCGTGGGGACCGTGCGCTCGCGGCTGTTTCGAGCGCGCCAGGCGCTCAAGCAGGAGCTTAAACTGGTGATCGGCACGTCTCCGTGATGAAGAGGGCGGGAACTTTGCGGAGGTTCGGAGCGTCCGAAACATAGGCAGGCCGATTATGGGATGTGGGTTCAGCCGGGAACTGTTGACGGCGTACTTCGACGGGGAGGTGGACGCGTCCGAGCGCGCCCAAACGGAACGCCACATCACGTCATGTTCGGACTGCCTGCGCGAGCTGGCCGACATGAAGTCGCTTTCGATGCGCGTGCGCCGCTTGGAGCGCCGGCCCGCTCCGGTGTCGCTGGCGGAGCCGATCGCGCGCGAAATCCGCCTGATCGCCGCCATCCGGTTCACTCGAGCCGGCCGGTGGGCGCAATGGGCGGTGTCCATGGCGGCGGTCGTCTTGGTCTCCGCCAGCGTCGCGGTGGTCGTTCGTCGGCACGCGGCGAGCCGCGAATCCGCCGGGGTTCCCGTCGCCGTCGAAGCGCCGGGACGCTCCGATCCCGGAACCTCCGAAGGGGTGCAGCCCTGGGTAACCGCCCCGGGATTCGACAGGATGTACACGCCCTTTGACGGATGGCTGTTGGATGGAAGGGAACGGAACGACGTCGAGGGGGGCGAATCCGAGTCGGAGCGGGAAGAGACGCCGTTGGATTCGTCCGGCTTCCCGACCCGGCCTCCGGCCGATTTCGAAGCGGCCGCGGACAAGTCGGAGTCGCTTGAGGTATGGATCGTGACCTCGGATGATGGGCGGGGAATGCGCGCCAAGATCGAGGACCGATTGAAGCGAAGGGGCCTGCCGTTCGTGAAGGGTTCCCCCACCTTGGTCGGGAGCGACTATGTTCGCAGTCGCTACCTGGAAGTCGAACTTCCGGAGGATGAACTCCGGCTCCTGCGAGAGGAGATTCTCCATGAGGCGGCGGCCCTGGAGCAGAGCACCTCGGAGGCCGAGGCCAAGTGGTTGAGAGAGCGCGGGGAACGAGCGACCGCCGACGAAAAGAAGCTGGACGGAACTCCCCTCCCCGAGTCGGCTAGGCGCGCCTCCGGCCGCCGGATCATTCTTGCCTTCCGCTGATTGTTACAATAAGTTTTGAGAATTATTTGTAACACTCAGGGAACCGGATCGTACCCCGAGCCTCCGAACGGTTGGCACCGCAGCAGCCGGCGAATGGAAAGCCACACGCCTTTGATCGCCCCATGCTTTCGCAGCGCCTCGATGGCATAGCGCGAGCAGGAGGGCTCGAATCGACACACTCGGGGGAGCCACGGGCTGATCGTGAGCTGGTAGAAGCGGATCGGCAGGATGAGAAGATATTTCACGGGTCGCTCCTCGCCCGGCGGACGGCCTCGAGAAGCGCCGCTTCGACCTGGGGGCGAAACACGCCGTCGGGAGGTCGGGCGGGCACGACGACGATGTCGATCCCGGGGCCAAAGGCCGACTTGTGGCGCCGGAAGGCCTCCCGCACGAGACGCTTCCATCGATTTCGCTGCACCGCATTGCCCAGCCGTCCGGGAACGCTGACGGCGAGCCGTGCGATCGAGCGTTCCGTGGGTCGGACGTGGACTCTCAGCAGCGCCGTGGCGGCGCGCCGGCCCTTCCGATAGCAGACGTCGATCTCGTCCGGGCGGCGGATCCGCTCGGTCTTTCTCAGTTTCTCGTCCACGTGGTCATTTTAGCGCTTTCTTCTTCCCGCCGCATGTTACAAATACTTTTCAAAATATATTGTAACAGCGTTGCGGCGCGGGGGTCGGCGTGCTACGATCCCCCGCCATGTCGGAACGCGACGATCGGCTCCAGCACCTGGAAGCGCTCCGCCGGCTGGACGTCGAGCCGTTCGGGAACCGGTTCGACGGCGCCTCTTCCATCGGGTCCGTCGTGGCGGGATACGGCTCCGAGACGGAGGGCAAGACAGCGACGGTGGCCGGCCGGATCACGGCGCACCGCAGTTTCGGGAAGGCCGCGTTCCTGGACCTGCGCGACTGGACCGGCAAGGTCCAGGTCTACGTCAAGAAGGACGCCGTGGGGGAAGCGGTCCACGCCTGGTTTCAACACGTCGGAATCGGCGACGTTCTGGCGGCGACGGGCACGCTGGGCAAGACCAAGACCGGAGAAATCACGC
The DNA here is from genome assembly GCA_016209705.1 of Planctomycetota bacterium. Classification (GTDB taxonomy): domain Bacteria; phylum Planctomycetota; class MHYJ01; order MHYJ01; family JACPRB01; genus JACQVR01. The sequence continues at coordinate 40,354 of JACQVR010000091.1, forward strand.
TCTTCGCGACCAGCCTGACGCTGCTGACCAAGGCGTTGCGGCCGCTTCCGGAAAAGTGGCACGGCCTGAAAGATCCCGAGATCCGCACCCGCCGGCGCTATCTCGACCTGATCGCCAACCCGGAGGTCCAGCAGAAGTTCCTGAAGCGCGCCCGCGCCCTCATGGGGATCCGCCGCTTTCTCGACGCGCGAGGATACGTGGAAGTCGAGACGCCGATGATGCAAGCCGTGGCCGGCGGCGCCGCCGCGCGGCCGTTCATCACGCATCACCACGCCCTGGATCGAGACCTCTACCTGCGGATCGCGCTCGAGATCCCTCTCAAGAAACTGATGGTCGGCGGCCTCGAACGCGTCTACGAGATCGGGCGCGTGTTCCGCAACGAAGGCATTGATACCCAGCACAATCCCGAATTCACGATGCTGGAGCTGTACCACGCGTACGGTGACCTCCGGACGATGATGGACCTCGTCGAGGCGCTGGTCGCGAACGTGGCCCAGGAGATCACGGGTACGGCCAAGCTCCCGTTCGGCGAGCGGACCGTGGACGTGACCCCGCCGTGGCCGCGGCGCGATTACTTCGAGCTCATCAAGACGCATGCCGACCTCGACCCTTCCGACGAGGACGCGCTACGCGCCAAACTGCAGGACCGGCGGGTGGAAACGGCCGGCCTCACGCGCATCGACCTTTTGGACAAGGTCTTCGGGGAATACGTCGAGCCGCATCTCGTCGACGCGACGTATGTCTGCAACCAGCCGCTGGAGATGACGCCGCTCTGTCGGGAACACCGGGAGCGCCCGGGTCTGGCCGACCGATTCGAAGCCTATGCGGGCTGCATGGAGATCGCGAACGCCTACACCGAGCTGAACGATCCCCTCGAACAGCGGAAGCGATTGGTGCGTCAAATGAAGGCGGCGGGCGACGAAATGGTTCGCGAGGGCCGGATCGACGAAGACTTCCTGACCGCCCTCGAGCACGGGATGCCGCCCGCCGGCGGTCTGGGCATCGGAATCGACCGCCTCCTCATGATCGTGACGAACTCCGCCAGCATCCGCGAGGTGATCCTCTTTCCCATGCTGCGTGACGAATCCTAGCTTGTAGCTCGTAGCTTGTAGCTTGTAGCTCCAAGCCGCTACAAGCTTCAAGCTACCCGCTACCGGCTTTTCATGTACAAACTCTTCATGGCGCTGCGATATCTTCGCGCGCACAAGATCATCTATTTCTCCATCGCGGGCGTCGCCGTGGGCATCACGGCGATGATCATCGTCACCAGCGTGATGGGCGGTTTCTCGCGCGACATCCGCGCGAGAATCCGCGGACTTCAATCCCACATCGTCGTCCGGACCGTCTCTCCGGACATGTGGATCCTCGGGTACGAGGAAATGGCGGCGAAGATCCGGGACCTCCCCCACATCACCGGATGCGCCCCCCGGCTGGAATGGATGGCGTGGATGACGTCGGGGGGACGAACGCGGGACGTCAAGGTGATCGGCATCGATCCGGCGCAGGAAGCGGGCACGGGAGATTTACGCCGCTATTTCGAGAGGGAGGGCACGGACTTCTCGTCCGACGCCTTCGCCGACACGGGGGACGACGTCCCGGGCATGGTCATCGGAGCCGAGAATCGCATCGCCTGGAAAGGCGACGAAGTCGTGCTCCAGACCGCCCGACGGGGAGACATCCCCATGGGGCTGGAACATCGCTTTCGGGTGACGGGATGGTTCCGCACGGGAATGGCGGAATACGATTCGGAACTCGTGTTCATCGGCTTGCGAGGATTTCAGGATCTGCTCCGGCTGCGGCAACCTCCGCGCGTGAACGTCCTGGCGGTGGGCGTCGACGATTACGAACGCCACGGCGCGGCGGTGTGGCAGGCCGTGATCGATACGATCCATTCGATCCGCCCGTGCTCCCATCCCCGCCTGCACGCGAGGGGCCAGTGCCGCGCCACCCTCGTGCTGACATGGGAGGAGGAGCGCAGCATCCTCCTGAAGGCGGTCTCGGCCGAAAAGGGAATCCAGATCATCATCCTCTTCTGCATCGTCATCGTCGCCGCGTTCAACATCATCGCCATCTACACCTTGATGGCTCAGGCGAAGACGCGCGACGTCGGCATCCTGAGATCGCTGGGCGGCACGCGCGGCGGCGTCATCGCGATCTTTCTGCTGAGCGGCGCCTTCTGCGGGCTCGTGGGGTCGCTCGTCGGGATGGCCGGAGGACTGCTGATTTCCCAGAACCTCAACGAGCTCGTGGACTTCGTCCGCATCTCCTCCCGCGAATTGAATCGGCTCTCTTTCGTCGAAACCGGGGAGGACCGCTCGGCGGTCGTCGGATCGGTAGTCTTGTACGGCGCGGCGCTGGCGGCGTTGATGTGGTCCTGGATCCTGCTGTACCGACCGTGGAAGAAGTTCGCGTTGATCCCGTCTCTGGCGGCGGGGCTCCTCCTGGCCGCCGCCGCGTGGGTCTTCTTCTCGTGGACGCCCGAATACGGGCCTCGCGCCAAGTATGACTGGGAATCGGCCGCGCGCTTGAGGGTCTGGATTGTCGTCCTGTCCGGCTCGGCGCCGATGCTCTGGTCGGCGGTGCGGCGGCTGGCGGAGCCGTTGTACGAGAGCTTCATCGGCAGCGCGCTGCGCGTGGCGGCCACGTTGCTTTATTCGGCGCTGGCGATGGTCGGGATCGCGGGTCTTTCGGTCGGCGCCGCGCTGGCGCTCGGGCGTCCGAAGCCGGGATTCCTGGGCTATGATCTGTTCCCCGCCGATATCTACTACCTGGATCGCGTTCCCGTGTTGGTGGATGGGACCTCGATCGCGGTCTTCGTCCTGGCGACGCTGGTCGTGTGCGTCGCGTTCAGCATCTATCCGGCCCTGCGCGCGGCGCACGCGGATCCCATCGAGGCCATTCGAGATGAATGACGCGCGCGCCTGGCGGCGCGCGCTTACGGAATTCCGGCTCGGCGTCCGCGAGTCTCCGAGCCGCAATTCCAAACTGTGGCTTCGCCGCAGGAAGCGTCTTTGGAGACGATTCCGAATGCATTCGTTCTTGAAGGTTCAAGAGGTCGAGAAAGTTTACCGCTCCGGCGGGACGGACCTGCGCGTCCTGAAGGGCGTGACGTTGAGCGTGGAGGAGGGAGAGATCCTGGCCATCGTGGGCCCCTCGGGCGCGGGCAAGAGCACGTTGCTGCACTTGATGGGATTCCTGGACCGACCCACGCGCGGAGAGGTGCTCTTCCGCGGCTTGACGCTGTCGTCCTTGAGTTCCGCGGCCCAGGCGGACGTCCGCAACCGGCGGTTCGGCTTCGTATTCCAGATGCATCACCTCCTTCCCGAACTGTCGGCCCTCGAGAACGCCGCGATGCCGCTCATGATTCGCTTGGGAATTCTGGAATGGTTCGCGTCGGGACCGGCCTCCAAGCGGCGCGCGCGAGCTCTCCTCGATCGATTGGGTCTCGGAGCGCGACTTCATCATCGCCCCAGCCAGTTGTCGGGCGGCGAGCGCCAGCGCGTGGCGCTGGCCCGCGCCCTGATCGGCGATCCGGAAGTGGTCTTCTGCGACGAGCCGACGGGAAACCTGGATGCCGCGACATCGCGGGAGATCCAGGCGGTGATCCAGGAATTGTCCCGGGAAACCGGGCGTACCTTTGTGCTCGTCACGCACGACCCCACGGTGGCGGCGCTGGCCCGGCGCATCGTCCGACTGGAAGACGGCCGTCTCGTTTAGGGATTTGTGAGTAAACAAAGGTTCGATTTCTGGTGGAAGACTTGAACCGCCAAAGGTTTCGGCCTTTACAAACGGCGACCCCCACAATCTGAGCCATTTCTATCGCTTGACCCCGTCGGGGGACGCGCTCTACAGTGAAGGCGCTTCGCCGACCGCGGCGGCACCGCCTTCATGCCTTTTATTCGCGTTCGCACGGGTCCCCACCAGGGGAAAGTTTTCGAAATCAAGGACGACGTCATCACCATCGGGCGCGACGAGAATCAGATGATCCAGATTCTCGACCAGGGCGTTTCCCGCATGCACGCGGAAATCTTCAAGCTGGGCGGCATCTGCTTCGTCCGCGACCTCAACTCCACCAACGGCACGTTCGTGAACTCCGTGCGCATCACCGAGGAGGCGCTCAAGGAGAACGACGAACTGCTGATCGGCCGGACGATCCTGCGCTACGAGGAAAAACTTCGCCCCGACACCTCGATCGGCTTCATCCAGATCGCGGACCCGACCACGCGGCTGCAACTACAGCCGTTGCTCACCAAGCTCGGGAAGTCGGCGCCCACCCTTCCTAGCCAGGAGGTTCGATCCCGCTCGATCACGCTGGCGCACGAGCTGGGGAAGATCCTGATCGGAGCGGAGGATTTCAACGAGGCGCTGGCCAAGACGCTCAAGCTGGTCGCCGAAAACGTCGGAGCCGACGACGGGTATTTCTTCATGAACGAGCGATCCACGGGGCGGCTGATCCAGCGCGCCTCGTACGAACGCGAGGAGGACCGCAACGAACGCAAGGTCAGCAAGACGATCGCCAAACGGATCCTTCAGACGGGGATGCCGCTTTTGACCTCGGACGCGGCGCTCGATCAGCGCCTGAACATCTCCGAGAGCGTCGTTCTGAAGAAGATCAAGGCGGTCATCGCGGTTCCGATCATGCTGCGGGACCGCGCGGAAGGGCTGCTCTACTTCCACACGAGCCGCACGTCCGCTCCGTTCAGCCTGGAGGACCTGGAAGTCGTCATTTCCGCCGCGCTTCAGGTCTCCCTCGCTCTGACCGAGCACGTGGCCAACAAGCGCCTGCGGGATCGGTGGGTCTCCACGGTGCGCGCCCTGGTGACCGCCATGGAAGCGCGGCTTCCTCGCAAGCACGGCCACTCGGATCGGGTGGCCCAGTATTCGGTCGCCGTGGCCGGCCAGCTCGGTTTGGGTCGCCAGGAAATCGAGCACATCCGCCTGGCGGCGCTCATGCACGACATCGGCCGGATTCACGATCCTCCGGGGGAGGCGGCTCCCGAAAGCCACGTCTATGCCGGGGAGCGCATCCTTCAAGGCATCGAGGGCTACGAGGATCTGCTGCCGGGCGTCCGATACCATCATGAACGGGCCGACGGATCCGGCTTCCCGTACGGAATTCGCAACGAGGAGACGCCGCTGATGGCCCGCATCATCATCGTCACCAACCACTTCGATGACCTGGGCATGTCGAGCGGCGCAGGTGGCGCCGATCCGACCGGAAAGGAAGCGCTCGCCAAGATTTCCGAAGGCGGCGGCAAGATCTTCGATGAAGACGTGGTCAAGGGGTTGATCATCTGCCACAACACCGGCGCGCTCTACGACAGACCCGTGGAATCGTGAACGCTCACGTCGACTCTCCCCGGTACCTGGTCCCCTTCGACCTCCGGCGCCTGCGCGTCCTGGAAACGGACGTCCTCGTCGTCGGCAGCGGCTTGGCGGCGCTGCGCGCGGCCATCGAAGCGTCGGCGTCGCGCCGGGTCGTGGTGCTCACCAAACGCGACGTGATGGAGTGCAGCTCCCGGTACGCCCAGGGAGGCATCGCGGCCGCGATTCACGAACAGGACACGCTGGAATCGCACATCGCGGACACGTTGGCCACGGGGTACGGGTTGTGCGACGAGCGGATCGTCCGCGCCGTCGTGACCGAAGGCGCCGATGCCGTTCGGGAGCTGATCGCCTGGGGCGCCGCCTTCGACCGGCGCGACGGGGCGTTGGAGTTCGCGTTGGAGGGAGGGCATTCCCGACCGCGCGTCCTGCACCGGGGGGATGAGACGGGACTGGAACTGGAGCGCACCCTGACGCGCGTGGCGCGCCGCCTCAAGAACGTGACGTTTCTCGAGCACACCTTCGCCGTCGACCTGATCACCAAGGGAAGGGTTTGCCGTGGGGTGCTGTTCCATGACGGGCGCCAGCTTCGCGCCGCGCTGGCGGATGCGGTGATTCTGGCTACCGGCGGGGCCGGGCAACTGTTCAGAGAGACGACCAATCCGCCCGTCGCCACCGGAGACGGTCTGGGCATGGCTTACCGCGCGGGGGCGGAGCTCATGGATCTGGAATTCATGCAGTTCCATCCCACGACGCTGTACCTGGCGGGCGCGAGCCGGTCGCTGATCAGCGAGGCCGTGCGCGGGGCGACGGGGACGTTGCGGGATCGCCACGGGCGCGCGTTCATGAAGGATTATCATCCGATGGGGGACCTCGCCCCTCGCGACGTGGTATCCCGCTCCATGTTGCAGCAGATGCTCAAGACCCGGGACACGCAGGTGTACCTGGACATCACGCATCTGCCGCGCGCGGCCGTCAAGCGCCAGTTTCCGGGTTTGGTGGCGCTGTGCCGTCGCTTCGGATTGGATTGGGTGCGCCGTCCGCTTCCCGTCCGTCCCGCCGCGCACTATATGATCGGCGGCGTCCGCGTGGATTTGAACGGCCGCACCACCGTACCCGGTCTTTATGCGGCCGGGGAGTGCGCCGCCTCGGGGTTTCACGGCGCGAATCGGCTGGCGTCGAACTCCCTGCTGGAATGCCTGGTGCTGGGTCGCCGCGCGGGGCGCCACGCGGCCGGGATCTTCCGCCGGCCGATGGGGAAGAAGGTCGCCGGCCATCCTCGCCTGCAACCGCCCGACGGGATCGATGTCATCGATCTGCGCAACTCGCTCAAGAGCCTCATGTGGCGCGAGGTCGGGATCGAGAGATCCGGACCCCGGTTGGTGGAGGCGGACGAGCGCATGAGCTTCTGGGCGTCGTACGTGATGCAAGTCGCATTCGACGATCCGGTGGGATGGGAGCTCCAGAACCTGGTGACGATCGGCGTACTGATGGCGCGCAACGCCGCGCAGCGGCGGGAGTCGCGAGGCGTCCACTACCGGTCCGACTTCCCGGCGCGGAACGATCGAACCTGGAAAAAGCACATCACGATCAAGGCCGATGCCGCGCGGATCGCCGCTCAACAGCCCAGAGAATCGTGAGAACGGCGAGATTCACGGGCAGGAGGATGAGCGCGTCCTCGCTTTGATAGAGGCCCATCTCGAACGATTCGAGCGTCCATGGATGGAACGGGGTTTGGGCTCCCCGGCCCAGGTAATCCTTGAGCAGATCGGTCGCGACGTGGAGAAGGGATCCCGCGTAGGTCGAGAGGAACGCGCGGCCTCGGAACGAGGGCGCGAACAGCAAAGACATGGCCCAGGACGCGAGCGCCAAGCCGGTGACGGAATGGCTGGGCGCGGTGACGAAGTCTGGCATGAAATCCGGGAAGCTCAGCGGCTTGCTGATGAGGTCGGGCAGGAAGACGCCCAGCACGAAGGTCGCCGCCATGGCCCGGTTCCCGATGGGATATCCGCACACCCGGGCCGAGACGTAATGGGTCAAAAGGTCGGCCATGGCTGGGCACGTGTCGAGCTTTGCAAGGGGATGTCAGGATGAAGAGGATATCGGCGATAAAAGCTCTTTTTCGCGGCCGTGAGCATCTCCCTATCTCCAAGGGGATGAGGAGATGTGGGGAGATCGGGAGATACGGACCGATGGAGAAATGCGGATTCGGATTTTATCTCCACATCTACAAGCATCTCCCTATCTCCAAGGGGATGAGGAGATGCGGGGAGATCGGGAGATACGGACCGATGGAGAAATGCGGATTCGGATCTTATCTCCACATCTACACGCATCTCCCTATCTCCAATATCTCGACAATCCCCTATCGGGGATACAGTCCTTCCCGCCGCCATTCGAACCGGCGCCGGAAGATCCATGCGAAAGCGATCAGCGCAAGGACGGAGACGGCGTATACCCCTGCGCGGCGGAACGTGTAGCCGGGCACCATCCGGACGGCGGTGGCCTTCACGGACGCCGCGTCGTGAAAATCGCCTCGGACCATGACATGATCGCCTGGGGAAGGTTGAAGGGTCGAATCAACACGGACCCGCAGCCCGCGAACATCCAGCACGAAATGCGATTCCGACGACTCGAGAACGGTGCTGGGCAGAATGAGGACGTCGCTTCCTTGATAGCGGTGAGGTTGCCGGACGCAGCGTTGGATCCCGGGGTAACGTTCCGGCAGCCGGATCGCGGCGTCCGCGCACAGGGCGGTGAATCCTCCGATGGCCAGGACCCATTGAGCGACGTCGGCCGGTCTCATGTAGGATGTATCGACCGTTTGACGGTCAACCGTTGACTGTTGACCGATGATCGTTGACCGCGAAGGCGGCGGTTGGCGGTCTACGATCGACGGCTTCCGACTGCCGACTTCGTAATGCGAGTATGTCAGATTGGCATTTGACCGGGCGGGTTCATTTTCTAATTTAACCTTTTGGGGTTAAAACGGTTATATCAAAACTTCGCGTTTCTCTTGGCATATCTCTTGCGAGAACCCCGGGGGTGTTATCCTAGACGGAGGTTTTGCATGTCTAAGATCGTAGGGATCGACCTGGGGACGACCAACTCCGTGGTCGCGGTGATGGAGGGCGGCGAGGTCAAGGTTATCCCGAACAAGCACGGTTCCAACTTGACGCCCTCGGTGGTTGGATTCACCGAGACGGGGGAGCGGTTGGTCGGCCAGCTCGCCAAGCGGCAGGCGATCATCAATCCTCGAAACACGGTTTATTCGATCAAGCGCTTCATGGGGCGCCGCCGCAGCGAGGTGACCCAGGAAGAGAAGATGTTCCCCTATGAGATCGTCGGCGGTTCGGACGAGCCCGCCAAGGTCAAGGCTCGAGAAAAGCTGTATACGCCCCAGGAGATCTCCGCCATGATCCTGGCGGATCTCAAGGAGACGGCGGAGACGTATCTGGGCGAAAAAGTGACGGAAGCGGTCATCACCTGCCCGGCGTACTTCAACGACGCCCAGCGTCAGGCGACCAAGGAAGCCGGACGGATCGCGGGCTTCGACGTGAAGCGCATCTTCAACGAGCCCACGGCGGCGGCGCTGGCGTACGGATTGGACAAGAAGAAAGGCGTCCAGAAGATCGGTGTCTACGACCTGGGAGGCGGCACGTTCGACATCTCGATCCTGGAAGTGGACAACGAGGTCATCCAGGTGCTCTCGACGAACGGGAACACGCATCTGGGGGGCGATGATTTCGACCACCGGCTGATCAATTACGTTGCCGAGGAGTTCGGGCGGCGGCACGGCGTGGACCTGCGCAAAGATCCGATGGCGATGCAGCGCCTGAAGGAGGCGTGCGAGCGGGCCAAATGCGAATTGTCTTCGATGTTGGAGACGGAGATCAACCTGCCGTTCATCGCGCAGGACCAGAATCGCCAGCCGCTGAATCTGACGATGAAGATCACCCGCTCGAAGCTGGAGCAGCTCCTCGGCGATCTGATCCAGTCCAGCCTCGGGCCGGTCGAGGCGGCGTTGAGGGATGCGAAGCTCAAGCCGAGCGACATCAACGAGATCGTCCTGGTCGGCGGCTCCACGCGCATTCCGATCGTCCAGCGTCTCGTGAAGGACTACTTCGGCAAGGAGCCGAACCGGAGCGTGAATCCGGACGAGATCGTGGCGGTGGGGGCGGCGGTTCAGGGCGCGGTGCTGAAAGGCGATCGGGATATTCTGCTGCTCGACGTGACGCCGCTGACGCTGGGCATCAAGGTCGAGGGCGGTTTAATGGTGCCGCTCATTCCGCGGAACTCCGCCATTCCGACGAAGAAATCGCAGGTGTTCTCCACGGCGGCGGAGAATCAGCCGGCCGTGACGATCGAAGTGTTCCAGGGCGAGCGGCCGATGGCGGCGGACAACCGCAAGTTGGGCACGTTCGACCTGGACGGCATTCCGCCCGCGCCGCGCGGCGTGCCGCAGATCGAGGTGTCGTTCGACATCGACGCGAACGGGATTCTCAACGTCACCGCGAAGGATCTGGGCACCTCGAAGCAGCAGCAGGTGACCATCAAGGGGTCGACCGGCTTGTCCGAGGACGAGATCAAGAAGATGGTGAGCGAGTCGGAAAAATACTCGGATGAGGACCGCAAGCGCAAAGATCTGGTCGAGGCGCGCAATCAGGCGGATCATGTTCTTTATTCGACGGAGAAGTTTCTGCGCGAGAACGCGGACAAGCTGCCCGCTTCGGACAAGGAGCGGGTCGAGAAGGCGGTGGAACGCCTGAAGAAGGCCCGGGAGGGAGAGAGCGTCGAGGAGATCAAGCGCGCGGTGGAGGAGGTGGGCTCTGCGCCGCACGAGTACAGCCGGAAGCTCTACGAGGAGGCGGCAAAGCGCCGGGGAGAGGCCGCTTCGGGCGAGGCGGCCGGCGCGAGCGGGAGCGCCGGCGGGGACGGCGGTCCCAAGAAGGAGGAGAAAGGCTCCGGCGGCGAGAAGATCATCGACGCGGAGTTCGAGTCGAAGTAGCGGAGCGGTCATCTTGGGGAGCAGCCCTTCATTGCCGGAGAGGACGGTATGCCGTCACTTCCAGGCGTGCTCTTTATCCATACCAGCATGTTGAAGGGTCAGCGCTTGCGGTGAGTCCATGCGTCGTGGAAACTAATTCTCAAAAGGGGTTCACGTGGATGAGAGAGGATTACTGCACCCCGCCGATCGAACGGAGGGCAACCCCACGGGACCGGCATTCATCGCAAACCGCTCTCGCTCTCAGACTGTTTGTGTTCGGAGATGAATCCGACGGCGTCGCCGTAGGGTTGAGACTGCGTTGTCTTTCAGCCCCGAAGGCCAGCTCATGAGCGCTCAACTCAAGGAGCATCGAGCCCCAGGAGGTCCGGCCTGTCCTGTCTGCTGTTCACATCAAACGAGGCCGCTCTGCTTCGTTGACGGATTTCAAATATGGAGATGTTGCGCTTCATCGACTGACTTCGTATCGCCTATGCCGGACGACAGGACGCTCAAGGAACTGTACGATCGCGAAGCGTGGTTTGAAGGTGGTGAGCGGGGCGGCTATCGGAGCTACGATGTTCAATCAGCCTCTTCGGCGGCTTTGACGGCCGAAATTCTGAATCGCTTCCCGGATCGTGGGGGCGACTTGTCAGTCCTCGACATCGGGTGCGGCTATGGTACGCACCTGCGCTTGGCCGCCGACAGGCAGTGGAAATGTTTCGGCGTGGAAATGTCGGCCCACGCGCGCAAGGTTGCAAGTCAGCGTCACGGCGATCGACTGAATCTTGTTGAGCATGTCGAAGATCTTATCCCCCACCGCTACGATTTGATCCTTATGCTGGATGTCATCGAGCATCTCAAGGACCCTAGTTCGCTTTTCTTCACCCTGTTCAGCAAGGGAGCGATCGGACCGGAGACCCTGGTTGTGATTGCCACCCCCAACGCGCGCAGCGCTGAGGCCATGGTCGATCCCGTAAGTTGGGTCTACAGGCATCCGCCGTCCCATCTCGTTTACTATTCCGCCAAATCCCTGGAAGTTCTGCTCCATCGCTTAAGGTTTCGGGAGGTACGTATCTATGGGACAAGCCCATTGTCGCAGCTCCATGAAGTGCGTTTTGGCGATGAGCCCCCGTCAGTAAATGACGACCTAGGCGGTTTTGCGGGTATTATCGGTGAAGCGCAGGGTAGCGACTTCGCCGAATTCATGCGCGCACGTTATGTTCCCGGCACTTGGTCCAAGTTGTCGGAATATGAGCATGTTCCTCGCTACCTCTTCGCCAAGGGTTTGGCCGCAGGAGCAAACGTTCTCGATTTCGGATGCGGGACGGGCTATGGTGCGGCTTCATTGGCCGAAGTCGCCGGATCCGTACTCGGATTGGATATCGAGGAAGCAGCGTTGCAGTGGGCGCGCGAGATGCATTCAAACCCAAAATTACGTTTTGAGAGGCGTTCGGATCTGGGGAAGGGACTCCCTCCCAATTCCTTCGACCTCGTGACCTGTTTTGAGATGATTGAGCACGTCGGATTGGCGGCTCAGATTGAAACGCTTCGGATCATTGCAAGCCTGCTCACACCATCGGGCAAACTCGTCATTTCGACTCCGAATCCGCGGGTGACGGCAAACTACGGTGCGAACCCTCACCACGTGCGCGAGATGACGGAAACGGAGTTTTTGGAACTTCTAAAGCCTCATTTCAAGCACATCTTCGTCATGAAGCAGTGGGTGCATCCGAGCATTCGCATCACGGCCGACACGGTCCCGGCCGAGCGGCCCACCCACATTGGTTCCCTTACGTCGGGGGAAACGCCCAGCCCTCCGCTCGCATATGTCGCCGTCTGTTCACAGATACCGTTCGACATTCCCTCCGACCTGTGCGTGGTTGACACGCTTGCTGAGGTTCCCCACGAAACGATTCACATGGAGCGGAAGTTGAACACTCTTCGGATCGAGAAGTATGAATTGAGGGAGCGATTCGCATGCTGCGCCCAGGCGGCCGAAGCTCGCCTGCGGCAGATTGAAGCTCAATTGGCTGCGCTTGAGAACTCCAGGGAGGTAAAACTGGGCCGGCTTGTCCGTCATGAACCCTTTTCGCTGCGTAAGTTTGGAAAGATGGCATATCTGTTGGCAGCTATGATCGCTCCAACTCGAGTCAAGCGATTGCTATACCCATTTGTCAGGAAGGCAAGAACGTGGCTTGGCGCCTCGAAGACGGTGGCACCTTACGTGATACGGCAGGCAAAATGTGTGGCGCCCGAGCGCCGACGAGTCGTTCATGCGATTGCAAATTTCTATATGGGCGGATCATCTCGTTTAGTTGTGGACCTCATCGAGCGCCTCGGTCACCTTTACGAGCAGCTCGTGCTTACCAGCGCCATCCCGGATGCGCCGGCGTATGCGGGAGCGCACGTCATTGAAAAAAGACAATGGGCGACCGTTGATGAGATAAGTGAATGTCTTATCTCCCTCCGTCCCGACTTGGTTCACGTTCATTACTGGGGTGACCTGGATCGCCCCTGGTATGAAAAGGTGATCCTAGCCGCCGAAAGGTACGGGTGTCCGATCATCGAGAACATCAATACGCCGGTGGAGCCGTATCGGTCAGACAAGATTGCCCGCTACGTTTTTGTGAGCGATTATGCGCGCAATCTGTATGCATGCCGGGGGGACAGGAGCGCCGTGGTGCACCCGGGCTCCGACCTGGACCTTTTTTCCCCACGATCTGGATCCCCGGCCGCGCGTGATACGATAGGGATGGTATACCGCCTCGAGCCTGACAAGCTCAGTCCCCATTCCATCGATGTGTTCGTGAAGGTTGCGCAAAGGCGTCCCGGAACGAAGGCTATCATTGTCGGCGGCGGAACGTACTTGGAAATGTACAAAGCCGCCGTGCGCTCGGCGGGAGTCTCGGAACAATTTGAATTCGCCGGTTACGTACCGTACGAAGATTTGCCTGGACTTTATTCTCGTTTGGCCGTATTCATTGCTCCCGTATCGCGAGAGAGCTTCGGTCAAGTGTTGCCGTTCGCAATGCATATGGGTATTCCGGTGGCGGGGTACGACGTGGGCGCGCTTGCTGAAATACTCGGGAGTCGTGACCTGCTCGCACCACCCGGGGACAGCCTGGCGCTGGCGAGCATCGTCGTGGATTTGCTGGAAGATCGCCAAAGAGGTTACCTTATAGGTCGACATAACCGAGAACGGGCCGCCGCCCTATTTTCCGTTGAAGCCATGGCGGACAAGTATCGGACGATGTATGCCGAAATACTTCATGAGGCAAAGTGAATAATGCGGGTTGCACTTTTCGTTCATTGCTTCTTCCCGACGCACTTCTACGGAACCGAAACCTATACGCTGCAGGTCGCCCGGCATTTACGGCATCTGAATCATGATCCGATCGTGGTATCCGCCATATTTCAAGGGGAAGCGAGTCGAGGGCGACTTGTCACGCAGTACACCTATGAAGGCATCCCTGTCTATTGTGTTGACAAGAATTACGTGCCCCATAGCCGAATCAAGGAAACCTATTATCATGAAGCGATGAGGGGGATACTCGGTGACGTGCTTTACGAATTACAGCCTGATTTGGTGCATGTGACGCACCTGATCAATCACACGGGGGTCCTGCTCGATGTTGCCCATGAGATGGGTTTACCCATTGTCGCGACCCTGACCGATTTTTTTGGATTCTGTTACAACAACAGGTTGGAAGCCGCGGACGGCTCGCTGTGCCGCGGACCGAATTCTTCGCGCAGCAATTGCATCGCGTGTTATTTGAAAGCAAATTCCGGAAATCTTCCTGATTTCATTAGAAAATGGTCGTCTGCCGCGGCATGGGGTCTGGCTGTTCTGCCAGGGATTCCCCTTCTGGGAAGGGGTGTGGTCGGCGGCGTTGCCTTGGACTTGAAGTCTCGTCCGAATATTTTGGGCGCGTGTTATAAAAAATATCGCGCGGTAATCACTCCCACGCGCTTTCTTCGGGAGGCCTACGTCGCGAACGGTCTGACAACCCGTTGCTTTGATATCCATTTCGGTGTGGATGTATCGCGAAATCCGAAGCCGGCGCGAGACCTGGAAGGCCCGGTAAACTTCGGTTTCATCGGCCAGTTAGCAGCGCATAAGGGCCCAGACCTTCTCGTGGAGGCTTTTAAGCGTCTCCCCAGAGGTTCGGCGACCCTGAATATTTACGGCTCGGAGGATCATGATCTGCGATTTATGGCGAATTTGAAGGGAATGGCGACCGGCTATCCTGTTCATTTTCGGGGAACATTTCCGAGTGAGCGCATTGCCGCTGTCCTAGCGGAGATTGATGTTCTTGTAATTCCATCGCGGTGGTACGAAAATAGCCCTCTGGTGCTCCTGAATTCCCTTGCGACGCACACGCCGGTCGTGGTCTCCGATGTCGATGGCTTGACGGAATTCGTCCACGAGGGACGCAACGGTTTTTCGTTCCAGCGCGGCAGCGCACAAGATTTGGAGCAAGTCATGCGAAGGTTTCTATGCAATCGGCGACTCGCCGCAGAAATGTCTCATTCCACCGAATATGGGCGCACGAGCCGTAGGATGGTGGAGGAAATCCAGGGTGTATACTCGTGGGCAAGGAATGGAAACGAACAATAAGTGGAACAAATCATCCGCAGCTACGCCCGATCGTCGACTACGAGTTGGGTTGCTGTCTGCCGACGGAAGAATGGATCCATCTCAATGGCACGGCTATTTTCCAAGAACCAGGTCTGCTCAAATATGTGAGTCGCTTTCCGCCGCCCGCTCTCATGCGGGATGTTTCCGGTCTCACGAACGAGGCTGATTGTGCCAGTCACGGAGCGGAATTTTTCAGGGTCCTATCGGAGAGCTCGGCCAAACCACTGACCGAGTACCGAAGTATTCTAGATTTTGGTTGCGGTTGCGGTAGATTGGCCAGGATGTTCAAGGGGCATCCACATCGGGTGTGCGACTCCGACGTGGATCATCGTCACGTGGCTTGGATGAAAGAGAACCTCTCCTATATGGACGTGAGACTTAACTCGGTTCGGCCTCCGATTCCCTATGCAGATGAGGAGTTTGAGGCGATCTTTGGGATTTCGGTCTTCACGCATCTGAATGAACGCACGCAGGATCAGTTTCTGGAGGAGCTGCGCCGTGTATGCGCACGCGACGGACGTCTGTTTCTAAGAAGTCATGTGAAACGGGCGTTGGCGCGGGCGATGCAAGGGCCGGCGATTCTGAACGTGCTGTCTGTGTCCGCGACCGCGCTTCAAGAAAGCAATGCAACCTTTTGTGATGGGAGGTTGGCTTTTATCCTTCAAGAGGGACATCTGACATCACGCCGGCCCAAGGGAGCTGTCGTGCCGCCGGTCACAGCGTCATCTCTGAGCCGTACGAGTACGGGATATCCTTTATTCCTGAAAGTTACGTGATGCATCCTTGGACTCGCTGGTTTGACGTGATCGATTACCATTCCCGAGCGATACATGACTTCCAGGATCTGATCGTTCTAACGCCAAAAACGTAGGTCTTCCCCAGAGGACGGGAGTCGTGCATCACAAGGTACGGTGGAACAAAGGTTCGAATATTCGTAATAAGCGAAGAAGGAATGTGATTCTAGGCAGGGGACCGTGCGCTGTCTCAGCGACGGTCGGTTGGATGCCTTGGAGAAGGGATGATTATGAAATGTCTGGTTCTGGGTGGTGGTGGATTCATCGGGT
The DNA here is from genome assembly GCA_016209705.1 of Planctomycetota bacterium. Classification (GTDB taxonomy): domain Bacteria; phylum Planctomycetota; class MHYJ01; order MHYJ01; family JACPRB01; genus JACQVR01. Next base: position 56,369 of record JACQVR010000091.1, read on the forward strand.
CATCCTTAACAGATAGGTTGCTGGCCGACGGTCACATCGTGCGTGTCTTCGAGCGGCCTCGAGTAGTACCGTACAGAAAATTCTCCGCGGCGGAACGCCTTCAGTGGGTCGTCGGAGATTTCCAGAGCACGGCCGACATCGGGGCCGCCTTGGATGAAGTGGATGTCGTGTTCCACTTGATTGGAACGACGTTGCCACATAATTCAAATGAGGATCCCGTCTATGATGTGGAAAGCAATGTGGTTCCTACGTTGCGGCTTCTGGAGGCGTTGGTTCGAAAGAAGGGTCGCAAGATCGTCTTTTTGTCATCGGGGGGGACCGTTTATGGGATTCCCATGAAAATCCCGACTCCAGAATCACACCCCCTGGAGCCGATCGTGTCCTACGGAATCACGAAACAGACGATCGAGAAGTACTTGAGCCTATACCGAACCCTGCATGGACTTGAGTTTGTCGTGCTTCGGGTCGCTAATGCCTACGGCGAGCGACAACGCCCGAATTCGTCCCAGGGAGCGGTGGCCGTATTTCTTGGAAAAGCGCTGGCGGGTGAAATGATCGAAATCTGGGGAGATGGGTCGGTCACGCGTGATTACGTTTACGTCGGTGACGTCGTTGAGGCTCTGCTTAAGGCCATGAGATTTGGCGGCGAGCCGAACGTCTTCAACATCGGTTCGGGGAAGGGGCATACCATTCACGAACTGCTTGAAAAGATTGAGAATCTTATCGAGAGACCTGTTCCACGGAAATACATGTCCGTTCGGAAATGCGATGTGCCGATCAGCGTACTGGACATCCGCCGGGCCGAAAAAATATTGAGATGGGCACCCGCCGTGGCGCTGGAGGAAGGTCTGAAACGAACGTTCGACTGGATGAGGAGGTGCGAGTCGCTGGGAGCCTGAACATCCCAAGGAGCAGGAAGGGATTTTCGGGACGATGTGTGACTACGGCCTGGAATCCTGGGCCGCGGGCGGGGGTAATAGCGTCGGCGGTCACCGCCACGCAGGCGGGCCACGCCGGGACGGAATCGGACCCGCCTGTCCCTGAGTAGCCGCGCAACGCTCATAAGGGTAATGAATCCTTTCTGAGGTTTTGAGCCGTCCCTTTTTGGCTCGAAATTGATGTCGATTCACACGGCGGCACTCCTTTATGCGCCCAAGCTTGATCGGGGCGGTGTGGAAACCCATGTGCTCGCTTTGATGAGGCATGGAGCCCCCGCCGGATATCGCTGGCTCATCGTCGCCGCCGCGTCTGAACCGTTCGCCCAACGGGCCATGCGCCTGGGCGCGCGCATCGTTCCATGGGCGCCCGCCCATGCCCTGGATCTCCGGGCGTTGCGCGATCTCGTTCGCATCCTGAGGTCCGAATCGGCCGACCTCGTTCACGCGCACAGTCCGCGGGCGGCGCTTCTGGCGCGGGCGGCCGCTCGTGTCGCGGGAATTCCCGCCGTCGTCACCGTTCACGTGACGTCCTACGACGCCGTCCGGGGGCAGAATCCGGGAGCACGACTGAAACGAACGCTGTATCGCGCCGCCGAGCGGGCCGTCAATCGAGTTTGGCCGGATCCCCTCATCTATTGCTCGTTTCGCATCCACGCCGAGACGATCGCCCGCGGTATCGCGTCGCGCCGCCTCGCCTGCGTCATTCCGAACGGGATCGATCTCGACGTGGGCGGCGCGCCCCTACCGGATCTGCGTTCCCGGCTGGGCACGCCGCACGACGCGACGGTCCTCCTGGGTGTCGGACGACTCGACCCCCAAAAGGGCTTCGACCTGCTTCTGGAAGCCTTTCGATCGCTGGAGCCCGAACGGGGGCGCGTTCATCTGTGGTTGGCGGGTGACGGACCCGATCGGAGGATACTCGAGGCGCGGGTTTGCGCGCTCCATCTGTCCCCCTGGGTCCATTTCCTCGGATTCCGCGATGATGTTCCCGCCTTGCTCATGTCCAGCGATCTTTTCGTGCTCCCGTCCCGCTTCGAAGCCATGCCCATGGCGCTGCTGGAGGCGATGGCTGCCGGGCGCCCCGCCGTCGTGACCGACGTCGGCGACAATGCCGAACTCGTGGGACACGGCCTCGCGGGCTTGGTCGTCCCCCCGGAGGATTCTCGAGCCTTGGCGGCGGCGCTGGAAGCGCTGGTGCGAAACCCGTCCCGTCGAGCCGCTTTCGGCCTGGAAGCCCAACGCCGATCCGCGGCTTTTCGCGCGGACCGCATGGCCCGGAAGGTTCTCCACGTTTACAACGAGGCGCTTCATAGGCGTTGACACCGCCGGGCCATGCGGACATACTAGCCCTCCCCTTGACGCCATGCTCCAACCATGCGGAGCGTCTAGAATACGGCGGAGGGACGTCTGGAAATCGCCCGGACGCGCCGGCCGCCGAGGCGAAGTGTTTGGTGGACAAAATCATCCAAGCCAGGATTCCGACGGGGCGTTCATGATCGAGGTCCGGAACATCACCAAGGTCTTTCCGGGCGCCGTCGCCGTTCGCGATGTCAGCTTCGCCGTCGCCTCCGGAGAGATCGTCGGCTTCCTGGGACCCAACGGCGCGGGAAAATCCACCCTCATGCGGATCCTGACCGGCTATATCCCGCCTACGACCGGCTCCGCCACGGTCGCGGGATTCGATGTGCTGCGGCATTCCTTGGAGGTTCGCCGGCGCGTGGGGTATCTGCCGGAAAACAACCCCTTGTATCCGGAGATGCGCGTCGAGGAATACCTGGAGTTTCGCGCCACGTTGTGGGGAGTGCCCCGCAAGCAACGAGCGGCCGCGGTCGGCGAAGCCGTCCAGAAATGCGGATTGGGACCGGTCCGCCATCGCATCGTCGGCCACATCTCCAAAGGATATCGCCAGCGGCTCGGTCTGGCCGACGCCATCGTTCACGATCCCCAGATCATCATCCTGGACGAGCCGACGATCGGCCTCGATCCCAACCAGGTCCGCCAGGTACGCGACCTCATCCGGGAACTGGGACGGCAGCGGACGGTGATTCTCTCCACCCACATTCTTTCGGAAGTCGAAAAGATGTGCGGGCGGGTCCTGATCATCCACGGAGGACGGCTCGTGGCGGACGGCTCGCCTTCGGAAATCGTCAATCGGCTCACCGCCACCGGTCGCGTCCGCCTCGAAATCCGCGGAACCGCCAACGGGGTCCAAGAGCAGTTGAAGCAGGTTCCGGGAATCGCGCATGTGACGGAGCGGTGCGAAGGAGACGTGCATACCTACCTCATCGAGGCGGGCCACGGGCGGGACGTCCGTCCCGAGCTCTTTCGGCGCGCCGCCCGGTCGTCGTGGGAGGTTCTCGAGCTTTCGCTGGAACGCGTGACGCTGGAGGACGCGTTCGCCGAATTGACGGAGGGCGAGCGCGGAGCGAAGCCGGCGCCCGCCGGCCAGCCCAGCGAGGTGCGGACCTGACGGTTCGCAAAAAAAGAACCGCATGAGAAACCTCGCCGCGCTGGTCCGCCGGGAACTGGGCGTCTACTTCGTATCGCCCATGGCGTACATCATTCTCACCGGACTGATTCTGGTGTTCGGCCTCATGTTCTGGACCGAAATGGGCGCCGCGTCCGACTTCGCGATGCCCTTCTCGTTCGACCGGTTGCTCGCCACGCTGGCCGCGATCCTGGTGTTCGTCGCCCCGCTCATCACCATGCGCCTCATCGCGGAAGAGAAAAATCGGGGGACGATCGAGACGCTCATGACCGCGCCGGTCACCGACGGACAGGTCGTGGTGGCGAAGTTCGCCGCGGCGCTCCTGTTCCTAATGTATCTCCTGCTGCCGACGGTGGCGCACGCGTTCCTGGCCGCCAAGTACGGCACCGTGGACGCGCCGGCGACGGCCACGGGATACCTGGGGCTCATCCTGATGTGCTCCGCCGTGTTTTCGATCGGGTTGTTCATCTCGTCCCTGTGTTCGAGCCAGGTCACCGCGGGCGTCGTCACGTTCGTGGTGTCGTTCCTCCTGATTCTCAGCTCGCTCATCGCCGATCGCGTTCCGGCCGACACCTGGTACGGCCGACCGGCGCGGGCGGTGCTGGAGCGGATCGATCCGTTCAAGTATCTGGAAGACTTCCTGCGGGGCATCATCGATACCCGCCCCGTGATCTATTTGCTGAGCGTGACCGTGTTCTTCATTTTCCTGACCGTCCGCGTGCTGGAGTCGCGGCGGTGGCGGTGAGCGCGAATGGAACCGACGAAGCGAACCGACGCGCCGGAAGAAGTCGCCTTCACGAGGAGGCGGCGTCTCCTGATTTGGGCCAACGCGGTCCTGATGAGCGCGTTCTTCCTCGGCTTCCTCGTGGCGGTGAACGTCATTTCGGACGCCCGATTCACCCGGTTCGACATGACCGCCGAGAAGCTATGGGAGATTTCGGATCACGCGCGCAAAGTGGTGGAAGGGCTCAAGCACGACGTGGTCATTTATACGACGCCCCTCACCGTGGGACCCGCCGTATCCCAGAACCGCTCGCTGCCCAATGCGTGGAATCAGGTGAGCCGGCTGCTCTTCGAGCTTTCCGCCATCAACCCGCGGTTGAACGTGGTCCCGTTCGCCGCCGGCACGGAATCGGAGCAGGTCTTGCGCATGAACTTCACCGGACTGACCGACAACTGTCTCTATTTCCTCGTCAAGAAAGATCGCGAGCAGGCGGCGCGGAAGGTCATGCCGATCTACGAGCTGTACGAGGGCAACTTCCAGACGGGAGAGATTCTCAAGTTCCACGCCGAATCCAAGGTGATCTCGGCCATTGTCCAGCTCACGTCGGACCGGCCGCGGAAGGTCTATTACACGGAAGGGCACAAGGAACTGCCTCCGCCTTCCCAGGAAGGCCGGGGCATGTCCTTTCTGACGTCGCGTCTCGGCGACCTGGACCACGTCGAGTTCAAGCCGCTCGATCTGGGCCAGGCGCGGTCCGTTCCCCGCGACGCGGACCTCGTGTTCATCGCCGGACCCGCGCGGGATTTCGACCCGCCCGAGATCGACGCGCTCCGCGAGTATTGGAACGGCGGCGGCCGCATCTTCCTGGCGGTCCAGCCGCTGACGCCGGATCCCATGAAGCTCCTCCGGGACTTCATCGACGAGTGCGGCGCGCGGATTCACCGTGACATCGTCCTGGACACCCGGCGGGAACTCCAGGCCCCGCAGTACTTGCGGATCACGGCGTTCGGCTATCACATGATCAATCAGGGGATGCTCAACGTGGGCTTCCGCATGGTGTCGAGCGGTAGCGTGGACCCCGCGCCCAAATCTCCCCGGCAGAAAGCGATCTCGCTGATGCAGGCGGGCCAATGGGCGTACGCGGAAACCGACCTCCGTCCCGGGGCGAGGATCCAGCACGATACGGGCGAAAAAATGGGCGACGTCAGCGTGGCGGCGGCGGCGGAAGAAGAGATCTCGAACCCGACAGATCCTTCCCGTCCTACGGCCAGGCTGGTGGTCTGGGGCGGAGTGGCCGCCCTGACCAACCAGTTCAACACGATCTATGGGACGGCGAACCTGGAAACGCTGGACTACATCGCGAACACCTTCCGGTGGCTGATGGAGGTGGAGCAGCGGATCGCGGATCCGATCCAGCCCCGGTCATTCAAGATGAAGCCGCTCAAGCTTACCCCCGAGTCCAAGAGCGTCATCGGTTGGGTGAGCATCGTGGGACTGCCGCTTCTGGGCGTGGTACTCGGCGTGATGGCGTGGTTCTTTCGGAGAAAATGACCGGATGGGGTGCGGATAAAAACCGCGACATCCCGGAATCTGAGCGATTATTATGAATTGGAAGCCGACCCTCGTCTTCGGAATCCTGTTCGGCGCCGCGCTCGCGGCGTGGGCGTTGTTGCGTCCGGCTCCCTCCGGACCCGCGGGGGAGCGGGAGCGGCCGTTCTCCGCCCGCGCGGACGAATTCACGCGCCTGGAAATACAGGTTCCGGGGCAGCCGGAAGTCGTACTCGAACGGGCGGCGGCGAAGGACGCCGTTCCGGCCTGGCGCATCCGGGAGCCCATCGATCAACCCGCGGACGATACGCGCGTCGCCGACATGATCCAGGGGTTGCGCCGCCTGACCCGGGACGGGAGCATCGCCCCCAGCGATCCCCGCTATTCGCTGGCGGAGTACGGCCTGGAGAAGCCCCTTTTGAGCGTCCATGCCTTCGTCGGCGCCGACAAGAAAGCCATCCGGTTCGGCCGCACGACGGTGGATCCTCAGGTGCGCTACTTCATGATCGACGGCGAGCCCGACGTGTACCTGGGACCCGCGGACGCTTTCGAGGCGTTCCACGCCAAGCTGATCGACCTTCGCAGCCGAAAGATCGCTCATTTCCAGCCGCAGCGGGTACGAGCGTTCGTGCTGGAAACGAAGTTCCTGCGCCCGCTGGTGCGCATCGACGAGGAGGGAAACCGGCGTCCGGTCTGGGAATTGGACGAGCAGGGGAAGCCCAAGGTCAACGAGCACGGCCAGAAGATTCCGAAACAGGAAGTCGTGTACGAACGGACCGAATTCCAGTTTCGCGAGCGGCCGGAGACGCCGGGCGGACTGCGCGGATGGTCCATCGTTCGAGCCGACGGCGAGGAATGGAACGAGCCCGCCGACGCCGGCCGCCTGGAACTGCTCATTTCCGACCTGCGCGACGCCACCGCCGACGAGTTCATCGAGCCGACGTCCCTGGCGGCGTATGGATTGGAATATCCGGAGGTCCGCTGCGCGTTCGAGCTGGCGGATTCCGACGAGCCGCTGGTGTTCGAGTTCGGAAATGTCGAAGAGAGAGAGGGGCGCAAGCGCATTTATGTCCGCGTCCGGCGGGCCGGCGAGATTCTCGCCGTGTCCGGCGCCTTGACCGAACGACTGGGCCGCCGGCGCGGCGATTTCCGGTCCCGCGACGTCTACGATTTCACCAAGGAGGAGATCGAATCGATCGAGCTCGTGTCGGAGACTGGGCGGTTGAAAATCCAGAAGGAGGTTCAGGAAGAGAAGGGGGACGAGGGGGCCGCGGCCGGGCCAGTTTGGAAAATCGTGGAGCCGGCCGATTTCCGGAAGGATAAGTACGCCGACATCGAGTCGTATATCAGCCTGCTCCTACGCGCGCAGATCGCCGAATTCATGGGGCGGCAGACCGACTTGAAATCTTTTTTCCTCGACCCTCCGGGCTTGAGCGCGACGTTTCGCCTCAAATATCAGGACGGAAGCACGAGCGAAAAGACCTATCGCTTCGGATATCCCGGCGCGGGTGCGAACGCCCATCTCCTTAAGCCCGGCCGCCCCGAAGTCTTCGCGGTCTCGTCGGCCTATTGGCGGTCCATCGAGCGCATGGATCTGCATCTGAGAGATCCGGCGATGTTCGACCTCCCGCGGGACGCCATTCGAGAGATTCACGTGGATATCGAAGGGGATCGCGTCCTGAAGGCCGTCCGCTACGGCGTGCGGAAGAACGAGCAAGGCGACTGGGAATTCCTGGAACCTTCCCAGGAGAAGGTGGACGCCGATCGGATGGCCGCCATGCTGGCGCGGGTGAATTACATCAGGGCCGAAAGCTTCCTGTCGCGGTCGCCGGCGATCGCCCGGGAGTACGGGCTCGACGGCCCGGATCCGTACGGGCGGCTGACCATCCGGTATGCGCCGGATCGAGAGCGTCCGAGCGACGTACGGGAACGAACGATCCGTTTCAGCCGGGCGTATCCGGATGATCGCCGCCGGCACCATCTGTACTATGCCAAGCTGGAGCCGGCGGCGGGAGAGCCGGACCGGCATCCGGACGTGATGATCGTTTTTCGGATCAGCGGCGATTTCGTCGACATGCTTCGCGAGGGAGTGGCCTGGGTTAAGACGGGCGATCCGGGACATCGTCCGATCGAGGAACCGGGCGGTCACGATCATGAGGATGAAAAGCCCAAGCGGAATCCATGACCGTCGCCGGCAACGGACACCCTAATGGATGCCTATTCTCATGGATCTCAATGAAATCAGGAAACTCATCGAGCTGATGGACGCGAACAAGCTCGTGGAGTTCGAGTACGAGGAGGAAGGGCGCAAGATCCGGTTGCGGCGGTGGGAGGACCGCCACGCCGTCGCCCCTTCGGCGGGGGCGGCCTCCGCGCCCGCGGCGCCGGTGCCCGTCCTTTCGCCGCCGGTCGCCGGGGGCGCGACCGCAGACGTCCCGCCTCCCACGCGGTCCGCCGATCTGGTCGATTTCAAGTCGCCCCTCGTGGGCACGTTTTACCGGGCGCCCAAGCCGGATGCCGAGCCGTTCGTCAACGTGGGAGACGAAGTGTCGGCTGAAAAGGTCCTGTGCATCATCGAGGCCATGAAGGTGATGAACGAGATCAAGGCGGAGATGAACGGCGTCGTGCGCGAAATCCTCGTCAAGAACGGTCAGGCGGTCGAGTACGGGGAACCGCTGTTTCTCATCGAGAAGAGATAGACGGGAGCCCGACCCGAGCCTCCGTTCGTGATTTTCGATTCCCGCCTGCGCGGCCGAAGCCATGGCCGCTTCGGCGTGGCGAAGGCCCGATTCTCGATTTTGGCGGCGAGCCATGTTCAGCCGGATTCTCGTGGCCAACCGGGGCGAGATCGCCCTGCGCATCATTCGAGCCTGCAAGGAGCTGGGCGTCGAGGTGGTCGCCGTCTATTCCGAGGCCGATCGGCACGCTCCGTACCTGAAGCTGGCGGATTACGCCATCTGCATCGGCCCCGGTCCGGCGTCGAAGAGCTATCTCGACATTTCTCGCATCCTGAGCGCGGCCGAAGTGGCCGACGTCGACGCGATCCATCCCGGCTACGGCTTCCTGGCGGAGAATCCGCATTTCGCGGAAGTGTGTCAAAGCTGCAACATCAAGTTCATCGGACCCGCGCCGGAGGCGACCCGCCAGGCGGGCGACAAGCTCAAAGCCAAGGATCTGGCCCGCCGCCTGCGCATCCCCACCGTGCCGGGTTCGGACGACGCGGTGCCGGACGAGAAGCAGGCGCTCGACGTCGCGCGGCGGATCGGCTATCCCGTGATCATCAAGGCCGCCGGCGGCGGAGGAGGACGCGGCATGAGGATCGCGCACAACGATGTGTCGCTCGTGAACAATTTCCTTGCGGCGCAGGCGGAGGCCGGAGCGGCGTTCAAGAACGCGTCGGTCTATTTGGAGAAGTACGTCGAGAAGCCGCGCCATGTGGAGATCCAGATCCTGGCCGATGAGCAGGGAAATCTGGTGCATCTCGGGGAACGGGACTGCACCATCCAGAGGCGTTTTCAGAAGCTCATCGAGGAGTCCCCTTCGCCGATCATGACGGCCGGGTTGCGGAAGGAAATGGGAAACGCCGCGCTCGCGTTCGCCAAGGGAGCGAAATATTCCAACGCGGGCACCTGCGAATTCCTCGTCGATGAGCGGGGGAAATTCTATTTCATCGAGATGAATTCCCGCATCCAGGTGGAGCACCCGGTCACGGAGATGGTGACGGGCGTGGATCTCGTCAAGGAGCAGATCCGCATCGCCGCGGGAGAGCGGCTGCGGCTGCGGCAGGGCGACATCTCCTTGAACGGCGTCGCCATCGAATGCCGGATCAACGCCGAAGATCCCAACAACGGATTCAAGCCCTGCCCGGGAAAGATCACCTCGTTCGTGGCGCCCGGCGGCCCGGGGGTTCGTATCGACACGCACGTCCATGCCGGCTACGTGGTTCCGTCCTTTTACGATTCCATGATCGCCAAGCTGATCGTGCACCGGCGCACCCGGGACGAGGCGCTGGTGGCGATGAAGCGGGCGCTGTCGGAATTCACGGTCGAGGGCGTGCGGACGACGATCCCTTTGCACCTCGCTATCCTGGATCACACCCAATACATCCGCGGCCAGGTGGACACCGGATTCATCGATACGTACTTCTCAAAATAACGTCCCATGTCCCACGTCCCACGGTCACGAGGCGGAGTCGGTGTATGACAACATCGGACATGGGACGTGGGACAACGGGCATAAACATTTTCGCCGGGCTCTTGTTTCAGGTAGATAACCGCATCTCTCCTGCGGCCGAGGCGACCACGATCGCTACCAGGACGAGCGCTCCCAGAAGGCAGGGCAGAAGCGCCGCGAACAGGGCCCGCCCGGAAGACATGCCGTGGGCGGCGCGGAACGCTTGATAGTTCAGAATCGTTTTCATGACCGGCGCCAGAACCGCTCCGGCGAGCGGGATGAGCCATAAGAGATCCGCGCCGCTGTTGTAGGCAACGGTCCGAAACGTGGCTTGGAAGCGACCTCGGCCGCCGAGCAGTTTCAGAGGGACGTGCCACAGAATCGCCGTCGCGTAGGCGCCGAGCGCCACGACGGCGAAGGACAGCGGATACAGCATCAGGTAGAACCCTCCCAGCGCGGCCAGTCCGGCCCAGCGACCTTCTCCGCAGGAGGCGCAGGCCGCCCCGGCGAGGATGAGGAAGGGCAGCGCGACCATGAGCATCTGGGCGGCTTGAAACCACGCGAAGGTGATCGGCTTGAGATGACCGCCCTCCACGGGGGCGCGCTTCCAGAACCGTGCGGGGTGGAATATGGTTTCCGCCCACGTCGACCACCAGCGCCGGAACACGCCGCGAATCGCGGCGTCCTCCCAGCGCACGTACGGCCGTTCGTCGACGAACACGATGTCCGGCTTCGCGGGCGCCGGGCGAACGGGCGCCTGAAGCTCGGGCGGGACGGGCTCGCCGCAATACTTGCACAGCGCGGCTCGCACGCTGATGTCCTCGGCGCACGTGGGGCAGCGGCGGATCATCGTGCGCCCGCACTCCGTGCAGACCCGGCGATTTCTTTCGGCGCGAGCGCGGCAATGAGGGCAGTGGAAAATCATGGCGCGGCCTCCTCCTTCGGAGTCCTTCTCGGGCCCCGATTACTAGACGAGTCTCGCGGGTCCGCATTACACGAAATCATGGAGCGGTCGCTTCGAAAGAGATCGGCACGGCGTCGATCGATTCCTCGCGCCCATCCTCCCAGGTCACGCGCACCGTCCACGTGGCTCGGTAGAGCCCAGGCGCCGGAGGCTCGGGCAGGGTGAACAAGCCGCCCACGTACTCGTCGCGGCGCAAGACGTAGCGATGCGACGCCGCGTCCGACGCTGAGGAGGCGATCGTGGCCGCGCCCATGATCTGGAGCCCGATGGCGGGGTTGCTGCGGATGGAAAAGGCCACCTCTTTTTCGCGGTCGTTCACGAGCTTCCAGCCGAGCCGCAGCGGCTCACCCACGCGGGCCTTCTCCGGAGCCAGGAGAACGGCTTGCAGCGGAGTGTCGGCGTGCGTCTTGCGGAACCAGGCGGTCCACGCGGCCCGGTCCAAGCCGTAGTCTTGGCGGGTACGCACGGCCAGCTTCGCGCCCGCGAGCGACGCCAGTTCGGGCATCGAATCGCCGAGCGCGCCCAGAAGCGCCTTCAGGGCGGTCGGATGGGGGATTTTCCCGAGCGCTTCAATGGCCGCTCGGCGGACGCCGGAATGGGGATGAGCCAGGCATTGATCCAGGGCGGGAACGGCCAGGGGATCCGTCGTAGCCGCGATGGCGTCGGTGTCGGCGGAGTCGGCCCACTGTTTCAGGCGGTCGCGATAGGTGGATTCCTCGCTCGAGCGGCGCCGCCGCAAATCCTGCTCCAGGTCGCGCAGGAGATTCCGCCGGTGGGGATCTTTGACCCAGCGTTTCGCCCGGTCCAGGACCGACAACGCGTCGATCACCCGTCCGGACTGATCGAGGCTTGTGGCCCGTTCCAGCTCTTCCTTGACGTACAGCGATTCGAGGCGGTCCCGGTCGGGACGCAGCTCCATCGCGGCCAGGCTCCAGGGGTACGGTTCGAGGACTTCGTCGTAGCAGAGCATCGCGTCCACGTAGCTCTTTTGCAGTTGGAGGTCCAGCAGGCGCGGGCGGATCGCGGAGAGTCGGCTGCGCGCCTTCGCTTCATAGAAGGCGGCCGTTCCCAGGATCGCGGCGAAGAGGGCGAGGACGGTGAGGACCCGCGCGAGGCGGCGCCGCCGGCGCCTGCGGTCATAGGCCCCCGATTCGAGGTCCTGGCGAAGCTGGCGCGCTTCCTCGTGATCCGGATTCAGCTTGAGGATCGTGCGGCAAAGGTCGTACGCCGTGGCTCGATCCTTCCGGTCCAGTGCCCTGGCCAGCAGCTTGCGATAGAACTCGATTGCGTCTTTCTTGTCGCCCAGATGGCGCGCGATTTCCGCCAGCGATTCGAGGAGCGGCGTTTCCTGTCCGATGAATTTGAGCAGGCGGGCGTAGATCTCCCGCGCCTTTTCCGGAAGCCCGGCTCGCTTGCAGGCTCGAGCCAGGGCTTCGCCCGTCGAGAGCGCCTCTTCTTTGCGGCCCAAGCGGATGTACAGATCGAAGACGCGCTCCTGGGCGTACATGTCGTTCGGAGAGAGGGTCGAAATCTTCTGATACGCGTCCAGAGCTTCCTCGAAGTGCTCGGCTTCGGCTTGGCTCGAAGCCAGGAGCCGATAATGGGTGATGGCCTGGGCGCGGTCGCCCAAAGATTCGAAGCCGCGGGCCGCGAGCTGTCTCAACGCGGGATTGTTGCGCTCGTGCTCCAGACCGTACAGCGCCAGCTTGACCGAGGATTTCCAATCGCCCGCCGCGGCGTATCGCGTCGCGCGGTCGCAGGCTTCGGCGGGAGACAGAGGTCGCGCCGCGCCCGAGCGGATCAGCGCCGCCGCCGCTTTCATGACCGTGAATTGACCGAGCCGCGTCAAGTCCATGATCTCGTTCAGCGAACGTTCGCCGTTCATGAGGGATGCCATCCGTTGCGTCATAGGGTCCGCCGAGTCGCCGCCTTCGGCGACCAGAATCTCCGCGGCGGAAAGGATGGTCTTGCGCGTCTCTTCCCATTCATCCTGGCGGCGCAACGCTTCCATGACCAGGGCATCGACGGGGAGGCGGCATTCGTGGTCGAGCTGATCGACGTCGAAGGAATCGTCGCCGGGCTCATCCTCGGTGAATTCGAACCGCGCCTCTTTCCAGAGGAAGACGTCGCAGACGTGCTCCATCATCTGCTGTTCGAGGGCCTTGCGAATGTCCTCCTTGTGGATCCGCCCTTTCTTGGCGAGCTGCCGCAGTATCCGGACTTCCGACCCGCGGGAGTCGGGCGGAGGAAGATCCGAGGGAGCGATGGTTCCCAGCGCGAGCAGGCCGTTGAGGCGGGACGGACCGGCGCCGGGCCCGAGTCCTACGAGTCGAATCGCTCCCTTTTCGAACCAAAAACGGATGGAACGCGTGTGCGTCTGGATCAGGAGCGTGCCCGTCTTCTCGTTCATCGCGAGATCCTGGAGGACGTTCGCGAGGCTGAGACTGCGGATGTCGCCTTTGAGGCTCATAGGACGAAAGTGTAAGGTCTCAACCTCCGCCGTCCAAGGGGGAGTTCGTCATCATTCCAGATTCGCGTGGCGGCGGCGGAGCTTTCGCGACGATATGCCGAGATTGTCCTTGAGAGCCAGGATGATCGAGTCCAGGTAGACGAACAGGGTTTGTTCGAAGAGGGAACGGGCCGGCTGGCGGGTACGGATTCCATGGGCTCGATCCCGGGCCTCCAGGGGAACCGGCAGGACGATCGTCTGGCGGGCCAGTCGTCCCAGGCGCGAGGCCGACCGCGCGGTCAGCGCGATGCATCGGGCGCCGATCCGGCGCGCCCGTTGCGCCATGTAGACGGTCAGCTCCGTGGCGCCGGTGCCGGAGCAGGCGATCAAGATGTCGCCTCGGGATATGCCCGGCGCGGTGATTTCGTCGGCCAGGTGTACCTCCCAGCCGAGGTGCATGAGCCTCTGTCCGAAGGCTTTGACGACCAATCCGCTGCGCCCGACGCCGGTGATGTAGATGCGCCTGGCGCGGCGGAGCTCGCGAAGAAAACGCCGGGTGTCCGCGTCTTCGATCCGGTCGAGGGCCCCGGCGACTTCGCGAAGAATGACCCAGTGATAGGCGCGCATGGGAGGAAGCTTGTACCGGTAGCTTGAAGCTTGGTGCGGCTTGGAGCTACGAGCCAAGAGCACCTAGCTGCGAGCACCCAACATTACCCCACAACCAACTTTGCCGCATCATACGTCGGTCCTTCCCAGCAGATGCGGGAATAACGCCAGTCTTCTTCTCCAGCGGTCACCTTCGTCACGCACGCGCCGCAGGCTCCCAGCGCGCAGCCCATGCGCCGTTCCATGGAGACCTCGCAGGGAAGGTCGTGGGTCCTCGCGACGTTCATGACCTCGCGGAGCATGGGGTCGGGCCCGCACGCGTAGACCATGGCGCGCTTCGACTTCACGTGTCGCAGTGTGGAGCGCATCAAGTCCGTGACCATGCCTTTCCGGCCTCGCGATCCGTCGTCGGTGGCCGCATGGACTTCCACGCCGACGTCGGGAAATTCATCGATGCCGTAGAGCATCGACTCCGTGCGGGCGCCGAAGAGAAGCAGCCGCCGGGTCCGATCGCCGGACTCGCGTAGCTGGCGGGTGAAATGATAGAACGGAGCGATGCCGACGCCGCCCGCGACGAACAGATAGAGGTCCCGATCCGGGCGAGGCGTGAAGCCGTGGCCGAGCGGGCCCAGGAATCCCACGCTATCCAAGGGTTGCTTCTCCGCCAGGAGGGCTGTTCCTTTGCCGACGACGGTGTACACCAGCGTCAGGTTCGTCCAGGCGTCTTGAAACGGCTGGACATCCCAGAACGTGAAGGGACGGCGCAGCAATGGATCGAAGGACGTTTCGTCGCACCGCAGATGGGCGAACTGGCCCGCGGCGACCGGGCCGCGAACGGGCGCGGCCAACGTCATGCGCATGCAGTTGGGAGCGAGACGGTCCTGGCGGACCACGTAGGCGGGCCCGTCGTACAGATCCGGGTTCAAGGGCATGGCGCGGCATTGTAACAGCCGGACGCATCCTTTATAAGAGGGCTTCGATGAGAGGGGACCTGATCCGCCGGGCGGCCGCCGTGGCCCGGCGGCTGGCCGTGGAAGCCGGGACGTTTCTCTTGAGCCGGTTGCGTGAACGGCGGAGCATCTCGCACAAGGCCGGCCGCGGCAATCTCGTCACGGACATGGATCGCGCCTCCGAGCGGCTGATTCTCCGCGGCTTGCGTCGCTCCTTCCCGGCGCACGCGATCGTCGCCGAGGAAAGCGGCGTGTCCGGCGACGCTGAGTTTCGCTGGTACGTGGACCCTCTGGATGGCACCACCAACTACGCGCACGGCTTCCCTCTTTTTTGCGTTTCGATCGCCTTCGAAGTGCGCGGGCGAATGGAGTGTGGAACGGTGTATGGTCCGGCCTTGGATGAGCTTTACGAGGGGATCCGGGGTGGGGGAGCGCGCCGGAACGGCCGGGTCGTGCGCGTGTCGCGGCAGTCCCGCCTGTCGGACGCCCTCCTGTGCACCGGCTTCTCGTACGATCCGCGGATCCGCCGGCGGAACATGAAGTTGTGGAACGCGTTCCTCCCGCGGGCGCAGGCGGTGCGGCGCGTCGGGTCCGCCGCCCTGGACCTGTGCTTCACCGCGGCGGGAGTCTACGACGGATTTTGGGAAATGAGCCTCGGCCCCTGGGACGTGGCCGCCGCCGCGCTGATCGCCCGCGAGGCCGGGGCCAAGGTCACCGATTTCTGCGGCGGTCCGCTGGATCTCGATAAGGGAGACGTCCTGGCGGCGAATCCCCGCCTGCACGCGGCGATGAAGGCGATCATGCTTCGTTACAATAAGTTTTGAGAATTATTCGTAACGTTACAAAATATTTTCAAAACTTATTGTAACGTTACGAATAATTTTGAGATAATATTGTAACATGAGTCCGGAACTGGCGAAGATCGTGAAGATGCTGGAGGGGGGATCGGCGGAGCTGCGGTGCGCGGCGGCGATGGTGATCGGGGAGTTGCGGCCCGACGAGCCGGCCGCGCGCAAGGCGCTTCTGGCGGCGCTCAAGTCGGACAACGACTCCGTCCGCCTGTACGCCGTGGAAGCGTTGGGTCGCATCGATCCGCGCCAGGCCGCGCCGCATCTGGTCCCTTTCCTGGCGGGATCGCCCAACCTCCGCGCGCGCGTGCAGCAGATCCTGTCCGGCCTGGGCGAGGAGATCGTCCCGCTGCTCCGCAAGCAGATCGACAAAGCCGCCCCCCGCCTTCGATCCGGAATTCTTGAGGTGCTCGGCCAGTTCAAAACCGTCGACCTCAGCGATACGCTCTTCGATTCGCTCGGTGACCCGGATCCGGAGGTGGTGCGGCAGGCCGGCGCCGCCCTCCGATCGCGGTTCGAAGGCCTGCCCGCCGGGGACCGCGACAAAGCGGCGCGACAGGTGATGGCGTTCCTGGCGTCGCCGAAGGCGCGCAAGTCTCCCATCGCGTCGATGACCGGGCTTCAGATCCTACAGTCGCTCAAGTCGCCCTCGGCCATCCGGACGTATCTGGAGCTGGCGGATCCCAAGCGGGAAGCCGGAGTCCGTTCGACCGCCCTCGCCGCGCTGGCCGATGCGGACCTTTCGGGCGAGGAATCGCGGGTGGTCCGGAAGCTTCTGCCGTTGCTCGAAGAGGAGGATCAGGCCCACGTCGTGTCGCCGGCGCTTCAGGCGCTGGCGAAGCTGGAGGTGGGGAAGGACGAGGCCGAACGCGTCTTCAAGCTCCTGCGAAGCCAGCATCCGGCGGTGCGGCTGTTCGCCGTGCGGTCTCTGGGGACGTTGGGGGGGGCGCGCGCCGCGGAGGGGCTGATCGAAGGATTGTTCAGCCCGGACGCCCGCATCGCGGAGGAAGCGGCCGTCGCCCTGCGGGGCAACGCCGGGTTCGCCCCAGCGGTGCTGAGGGCGCTGGACCGGGAAAAGGACGTGAACCGGGCCTGGAAGCTGGCGAACCTCTTGCGGGGATACCGCGACGTCCTGGATGCCGCCGCTCTTAAGTCGTTCCTGAAACGATGCCTATCTCTGCACGAGAAGCGAGAGGGTCCCTTTCAGGTCTATTTCGAGGTGCTTCGCGGCGCGGCGCCCGCGGTGCTCCGCGACGCCCTTGTCCAGCGCGGCCGGGAAATGCTCCGGAAGAAGAAATGGGAAGACGCGGATCGCACGATGCGGCTGTTGGAACGCGAGGATCTCGCCACCGGCGAAAGCGATTACGTGCTGGCGGTGGCCATGCTCAAGACGCTCCGGAAGGATCTGGCCTTGGCCAGCCGGGATCGCAGCAAATCGGCGTTCCTCTTCGGCAAGCTCGTTCGTCGCGGCGAGTATCCGGTGCTGAAGGCGCTGGAACGGGACGTCGCGGTCTTGGCCGCTCAGGACCTCCTGTACCTCGGGTTCGTTCTCATCGAGCGGACGGGCGCGGAGCGCGATCTGGGGGCGGGCGTCCTCCGCGTGCTGGTGAAGAAATTCGGCCGTTCGAAGGAAGCGCAGACCGCGAAGGCGAAGCTCAAGACCCAGGGTTTGTAGCGAGTCCCTTGACCTCCCGCAGCAGTTCGTCCCACTGGTCCTTCTTCAGCCCGTACTTCCGGTTCACGAAGCGGATGACGCCTTTCTTGTCGATGAGGACGAACGCGCGAAGGCGCTCCTTGAAGCCGTACGCCTGATGGACCTTCCGGTCGGGATCCGCGATCAGATCGAAGGGCAGCTCCAGCCCGTCGCAGAACTTCTTATGGGTATCGACGTCGTCCCACGAGACGCCGAGCACCGCCGTATCCGCTTCCTCGAATGCCTTGTGGCTGTCCCGCAGCTCCTTCATTTCCCGGGTTCAGCCGGGGGTGAAGTCCTTCGGGTAGAACGCGAGCAGGACGTTTTTCTTGTCCTTGAAGTCGCCGAGCCTGACGGTCTCGCCCTTTTGGTTCTTCGCCTCGAACGCGGGCGCGGCTTGTCCCTTCTCGATCTTGGGATCGTCCTGCATCATCATCAGGGCGACCCCCAGAGCGGCCACATAATGCATGTGCAATCCCTCCGCAAGGTTCATCGTTCCTCGGTTTCCAGGATTTGTATGCTGAGGTTTTCGGAAAGCCTTTTCCACACGGCGATGGAAATGTTCGCGTCCGGATCATCTCCTTCTGCCAGCTTGACGTGCGTCGCGTCAAAGAAATCGCCTTGCATGGCTGCATCCACGGGAGTGCAGCTACCTACCCAGACCTCCACGCAGGCATGCACAACCTACATTCTGCCGATCGCGACCGGCCCGGTACAGAGTTTCGACGGGATTCCCGAGGCGCGGGCGAGACCCACGGTCCAAAGGGCGTATTCCGTGCAATCACCTTGAAGCGTGCTCATGATCGATGCCGCCGTCACGGGTTTCAACTGTAACCGGTAGGCCATGTTCTGTTCGACCCACCGTTCGATGCGCTGCGCGACTCTCCATGAATTTTTCTCGTTTCCCGCTATTTCCGCGGCCATGGCCGCCGCGATCATGCATGGCGTGACGGATTTCATGTCCGCTCGCGTCCTTCCGGAAGGCGCGCCCGGATCCAGCGCCGGATGCCCCACTCCGCCAGGCGGGGAAGCCAGTATTTCAGCCGGATCAACAGGCGCCCGTCGGCCGTGAGATAGACCTCCCGCTTGCGCTTTTTGGAGGCCGCGAGAATCGCGTCCGCCACTCGTTCCGGCGGCCAGCCGCCGGCGTTGTCGCCCGCGGGTATGAACCCCCGGACCTTCGAAACCGCGTTCCTTTGAAACTCCGTCGCCGTCAGGCCCGGTCCGATCAGAATCACCTCGACGCCGTCGTCCGCGACCTCCAGCCTCAACGCGTCGGCCAACGCGGTAAGGGCGTGCTTGGACATGCCGTACGGTCCCATGTAGGGCATGGACGCGCGTCCGAGAATCGATGAGATGAAGATCGCCTGGCTGCCGCGCGTCGTTCGAAGGTGCGGCAGCGCTTCCTGGACCGCGTACACGGCTCCGTACACATTGGTCCGAAAGACCGCGTCGAGATCTTCATCGGTCATGTCCTCGATCGCGGTGTACAGGCCGATGCCGGCGTTGGCGACGACGACGTGCAGCGCGCCGAAATGGTGCACGGTCTTCTCCACGGCGGCGCGGACCTCGTCGCGACGCCGGACGTCGCAGGGGACAGCCAAGGCCCGCTCCCCGATTTCCCGCGCTGCCGTTTCCAGGGCTTCGACTCGCCGAGCCGCCAGCGCGACGCGGGCGCCGTCGCGGGCGAACGCGAAGGCCGCGGCGCGCCCGATGCCGCTCGAAGCGCCCGTGATCAGGACCACGCGGTCGGGAGGCAGCGCCATGGGCGTACCTTACCGGGCGCTTTCTACGCGAGCACGATCTTTTCGCGCCCGTGCGCGACGTCGCGGCACGCGTTGCGAGTGTCGATCACAAGCCGGGCGTGCTTGACGATCCAGTCGAAATCGTAGC
Organism: Planctomycetota bacterium; assembly: GCA_016209705.1. Taxonomy (GTDB): domain Bacteria; phylum Planctomycetota; class MHYJ01; order MHYJ01; family JACPRB01; genus JACQVR01. Next base: position 75,643 of record JACQVR010000091.1, read on the forward strand.
AGGAGTGGTCGGTGATGATGACGACGGCTTCGTGCTCTTGGAGCGCTTCTTCCGAGAGGGGGATCGGCTTCAGCTTCACTTTGCGGTAGTGGCGGGTGGCCGGCGGCGTGGGAATGTAGGGATCATTGTAGCGGATGATCGCTCCCTTCTCCTGGAGGATCTGCGCGACTTTGAAGGCCGGAGACTCGCGCGGGTCGTCGATGTCCTTCTTGAACGCCAATCCGAGAATCAGGATCCGGCTTCCGGCGACCCGGCCGCCGCGCTCGCGCAACGCCGTCTCGAGTCGGTTTGCCACATAGTAAGGCATATGGACGTTCAGTTCACCCGCCAGCTCGATGAATCGGGTGGCGAAGTCGTATTGGCGGGCTTTCCAGGAAAGGTAGAACGGATCCACCGGGATGCAATGGCCGCCCATGCCCGGCCCCGGGTAGAAGGGTTGGAATCCGAACGGCTTCGTCGCCGCGGCCGCGATGACCTCCCACACGTTGATGCCCATCCGATCGAAGCACATCTTCAGCTCGTTGACCATGGCGATGTTGACGCAGCGGTAGATGTTCTCGATCAGCTTCGCGGCTTCGGCGATCTCCGCGCTGGAGACGGTCACGACGCGGGCGACGGCGCCGGCGTAGAGCGCCGCGGCGGCCCGCAGGCTGGGTTCGTCGATCCCTCCGACGAGCTTCGGAATGTTCTCGTTGGTGTGGGCCTTGTTGCCGGGATCTTCGCGTTCCGGCGAAAACGCCAGGAAGAAATCCCGCCCGCACTCGAGCTGGGACTTCTCCAGGATCGGGCGCACGACGTCGCGAGTAGTTCCCGGGTAGGTCGTCGATTCCAGCACCACGAGGTGCCCTTTCCGAAGCCGGGGAGCCAGAGCCTCCGCCGTGTTTCGGATGTAGCTGAGGTCGGGTTGGCCGTCTTCCGTCAGCGGCGTGGGCACGCAGATCACGATGGCGTCGGCGCGTCCCAGGCGTTCGACCTCATGGGTGGCCTCGAAGCGGCGTTCTCGGCGCGCCCGCGCGATCATGGGGGACGGAACGGATCCGATGTACGAGGCGCCCGCGTTGAGTTTCTTGATCTTTTGCCGGTCCGTATCGAATCCGATGGCCGGGAAGCCCTTCGAGAGAAAAAGGCGCACGAGAGGGAGGCCCACGTATCCCAGCCCGATCACGCCCACGACGGCTTCCTTCCGGCGTATCTTTTTCAGGAGCGCATCCAGCGGCCGGAGCGCTTCGGCGCCGGAGTTGCCGCCGTTCGAAGTCGGGCCCGACCACGAGCGATATCCTGCGGGAGGCTTGCGGTTCGCGGCCGGTTCAGACGTTTTGAAGGACGACTTCGAGGATTTCACATGCCGCATCGATGTGGCCCTTTTGGACGGTCAACGCGGGCAGGAAGCGGATGGATGTCTCGCCGCATCCCAGCAGCAGCAGTCCGCGCCGAAAGCACTCCTTGATGATCGCGTCGCGGCGGTCCGGATCGGGCGTTCGCGAGGCTTTGTTCTTGACGATTTCGACCGCCCGCATCAAGCCGAGTCCCCGCTCCTCGTACACGGAAGCGTCCTGGGCGGCGATGGCCGCCAGTTTCTGGGAGAGCCACTCGCCCATCGGCGCCGCGTTGGCCATGCCCTCCCGTTCGATGAGTTCGATCGTCTTCAGTCCCGCCGCGCAGGCCACGGCGTTGCCTCCGAACGTGTTCGCGTGCGATCCGGGAGGCCACTTGTGAAGCTCCTTTCGGGCGATCATCGCGCCCAGGGGCAAACCGCCGCCCAGGGGTTTGGCCAGGCACAGAATGTCCGGCGCGATGTCGAAATGCTCGATCGCGAACATCTTGCCGGTTCGTCCCAGCCCGGTCTGGATTTCGTCCGCGACCAGCAGGATGCCGTACTGGTCGCACAGCTCGCGGAGCCCCCGCATGAATTCCGGGGAGGCGACGTGGTAGCCGCCTTCCCCTTGGATGGGCTCGACGAAGATGGCCGCGACATCCTCCGGCGGGCACGTCTTGGCGAAGAGGTTCGTCTTCAGGAATGCCAAATCCCCGAACGGCGCGTGACTGACGTCGGGCAGCAAGGGACCGAAGTGGCGCCGCTGGACCGCCTTGGACGCCGTCAGCGACAACGATCCCAGCGACCGGCCGTGGAACGCGTTGAAGAAGGCGACGAGCCGGGTTCGCCGGGTCGCGTGCCGCGCCAGCTTGATGGCCGCCTCGACCGCCTCCGTTCCCGAATTCGCCAGGAAGCATTGCTTGGGCCACGGCCCCGGAGCGAGCGCGCAGATCTTCTCCGCGAAGTCCGCCATGACGCCGTAGTAGAAATCCGTTCCCGCCATGTGGATGAACTTCGCGGCCTGCTTGGCGATTTCCCGCGTGATGTCCGGATGCGCGTGGCCCAGGGCATTGACGGCGACGCCGGCGGTGAAGTCCAGATAGCGATTGCCGTCCACGTCCCAGCAGAACATGCCCTCGCCGCGGTCGATGACCAGCGGGTAAAGGCGCGTGTAGCTGGGCGCGATGTAGGTCGCGTCTTTTTCCATGACGGCGGCGGCCTTGGGGCCGGGCGGGGTGATGCGCATGTCGGGGCCGTGTTCGGCGGCGGCGCCGCCACCGCGGCGCGCCATGGTCGACCGGCCGGCGCGGGGCATCATTCCATCCTTTCGGGACTGTAGTTCGGGGCCTCTTTAGTAATCATGATATCATGCGGATGGCTTTCGCGCAGGCCCGCCGGACTCACCCGCATGAATCGCGTCTGGAGGCGCAGGTCCTCGAGGGTCTGCGCGCCGCAATACCCCATGCCGGCGCGCACGCCGCCGACGAGCTGATAGATCAGTTCGTGCAGCGTTCCCTTGAAGGGAACCATGCCTTCCACCCCTTCAGGGACCAACTTGGAGCGGTCGTCCACGTCCCGCTGCCCGTAGCGGTCCTTGCTTCCCGCCACCATCGCGCCGAGCGATCCCATCCCCCGGTAGGCCTTGTAGCTGCGCCCGCGGTGGATGATCGTCTCTCCGGGGCTTTCCGCGCACCCCGCCAGAAGGCTTCCGATCATGACGCTGTCGGCGCCGGCTGCGAGCGCTTTGGTGATGTCCCCCGAATGCCGGATGCCGCCGTCGGCGATGACGGGCTTGCCGGCCGGGCCGGCCACGGCGCTCACCTCCAGGATCGCGGTGATCTGAGGGACGCCGACGCCGGCGATGACGCGCGTCGTGCAGATCGATCCGGGTCCGATGCCCACCTTCAAGCCGTCCGCGCCGGCCGCGATCAGATCGCGCGCGGCTTCGGCCGTAGCGACGTTGCCGGCGATCAGCGGGATCGCGCCCAGGCTCCGGCGGATTTCCCGAATCGTGTCGAGGACGTTCTGCGAATGGCCGTGCGCCGTGTCGATCACGAGCACATCGACCTCGCTCTCCGCGAGCGCTTTCGCCCGATCGAACTCGAAGACGCCGACGGCCGCCCCCACGCGCAGCCGTCCCCGCGCGTCCTTGCAGGCGTGCGGATGAAATTTCACCTTGTTCAAATCCTTCATCGTGACGAGGCCGCGGAGGTTGAGCTCCTGGTCGACGATGAGCAGCTTTTCGACCTTGCTGCGGGCCAGGATCGCGCGGGCTTCCTCGCTGGAAGTTCCCACGGGCGCCGTCACGAGGGGCGCTCGGGTCATGACCTCTGAAATCTTGCGATCGTCTCCGTTCTGAAATCGAAGGTCGCGGTGGGTCACGATGCCGACCAGCCGGCGGCCCTGCGTGATGGGGATGCCCGAGATGTTGTGTTCGCTCATGACCCGCCGCGCGGCGCCCACCGTTTCCTCGGGACCCAAACAGATGGGATCTTGCACGAGGCCCGCCTCATACCGCTTGACCCGGCCCACCTCGCGCGCGTGATCCGCCGCGGACAGGTTCTTGTGGATGATGCCGATCCCTCCCTGCTGGGCGATGGCGATGGCCAGCCGGGAATTGGTCACGGTGTCCATGGCGGCGGAGACGATGGGAATGTTCAGGCGGATCTCCGACGTCAGGCGCGTGGAGACATTGACTTCGGTCGGCACCGCGGACGACCGGCGGGGGATCAGCAAGACGTCATCGAACGTGATCCCTTCACCGATGATCTTGTCCGTCACGCTCGCTCCCTTCGGTCGCTCGCTTCGAAAGCGGCGACTTCCTGCCACGACCCCTCGCGACGTTGCTTGGGGCAAGCTTTTCGAGGGGCCTGCACTCAAGCGGAATAACGCCGCCTCCAAGGACGGGGCTTGTTTCCGTTCGTCATAGAGCGGTCGTGATGAAAGGGAAAAATATAGAGAGGCCGGAAACCGAAGTCAAGGAGCGGTCTCGCATCGCCTTCAAGAGCTCCGAACGCCCGCTTGCATAAATTCGCGTCGGCTTCTGGGCCGAGTCCCCATGGGAGATTGTCGGGATATTGGAGATATGGAGATGTGCCGTACCCCACATGGGGGGTCTTATCACTTGCATCCCCAATATCTCGACACGCTCCTATAGGGTCGTAGGTGACTCTATACGGGCTTTTCGTAAATCTTAAGGCACAGGGCGACGGCCGTTTCCTTCAAGGGAGCGGTGTCGCGGAATAAGGCCAGAGATCGGGAAAGGGCTTCGAGAATGTGCGATGCGGAGCGGTCGTGCTCCGTTTCCAGGGGACTGGAGCAACGGCCGGCGCCGAACGTCTGGCCGGAAGGGTGTGAGGCCGCTTCCACGCCGGCGGTGTATAGGAGCAGGACGTCCGCCGTCTCCAAGGCGAGCGCGTGCTTTTGCAGCGCGCGATCGAACAGCGCTCCCGACGACAAGCCGACTCGGATGCCTCCGCCGGCCAGACGACACGGGAAAGGGCTGCGCCGCCGGTTGAATAGAATCGGCGGAGGATGGCCGGCGCATGCGCAATTCAGCGTACGCCCCGCGGCGTCATAGACGGCCAGAAACGCGCTGACCAGCGCGCGGTACGGATGCAAATCGGCGTACATGTCGCGATTCAGTTGGCGCAGCACCGGCTCCGGATTGTATTGATCGGCCGCTCGAATGGCGGCCGCCTTCCGGATCATGCCGCTCAACACGGAGGCTTCGATTCCGCGGGCTTCGATGTCTCCGATCAGCAGGCCAGTTCGTCCGCCGCGCATGCGCAGGATCTCGTAAAACGCGCCGCCCTCGGCGGTTCCCGGCAGGTGAAGGACGCCGAGGTCGGCATTGGTGAAGCTCGGAGGTTCGGACGCCTCGGCCCGGCGTGGGGGAGGAAGCACGGACGAGGCGGTTCCCGCGGCGCCTGCCCCCCCGAGGGACGGCTGAGGCTCCATCTTGGCCAGCAGCTCCGTCGGCGGCTTGCGCGATTCCGCAGCAAGTCCGCACGTGCCTCGGCTGCGGCGGAAATGGCGGCGGATGCTCTCCACGGTTTGGGACGGCACCGATCCGTTGGTCCGCATGCCGGCGATTTCGACGAAGTCCGCGCAAAAGGGACAGAGCCACGAGGCGTCGTCGCGGTAGAGCTGCCATAAGGGCTCGCCCAACAGAAGGGAGCGGATCTTCTCGAATTCTTTTTCGAGATGGGCGCTGCATTCCTCCGCCCGCCGCGGGTCGGCGGGCAGGGAATCGAAATCCGGAAAGGCGGGCAGCCGGCCACCGGCGGGGAAAAGCGCGAGCAACGCTTCGGGGGGGGTGATCAGGACCAGTCGGCGCCGCGCGGCCTTGAGCGACCCCGCCAGAAACATCAGCTCGCGGACCAGCAACGGAGTCGGGTCCATGAGTCCGCCCGCATCGATGGCGAGCGAACGCCGCGGAGGTAGTGCTTGGGCGCGAAGCACATCCAGCAAGCGGTGGTGATATCGCCCGCGGATCGTGATATGAAGCCACGGCTCGTCGGCCAGGGCGTTGATCTCGTATCCCGCGGCAGGTTCGATGACGGAAGCCGACTGGCCTAGCTTGAAATCGCCTAGCACGCCATGTTTCCCCCACCGGTATCTTAGGGGGGAAAACGTTCCATGTCAAAAGAAGCGACGCTCGCTTGTTCGGCGCGCGCCTCTGGAACGGCGGCTCACCATAGTGGTTGTGACGTGGACAAAGGTGCTGAAAGAGCGCGGAAAAAGTAAAATCTCGACCGAGCGGATTCCGGAGGAGTCGTTCGTGATCACGAGATTCAAGAGCATCATCGCCGTCGCGCCGATCGCGGTCATGGCGGCCGCTCTGGCCGCCTTCGTCGTCCTTCGTTCGAGCGAGGCGCACGGAGAAGCGGGTCTGACGCCGGAAAACGTGATCGCCCTTTCCGAGATCCTGTTGACCATCGCGGTTCTGACCGTCTATCTGGCGATCCGCGTGGATGCAGCGCGGTCCCGGCCGCCGCGCTCCTTTGTTTCGAGTCCGCAGGGGGCCGATGCCGCTCCGGTCACGGCGCCGGGTCCCGCCTTCGCGTCGGATCCGGCGAGACGCGGCGGGGCGGAAGACTCGCGCGTGGCTGCTCCTGAGATGGGTCTGTTCGAGCCTGAGCACGATGAGAAGGACGCGCGTGCCGGCGTGGCGCGTCTCCTCAACGCCTTACGGAGCGGCTACGTCGATGAGGTCGATGCCGCCTTGGACGCGCTTTGGTTCGCGCTGGGTCCGGATCGGATTTCGGACGACGACAACGGCGCGCCGCTTTACGCCCAGGCCTTTGGGAAGATCGTTCAGCCCGCGACGGAAGAGACAGAGATCCTCGATGTCTTCGAAGCCAGGCGCGACATGACGCCCCATCAGCGGGCCGTCCTGCGGGGGTACTTGGAAAAGAACGGGGAAGCGCTGGCGCTCATTCATCGGGCGGCGGGTCGGCCGCGGTGCGTCTTCCCAAAAGATTTTTCAACGAACGGAGAGGCGGACGCAAGCCGTGTGGCGAACTTGGTGCATGTCATTTCGAACGTGCTGGCGGCGGAAGTGGCGTGCCGGAACGGTCCGGAACGCATGGAGGTGGCGAACGTCGCGAGCCGTGTCGCGGATGCTCTGGCGGAGGAGATCACGGGCACGGCGCACTTCGGCCGGTCGATGCACCACTTCCTGGCCACGGAGCTGTTCGAGCGGGCGTTCACGGAGACGATGGAGGAAGTTTCGCTTCTGGAGGCCATTCGGATCTCGGATCCCGAATCCATACGGAGAGGATACGGTCGCGCGGCCCTGGGAGATCTGTGCGTTCTGGTACGCGCGATGTTGAAGTCGGCGGCTTCGGATCGGCCGCTGTCCCGCGGCGATTTCACCGTGGAAGATTATGTCCAGTGCGTCGAAGCGATTTCGGAATACGGCAAACTCATCCAGCGGCCGTTCCATGCGGTGAGGGATGAGTTGACCGCTTTTCGGAGCGCGAAGATGGAGGGCGCGGGATGGTACGCCAAGTTGGCGGAGCGGACCGCCGGCTATCTGCCGGGCGCCGCCGCGACGATCGCCGAGACGGAGGCGATCCTCGGCGCCAAGCAAATCGCCGCCGCGGTTGAAATCCATCGCCTGCGCCGCGGTTCCTATCCGACCTCGGTCGAACAGGTCGGTTCGCTGCTTCCCGCGCTTCCGGTCGATCCCGTCCATGGGAAGCCCTATGGATTGCGATGGACGGACCACGGATTCATGGTCACCAGCGCCGGTTGTCCGGGCGGCGATGACCGCGGTCTCCTACATGTTCATGATGCGGCGGAATCGGTCCCGCGCGGCGTCGTGATCCGCTGTTTCACGTGATTCGGGCGCGTCGAGGGAGGGACCCAACGTCGAAGCGCCGGTGGCGTTAAATGCGTACTATGAACAACATTCGCCTCCTGACTCTGGGGATGATCGGCGTGCTCGGGGCGTGCTCCGCTCCGGCGGGGGAGGTCGAGCAACTCGATTTCTACGAGTGGCTGGACCTTCGGCGCGAGGATTACAACATGGCGCTCAACATGCGCGACTACACCCGGCATATGCGGATCGATGCCGAAATCGCCGAGGCCGTGGAAAGGCGATACGATCCATTGGTCCTGGATTCGATCCGGGATCCGGATCCTCGGAAGCGCGCCTTGGCGACGTTCGCGCTCGGCTTCTCCAGAATTCGCCGGCCTGAAACGGCCGCTCGTCTGATCAAATTGCTCGAAGATCGCGATCCCAGGGTGCGAGGCACCGCCGCGGCGGCGCTGGGGATTCTGGATCCGGAGGAGCCTCTCCCGTGGGACAAGTTCAAGAAGCTCCTGGAGGATCAGGATCCGTATGTCCGTTTGGGCGCCTTGTTCAGCCTGAAGCTGATGATCCGTCCGATGGAGGAGAACCCCCTCTACGATTCGATCGTGGGATTTCTCGACGATCGCTCCGAGGATCTGCGCAACGAAGCGGTGTTGGTGCTCGGAAGCTTGCGGCGGCCCGAGGGCTTGCGGTTGCTCCGGCGGAAGCTTACGGACGAGTCCTCGTTCGTGCGGATCAACACGGCGCTCATGATCGGCGGCTACGAATCGAGCGGATTCGAGGCCGTGCCCGCGCTCATTGAACAGCTTCGCGATCCCGACACGAACGTCGTCGAAGCGGTCGCGTGGGCGCTCCGTCGGGTCACGGGACGGGAGGACGCCGGGCGTTCGTATCAGAGCTGGCTGGATTGGTATCAGGAGAGCCTGCTCTTCGATTACGTGTGCTTGAATCCGGAACATCAGCCGCCCATCGTGCGCCCGGCGGCGGGCATCTGTCCGATCTGCGGACGGCGCCTGGAACCGCGGAGCAAGCCGCTGCCGCCGCCTATCGGAACGCGGTACGGCTGCCCCCAGCATGAGGACATCGTGGCTCCCGCTCCGGGAAAATGCCCCAGGTGTCAGGCTGAACTGGTGCCGCTGAAACGGTAACGCGCGTCGCATTGACTTGAACGCGGCCCCTTGCTATAGTTCCGCCTCACTTTGCTATGCGTGGACTCAAGCAAACCTCGTTTCTGGCGAGCGGCAAGACGCATCAGAAACAGTGGTACGTCGTGGACGCCACGGACCGCGTCTTGGGCCGACTGGCGACGCGCGTGGCCACGATTCTCATGGGCAAACACAAGCCCACGTACACGCCGTTCCTCGATACGGGGGACTTCGTCGTCGTCACCAACGCCGCCAAGATCCGGGTGACCGGACGGAAGGCCGATCGCAAGGTCTACAAGAGATTTTCGCGATATCCGGGGGGGCAGCGGGAGATCCCCTTCCGGACCCAGTTGGCCCGCCGGCCCGAAGAAATCATCCGGCACGCAGTGCTCGACATGCTGCCGAGGGGGACGCTGGGCCGCCAGCAGATCGGCAAGTTGAAGGTATACGCGGGGGCCGACCATCCTCACGCGGCTCAGAAGCCGCAGCCTCTGGAGGTGAAGGAGTAGGTAAATGGCCGGGGAAAAGGAACATATCTGGACTACCGGGCGGCGCAAATGCGCCATCGCCCGCGTTCGCCTCTCGCCGGGAACCGGCACGATCATGGTCAATCGAAGGCCCCTGGAAAAATATTTTCTGACCGAGAAGGATCGCGGGCACGCCGCCGAGCCCATCTATCAGACCCGAAGCATGGGACGCTTCGACTTCCTGATCACCTGCGATGGAGGAGGAGCGTCCGGCCAGGCCGGGGCCGTTCGCCTCGGCATCGCCCGCGCGCTCATGAAGGCGGATCCGACCCTGACGCCCAAATTGCGCCAGGAAGGGTTGCTGACCCGCGACCCGCGCATGAAGGAGCGCAAGAAGTACGGCCTGCGCGGCGCGCGCCGGGGAGTCCAGTATTCGAAGCGCTAGGAGCCTGTCGGACTGAAGGGGTGAAAGGCTCCTAGGGCGGCGCGGTTTCTATCGATCGCACGTCCATGTCGAACATTAATCCATCGGATCGTCTGAAAAGACTGCCTCCCTACCTCTTCGCGGAGTTCGAGCGACAGCGAGCGGCTCTGGAAAAAGAGGGTCGGGACATCATCAACCTCGGCATCGGCGATCCCGATACGCCTCCTCCGAGACTGCTGATCGATCGAATGACGGACGTGCTGGATGAGCCCGGAATTCACCAGTACTCGCCCAGCCAGGGCACTGAACCCTTCCGGGCCGCCGTCATCCGCTGGATCCGGAAGCGGTACGGCGTCGTGCTGGAAACGCGCGACGTGTGCCTGGGCATCGGCTCCAAAGAACTGATCGCCCACGCGCCGCTGGCGTTGACCAATCCGGGCGACGTCGTCCTGGTGCCCGAGCCCGGGTATCCTCCCTATCGCTCGGGCGCGATTTTTGCCCTCTGCGAACCCTACGTGATGCCGCTGGAGAAATCGCGCGGGTTTCTTCCGGATCTCGACGGGATCCCCGCCGACGTGGCCCGGCGCGCCAAGATTCTCTACGTGAACTATCCCAACAATCCGACGGGAGCGGTCGCGACGCGGGAGTTCTACGTGAAGTGCGTCGAGTTCGCGCGGCGCTACGGGACGATCGTGATCAGCGACGAGGCCTATGCGGAGCTCTATTACGAGGATCCGCCGCCGTCGTTCCTGGAGGCGCCGGGCGCCACGGAGGTCGGCGTCGCCGTCCACTCCATGACCAAGACGTTTTCGATGGCCGGCTGGCGGATGGCGTGGGTGTGCGGCCACGCCGGCGTCGTGGAGGCGCTGCGCGCCTTCAAATCCAACTGCGACAGCGGCCAGTTCATGGGCTTTCAGCGCGCCGTCGCGGCGGTCCTGGATGGCGGCGCGGAGGACATGAAGAAGATCCGCGATCTCTATCGGCGGCGGCGGGACACGTTCCTCAACGGCGTGCGACGGCTCGGCTGGGACGTCCCCACTCCTCGGGCGACGTTCTACGTCTGGTTTGAGGTTCCATCCGCGGACAAGAATTCGATGGCGTTCGCGGAGCGGATCCTGGAGAAGACGGGCGTCATCCTGCTTCCGGGCGTCGGCTTCGGCGCCAGCGCGGAAGGATATCTTCGAGCGGCGCTGACCGTTCCCGAGGAGCGGTTGAGCGAAGCGGTGGAGCGCCTGGGACGGATGTGAGCGACATGGGCCGCGAAATCGTGATCGCTTCCCGCAATCCCGGCAAGATCGCGGAGATCCACCAGATTCTCGCGGGACTCGGGTTTTCGTTCCGTTCGTTGTCGGATCTGCCGGAGGCGCCGTGCGTCGAGGAAACCGGGGCGTCGTACGCGGAAAACGCCCGTCTCAAGGCGGTGGCGGTCGCGGCTTTTTTTGGACGGCGGGCGATCGCCGACGACAGCGGTCTGGAGGTGGACGCGCTGGGCGGCCGCCCCGGGATCCGGTCCGCCCGCTACGGCGGGCCGCGCGCGACGGACGAGGAGAACAACGCGCTGCTGCTTCGGGAGCTGGAGGGGGTTCCGGAGCCACGGCGCACGGCCCGCTATCGGGCCGCCGTCGTTCTGGCGGCGCCGGACGGGAGGATTCTGGCGGAGGCGGAAGGGACGTGCGAGGGGGAGATTGTCCGCTCGCCGCGCGGTTCCGCGGGATTCGGATACGATCCGCTTTTTCTCGTTCCGGGCACCGGGCGGACCATGGCGGAACTGGGCTTGGAGGTCAAGAACAGGATTTCCCACCGGGCGCAGGCGTTGGGGCGGCTGCGGGAATTCCTTGACCGGCGGTTCCAAGAATTTTATTAATGGGATGCCCTCATGGCGAACAAGAAAGCCATTTCCACCCGTTTCGACAAGTATATCGCCGTCGACCCCAAGAGCGCGGCCGGGGTGATCCACTCATTCCAGATCGGCCTGTCCCGGGCCGTTCTCGAAGCGAACCCGCGCCACGTGGAGGCTCTGGCGACGTTGGGCGCGGCGCTGTCCGCGGCGGGCCGCCACGAGGAAGCCCTGGAAGCGGATCTCAAGGTGACCGCCATCCTCCAGAACGACCCGATCGCGTTCTACAACCTTGCCTGCGCGTACGCCAACCTCAAGCGGATGGACGAGGCGGTGGAGGCGCTGGGGAAGGCGGTCGATCTGGGATATCGGGACTTCGCCTACCTGCTCAAGGATCCCGATCTCAAGCACGTCCGGCGCGACCCCCGTTTCCGCGAGCTGCTCCGCCGCAAGTGGGGCCGCCGCCAGCCGTAACCACGCGCCGGCTCTCCAAGCTTCGAGCTTCCAGCTCCAAGCCGCTCAGATTTTTCTCCGCGCCCGTCGATCTCTTCGGTTAAATACGCTCGATGGCCAAGGCAAAGTCCGTTCACGTCTGCCAGCAGTGCGGCGCCAAATCGTCCAAGTGGGTCGGGCGGTGCCCCGAATGCGGCGAGTACAACACGATGGTCGAGGAGATGGAGCGGCCGGTCGATCGCCCCTCGCGGCACGTCCTCTCGGAAGAACGTCCGGTGGCGATCAGCGCGGTGACCGCGACGGAGCGTCCGCGGCTCGCCGTCGGAATCGGCGAATTGGACCGGGTTCTGGGCGGCGGCGTCGTGGTCGGGTCCGTATCGCTCTTCGGGGGCGATCCGGGCATCGGGAAATCCACGCTGATTCTCCAGATTTGCCAGCGCGTGGCGTCGCAGGGCCGCCGCGTCCTGTACGTGTCCAGCGAGGAGTCGGTCGTCCAGACGAAGCTGCGCGCCGATCGCCTGGGCGTCGGCTCCGAGCATCTCTATGTAGTCAGCGAGACCAACGTGGACGTGATCCGGCGATACCTCGAGGAATCGAGGCCCGAGCTGGCGGTGATTGATTCGATTCAGATGATCTACAAGTCCGAACTTCCCGGCGCGCCCGGGACCGTGGGTCAGGTGCGCGAATGCGCCGCGGCGCTGACCTATCTGGCGAAACGGTTGGGGATCTCCCTTTTCATCGTCGGCCACGTGACGAAGGACGGCGCGATCGCCGGGCCGCGCACGCTGGAGCATCTGGTGGACGCGGTGTTCTATTTCGAGGGAGACCGCTTCCAGGCGTTTCGCGTGCTGCGGGGCGTGAAGAATCGATTCGGGTCGACGAACGAGATCGGCATTTTCGAGATGCGGCTGGAAGGGCTCGTGGAAGTTTCGAATCCCAGCGAACTCTTCATGTCGCACGACCGCAAGGGGCGGGAAGGTTCGGTCGTGGTGCCCATCGTGGTCGGCAGCCGGACGCTGCTCGTCGAGATCCAGGCGCTGCTCAACCGGAC
>JACQVR010000094.1 GCA_016209705.1 Planctomycetota bacterium
GCCGCGACTCACGAGGCCTACTGAGATAGGGTCTAAAGAGAACTCCTCATCCGCCCGCTTTCGCCCCTCCCAGCCCCGGCTCCGTCATCGGACGCAACTGAAACAGCTTCTCCGCCTGCTCCGGCGTGATCAGCTTCTTCTCGAGGGCGAGTTGCTTGACGCCCATGCGGCGCCGGTACGCTTCCTTCGCCAGCTCCGCCGCCTTGTCGTAGCCGATGACCGGGTTCAGGATCGTCACCAGCGACAGACTCTTGTGCGCCAGTTCCTCGCACCGCTCGGCATTGGCCTGGATGCCGCTCACGCAGCGCTTCGCGAATTGCAACGAGGATGCCGCCAGAAGGTCGACGGCCTGGAGCACGTTGTGCGCCATCACGGGAATGAACACGTTCAGCTCCAACGCGCCGCCCTGCGCGGCGATCGTCACCGCCGCGTCGTTTCCGATGACTTGCGCCGCGACCTGCGTCACGACCTCGCACAGCACCGGATTCACCTTGCCCGGCATGATCGACGAGCCCGGCTGAAGGTCGGGCAGCAGGATCTCGCCCAATCCACCCAACGGCCCGGACCCCATCCAGCGCAGGTCGTTGGCGATTTTCATGAGGCCGCACGCCAGCCCCTTCAGCGCGCCGCTCACCATGAGGAGATCGTCGCGCGACCCTTGCGCCTCGAAGTGGTCACGGGCTTCGCGAAGGTGAAGGCCCGTTTCGTTCGCCAGGAGCGCGCACACCCGGCGCGCAAATTCCGGATGCGCGTTCATCCCCGTCCCCACCGCGGTGCCTCCCAACGCCAGCTCCCGCAGCGGCTCCGACACCCGGCGGATCTGCTCGCTCCCCTTGCGCACCTGCATCGCGTAGCCGCCGAACTCCTGGCCCAACCGCACGGGCACCGCATCCATCAAATGCGTGCGTCCGAGTTTGATGATCGAGTCGAACTCCTTCGCCTTCGTATCGAGCGCCGCGTGCAGCCCGTCCAGCGCCGGGAATAGCTCTCCGTGCAACGCCAGAAGCGCCGAAAGATGCGCTGCCGACGGAATCATGTCGTTGGAGGACTGTCCCAAGTTGACATGATCGTTCGGGTGGACGGGTTTCTTGGTCCCTCGCTCGCCCCCCAGTTTCACGTTCGCCAGATTCGCGATCACTTCGTTCGCGTTCATGTTCGTGGACGTGCCCGAGCCGGTCTGGAAGACGTCGAGGGGGAACTCCGCGTCCCACCGGCCGTCGGCGACCTCCCCCGCGGCCTCGGCGGTCGCGGCCGCCAGTTTCGCGTCCAGCAGTCCCAGGTCCCCGTTGACCCGCGCCGCCGCGCGCTTCAGCCGCGCCAGCGCCTCGATGAACCGCCGCGGGAACCGGAGCCCGCTGATCGGGAAGTTCTGGATCGCCCGCTGGGTCTGCGCACCCCACCATGCATCGTCCGGAACTTCGACCGATCCCATCGAATCCTTCTCGATCCGGGACATGTGCTCCTCCATCAAACGGGGCCGCCCATGATACAATCGAGATCGCCCGCATGTCCGCAAAGACCATGACAAACCTCGACGAGTATCGCGCGGTCCGTGACGGAGCCGGAATCTCCCGCATCGGCTGGCGCGGCGTTCTCGAGCTCACGGGGCGCGATCGGGTGCGGTTTCTCCACAATCTCAGCACGAACGACGTGCTCCTGCTCGCGACGGGACGGCCGGGCGCCTCCTTCGCCAAAGGCGAGCGACTCGACCTTTCCAGGACCAAGGCGGGTCCGGGCCATTACAACACGCTCGCCAATCGCCAAGGCAAGCTGGTGGCGGAGTTCAAGGTGCGGATGCTGGAAGACCGCATCTGGCTCGACATCGATCGCGCCGCCCTTCCCGCCGCGATGGACGCGTTGGGCGGGATGATCATCATGGACGACGTGACACTCGCGGATCGAACGGCGGACTTCGCGCTTCTGCGCCTCGACGGGCCGAAGGCGCGCGACGTGCTGGCCAAGGCGGCCGGCCCCGTGGCCGACCTGCCTGAGTTTCAATTTTCGATGATCGAGGACCTGCTCGTTTCTCCTTTTTCGCTGATCGGCATGCCGGGATACGACCTCCAGATCGCCGCCAGCCGTGCCTCGGACGTCTTCGAACGGCTCGCCGCCGCCGGGTCGCGCGAAATCGGCGAGGACGTTCTCGAGACGCTCCGCATCGAGCACGGCTTCCCCCGATGGGGCGTGGATCTCGACTCGACGATGCTTCCCTTGGAATCCGGCTTGGAGCCCATCGCGGTCAGCTTCACCAAAGGATGCTATCTCGGCCAGGAAGTGATTCAGCGCGTGAAGACGTACTCGGAGGCCCCGCGCCAGATGGTGCAGCTCGTTCTCGAGACTTCGGAGATCCCGGCCTCCAAGGAAATCCGCGTGGACCATTCGGCCGCCGGTCGCGTCACGAGCGTGGCGTACTCGCCGCGCTGGAAACGCGCCGTCGCCTTGGGGCTGATTCGCAAGGAACACCAGGCGCCGGGAACCCGCGTGACGATCGGCGCTGACGTTCCGGCGGAAGTCCGTGCCCTTCCGTGGCACTCCGGCGCGCGCGCCTGATTATTTCTTCTTTTCCCCGTCCTTTTCTTGCGACGGCTCCACGAACGAGACGTCGTGCTTCTTGAGGATGTCCCGGAACTTGGCTTCCAGCTCCGCGGCGGACGTCACGCCCTTTCTCCCGCGATAGGGAATCGCCTCGTGGATTTTCTTGTCGGGTGAGACGAGCCACAGGATCTGTCCGCCGTTCCAGCCGTCGGTCTCTTTCCAGAGCTCCGGCTCGATTTTTTCGCCCTTCTTGCGGGGCGTCCGGGGATGCCACGTCAGGACGGGGTAGAAATTCGTTTCGATGACCTTCTTGATCCGTTCGTCGAGAAGCGAACCGTTCTCGAATTTCTGGCAGGACGGTCAGCGCGGCCATTCTTTGTAGATGAGGACCCATCGCGACGTCTTCTCGTCCTGGGCCTTCTCGAAGGCCTCCTCGGACGACATCCATTTGATCTCGTCGATCCGATCGCCCGCGGCGACCGCCGCCGCCATGCCCAACCAGAGCATCGTCTTCATGATCTACCCCCTTGAAGTCGTTTCTGGTTATACGGGCGAACTCCGGGATGCGCGCCAAAAGACTTTTCCCCCTGACGAGGGACGCGGGACTTGGGGGGTGGAACGGGCACCTTCGTCGACTTCGCTCAAGGCACGTCGCCCGCCGGGAAGCCGCTTTTCTTGCGGCGACTCAAACTTCAATGTGCTCCGCGCCGGTGTAGATGTTGAACGCGTCGGCGCGCAGGAAGCCGACCAGCGTCATCCCGGCCTGCTGGGCTATTTCGACGGCGAGGCTGGACGGCGCCGACACGGCGCAGACGGCGGAGATGCCCGCCATCATCGCTTTCTGCATGATCTCGAAGCTCGCGCGGCCGCTGACCATGAGGATGTGGCGGTCGAGCGGCACTCTCCCGTTAAGAAACATGGAACCGATCGCCTTGTCCGTGGCGTTGTGCCGCCCGATATCTTCCCGCAGGACGAGCAGCGTACCGTGCGCGTCGAAGATCCCCGCCGCGTGAAGGCCGCCGGTGCGCTCGAACACGGTTTGAGCCTTGCGCAAGGTCTGCCCCAGGGAATAGAAAAACTCCAGCTTCAACCTCAGCTTGGAATTGGTCGGCTTCACTTCCATCTTGATGTTTTCGATGGCCGCCTTTCCGCAGATGCCGCAGGAGCTCGTCGCGTAGAAGTTCCGCTTGAGCCGGGAGAGATCCACGGAAACGCCGGCCGCCGGCGTCACGTTGACGATGTTGCGCAGATCCGGATGCTTTTCGTCCTGGCAATACCGCAAGGCGCCGATGTCGTCGGGTGACTTCAGAATTCCTTCGGTGAACAGGAATCCGGCGGCCAGATCGAAATCTTCACCCGGCGTGCGCATGGTCACGACGACGGGTTCGTCATTGACGCGAACTTCCAGCGGCTCCTCGACGGCGAGCTCGTCGAGGTCCTGCTCGTGAGGTATGCCCTGCTCGATCTTCCGAGTGCCGTGCCGGGCGATGCGCGGTGACGTCATGTGTTCTCCCGCGCGCCATTCTAATCAATCTTGGAAATGTCCACCACTACGTTGTAGTCGGGTTCGCACGACACGGGATCGTACCGGCGCGGAATGAGCACGTTCGCTTCCGGCCAATGCAGTTGCAACGTTCGAGGCCGCACGGGCGCGATGAAGACGCGGCCCATGAACTCGCCGGCACCCGAGCGCAGCCTGACCCGGTCGCCTTCGACGCATCCCAGCTCGCGCGCGTCTTCGGCGCACATGAAGACTGCCTCGCGGGCCGCCCGTCCCGTCAAAGGATCCCGCCGCGACTGGACCATCGAATTGAATTGCTTGCCGCGCCGCGTCGTGACCTGGAACTTGCCCTCCGGCAGATCCCGCCTCGGAATCTCCTGGACCCACATCCGGGCGCGTCCCCCGGGCATGCGGTCGAACGTTCCGCCTTCGAACAGGCGTTCGCCCCCCCATTGGACCGAATCCCCTTCGTTCCGGAGCGACGCGACGCCCTTGTAGAACGGAACCGCCCGCTCGATCTCCTCGCGCACTTCCTGCGGATGGCGATACGGGACCAGCCGCTCGAACCGGGGATCGACCTTCCGCGCCAGAAGGACGGGGATCTCCCACTCCGCTTTCGCCTCGCCGACGCGCGGGCCGGGAACTTCGGGACTGAAGCGGATGCGCCGCTCCGTCGACGTCGCCGTGCAGCCGCCCGGCTGCTCGTAGCGGGTCATCGCCGGCAGGAGCACGACCAGATCGCCGTCCAGGAGGGTCGAGGTATTCACCACGATGTCTTGGTGCAGGCGCACGCCGATCCGGCCGATCGCTTCGCGGACGTAACGGCGGTCGGGCATCGTCTCGAGAAGGTTGCCCCCGATGTTGTACAGAAAATCGATCCGTCCCTCATGGGCGGCCTCGATCATGTGCGGCGTCGCCAACCCCCGGCGCGCGGGCACCGGAGCGCCCCACAGCGATTCCAGTTCCTTCGCCGATTCCGCGGTGATCGGGCGGCCGCCGGGGAACTTGTCCGGAGCCAGTCCCACCTCCGCGCCGCCCTGCACGCCGCTGTGGCCGCGGATGGCCATGACGCCGCACTTCTCGCGGCCCACCATGCCGCGCGCCAGCGCCAGCGTGCCGATGGAGCGGACGTTCCGGACGCCGAACTCGGATTGCGTCAGACCCATGCTGTAGACGAAGACGGCGGTCTCGGCCTCCTTGTAGATGGAGGCGAAGCGCGCCATCTCGGACCGCGGAAGTCCGCTCTCGCGCTCGAGTTCTTCCCACGCCATCGCGTCGAGCCGGGCCATGGACTCCTCGACGCCGGCGCCGTGGCGCTGGAGGAAATCGAGGCGGAAGCCGTACATCTCCTTCAGCGCCTTGAGCGTTCCGTTCGCGAACGCGATGTCGCCGCCGATGCGGACGGCATAGTAATCGTCCATGAGGCGGGTGCCGAAGAGCGCGCTGCCCGCCACCGAGGGCACCCAGTATTTCTCCAGCCCGGGCTCGCGAAACGGGTTGACGACCGCCACCCGCGTGCCCTGCTTCTTCGCGTAATGGATGTACTTGGTCGTGACCGGCTGGTTGTTGGCCAGGTTCGTGCCCCACAGCACGAGCAGGTCGGTCCCGATGAAATCTTTCAGCGAGCAGTTCGGCGCGCCGACGCCGAAGATGTCCGCCAAACCGTAGGTGGACGGCGCGTGGCACAGGCGGGCACAGTAGTCGACATGCGGGCTTCCCAGCAGCCGCGCCACCTTCTGGAAGGTGTAGTAGGCCTCGTTGGTCAGACCGCGGGACGTGGCGAACCACGCCATGCGATCGGGATCGGTCTTCCGGAGTCGTTCCGCGACGGTCTCGAGGGCTTCGTCCCAGGATACGCGGCGGAATCCGCGCTCCCCGCGCCGCCGCACGAAGGGATACGGCACGCGGCCGAGCGCCTGGAGCTCTTCATTGCGCAGCTTCCGAAGCGCCTCGACGTCCTCGAGCACGGCGGGGTCGAAGGCCGGCATCGTATTGAGGCGCAGGAGCCGAAGCCTCGTGGTGCACAGATGGACGCCGTTGATGACGTCGTCCTTGAGCCCGTACGGACCCAGCGAGCAGCCGTCGCAGACGCCGTGGCGCAGGATGTTCCACGCGTACTTCAGGCTGTCGCGGTTCTCCCACGCGACCTTGAGCATTTCCGTGAAATGGCGCGGCTTGCGGCGGGCGCCGATGCCGAATGGCAGCGCTTCCAGGAACGTCCGGGTCGGCTTTTGGAGCGGCCGTTCCGGCGGCGGTCCGATGCGGGGATTCATAACGCAATTGTAAGAATCACCTTCAGAACCACCAAGGCACAAGGTTGGTGGTGAAGAATGATCCGGGGTAAACGTTCATCTTGATCCTCGTCCCGAATGGTTATAACATAGTTCTTATATGATTCGCACGCAACGCATCCAAAAGGTCGGCAACAGCGCGGCCGTGCTGCTGCCCAAGGATTGGCTGCGGGGGCACCGTCTTCGAGCGGGGGCCAAGGTGACGGTCGAGGTCTCTGAGACCCGGCTGACCATCTATCCCGAGCTGCAGGAGCGCGAAATCCGTGTCAACGCCGAATTCGGCCGCAGGGTGGACCGTTTTCTTCGAAAGCATCGAGCCATCCTGAAACGGCTGTCCTGATGCCGATCTTCTACCCCCCGGCCGTGGCCTTGCTCTATCTCCACGAGCAAGTCATCCGCGAATTCGGAGGATCCGGCGGATTGCGGGACCGCGGAGCTCTCGAAGGCGCAGCCGCTCGTCCCCGCGCGACGTTCGGCGGCCACCCCTTGTACGCGACGCTCCCCGAAAAGGCGGCGGCGCTCCTCGAGTCGATTTGCGTCAATCATCCTTTTGTCGACGGAAACAAACGCGTCGCGTTTTCCGCCGCGGGTCTTTTTCTCCAATACAACGGCCGCACGCTTGCGTGCGAAGAGGACGAGGCGGTCGAATTCATGCTCGGCGTCGCGGCGGGGAAGCTCAGGAAAGAAGAGATCCGCATCTGGCTCCAGGAACACTCCCGCCCGCTCTGAGAGCGCTGCGAAAGTCCATTCAACGGTCGACCTTGAAGTCCTGAGCGATGACGTTGTACCCCTTCGCGGCATCCCAGGTCTGCTCGTTGGCGAGCCGGATGGCGTACTCGGGCCGGTGCCGCAGAGCGTCGGCCTCGTCGGGCAGCCACAACGCGAGGAGATAGACGCCGGCCGGCACGAGCGCTTGGAGGCCGGCCTCGATCTTGATGTCGCCCGGCCGCCACGTTCGGGGATCCTCGGAGTCAAGTCGGACCTCGTATCGGCGGATCTGGTTCTCCAGAACAAGGTACACCGGGCGAGCGTTATACGGCGCGGCGAATCCGTCGTTGCGCATGCGGATGGAAAGGTAGGCGGTATCTCCGGAGCGTACGGAGGCGGGCATCTCGGAATCCACGAACATGAAGCGGTATCCCAGGCGCGAGCGGATCTCGGGCATAACCCCCTGTTCCTGCCAGGAGGCCAGAACCTCGGCGTGATAATGGGCGTTGACGAATGACCAATTCAGCCGCCTCATTTCGTGGATGGCGTTCGGGCCGTCGCTGCGCGGCGGATTATAGTTGGCGGTCTCTCCACCGACCGGAAGGTATCGGGAATCCTGGGCCAGCCAATCCTTCCAATCTTCGACGGGCGAAGGGTACGTTCCATAATCGGTGCTGCTGGCCAGAAAGGCGTCGTTGTGATGGCCGGTGCGGGCGCGGCGACTTCCATCGTGCCCTTCCGATTTCGTGAGCGCCCCGGCTTCGAAAATCTCGTTCTT
Source organism: Planctomycetota bacterium (assembly GCA_016209705.1). Classification (GTDB taxonomy): domain Bacteria; phylum Planctomycetota; class MHYJ01; order MHYJ01; family JACPRB01; genus JACQVR01. The sequence continues at coordinate 7,814 of JACQVR010000094.1, forward strand.
GAAGTTCGGTTTCCGGATTTGAACCATGCGAGAGGGAGGCAAGGCGTCCAGGAGAGCGAACAGAATATCCCGCCGGTCTCTGACGTTGTCCAGGCCGTTCGTGGAGCCGTGCCACTCTCCCCACGCGCCGATGAATCCGGCCTGAAGGACGGCGATCACGTCGGCGTGCTCCCAGAGGAGACCGGTCAGTTGAGCGATGTGCCCCAGCACGCGATCCTTCGGCGCGTCCGGATCCCCGATGTACGAACTGTAATAGAAGCAAGGATCACCTTGATTCCGGCGGCGCGAACCGCGTCCAGACCCGCAGAAACCTTGTTGATGAAGGCGGGATCGATATCGGCGGCGCGATAAGACTTCAGGTTCACTCCCGCATAGGCGAGAGATCGCCCTCTTTGGCGGACGAACGCGAAATCGCGGTCGTTGACGAGGTCGATCCAATCGAAGAACCCCCGCTCCGGATTGACGATCTCCTCCGCCGTCGCCTCATATGTGCGCAAGACAAGCGCTTCGCCCAGCGGGAGGAATGGATTGAAATCCGGAAGCATCGGGTCGCCGGCCGCTCGATGGGCCACGCCAAGCGGGGTTTGGCCAGAGTCGCAACCGACCGCAGCGAGTGAAATCCCAAGCAGGAGGAACGCGGAAATACAACGACAGGGCACGGCGGGTGGCGTGTCCTTTCCTACCGGCTCACGGTACGGGTCCCGGATCGCGGCCCCTGAAGCCTAACCTTCAGACAGTCGGAGGCCGAATGAAAGGACCTAATCTTGGCAAATCCCTCGGGGTTGTCAATAGCGAAAAAGCGCCGGGGGGACGATTTTCTCTTGACAGGGCGGCGCGTCCCCGGCCTCTATTGAAAATAGATTTCAATGAAAATGGATTTCACATAGATGACCCGGGGCATCGGACGGCAAATGGATTCCTTCAAGCGTGCGCTCGGCGACCTGGGACTCGAGGCCACGCCTCAGCGGCTCGCGATCGGCGAGGCCGCATTCACCGTCCGCCCTCATTTCACCGTGGAAGAGCTCTTCCAGCGCGTTCGGAAGCGCGAGCCCCGCATCGGTCGCGTCACGGTCTACCGGACGCTCAAGGTGATGATGCAGGCCAGGCTCGTCGAAGAACGTCCCTTTCGCAAGGGCGGCATGCTGTACGAACCCATGGCCGGCCATCGCCACCATGATCACATGCTGTGCCTTCGCTGCGGCAAGATCATCGAATTCGAGAACGAGCGGATCGAGCAGGAACAGGCCCGCGCGGCCGCCCGGCACCGCTTCCAGATCCTCACCCACAGCCATACGCTGTTCGGGTATTGCCGGAACTGCCGGAAATCCTGCTGCTCGACGCGGGGAGCCGGTCCGGGAGAATGCGGGAGGAACGGCCGAGAACGGTGACTCTTTCTTTTTTTGGTCTGTAGTTGAGACTGAGTCTCAATAAGGATTCATCGAGGGAACGCGTGTCGGCGATGGAAGACAAGCATTCACCGAGACGGGATGCGCCTCGGATCACCGCCTCGGGTTCAACCCGCAAAGTGGTGCGGGTCGAGGAACTCCTCAACGGCGTCCAGGAAGCGATCTTGAACCACGGGGGAGAGGAATACCGATTAAGGATCACCCGAAATGGAAAGCTGATTTTGACGAAGTAGCCGTTTCCACCCCAGCCAGCCACCCACCGGTAGCCAGCCAGGGACGACAAGGTTCGCGCCCTGGCTTTTTTTATGGCCTCGAAAGCGCGGAAGAAACGCGATGGAGTCCTTTCGGATCGAGGTGCAAAGATGACGCTCGGCATGCCGAGGATGAGTATCGGGATCGCCCTGGCTCTCCTCGTTTTTGGCGTGGTGGCCACCGGACAGGAAAAGTCTGCGGAGAGGGGGAATGGAAGAAAATTCACGCGGCAGATCCCCACAGCGTTGGCATCGGCCCTGGAGAGACCCTCTTGGTAGCGACAAAGCAAGAAGGTTTGCTCGTCAGCAGAGACGGTGGCGCGACCTGGATGCGAGATCTCCAGCGCGAGGAATCGCTGGCCGCGTTGGCCCCTTCGACGGACGGTCGAATCCCCGTGGCGAAGCTCGTGATCGATCTCCATACCGGCAAGGCGCTCTTCGGAAAATCGGGCGAGGTGTACTGGATTCATGCCGGTGGCTGGTCGCTGGCCTTCCTGGTTTTCACCGGCTTGGGCATCTGGATCAAGATCCAGTGGCACAAGCTGTGGGTACATCGCCGCAAATGCGTTCCCTTTCCCTGCGCCAAGGATTGCATCGCAACCCCGTCCGCGTCCCCCACCCTGCTATCGAGAGGAATCGATCATGACCGTGGCCCCGTTGTTGCGTGAACCTGAAACAGGAGTCATTCCGTCTCGTCGAATCGGAAAACGGCGACGCACATGGGCCTCGTGGCCCTTGTCCCTGATGGTCCATGGGACCGTCGCCGGATTGATCGCGTTCGTGAGCGCTCTCGTCCCGTCCCCGCGGCCGCTCTGTTTGGCTGCTCCCCAAGTCGAGGAAACTTCTTCGGTTCGGCTCCGTTCGGAAGGGGCGACGCCGGAGGTATCCTTCGAGCCTCGAACACCGCTGTCGATCCCTCTGGAGCCGCCCGAGGTCGGCAGGGATGAACCGGAATTTATTCGCGAAGCCTTTCACGTTCCTGTAGAGGAGAAAATCGTCGAGCCTTCGTTCGACGAGGGAGTTCTAGATCCGCTTCGAATCCTCGACCGCCCCTTTAAGAGCACTCAGCGTTTGCCGGAGGAGAGTTCTTTATCGCGGGAAGGCGCCGATTCCACGGTCATCCCCGCCTCGCCGGCGCAAAATCCTCCCCCGGAGTATCCCCTCATCGCGCGAAGGCGAGGCCTTGAGGGATGCGTCGTGCTGCGGGTCCGAGTTTCCGAGGAAGGACATCCCCTCGAGGTGCAGGTCCAATCGTCGTCCGGTCATCGCTGCCTGGATGAAGCGGCCATTCGGGCCGTCAAGAATTGGCGCTTCACGCCCGCCAAACGAGGCAATGCCGCCATTCCATCGCTGTGTGAGATCCCCATTCGATTTCGCCTCGAACAGAGCGGTCCAGAAGAGAAGAAGGATCCAAGTTGAAAATAAAGATCCGGCTACTCCCCCTCCCCGCGCTCCTTCCAGCGCCGGACCGCTTCCCGGCGCATCCGCTCCTTCGCCGGCCCCCACGATATTCGCGCGGCGTCCAATTCCCTCCGGAACGCGGCGTGCTCGAGATCGGGGACGGCGATTTGGCCGCACACCAACTTCCGAGGCCGCGGATTGGGCAGCAAGCGACCCTTCAGAAGATCGTCGTCGGATATGTCCTTCTCCGTGATGTGCTCCGACGCCCTGTTTCCATTCCAGCTCGGAAATCCTTCGACATGAGAGAGGGGGCCCGGCATCACCACGGTTCGATGAATCTCCAGACCGCCGATCAACTCCCTGAGGATGCGCTTCTTCAACTCGTCGCCCGGTTCTTCCCCCTCCCGTTTCTTCTCCCCCATCTTGACGGCGATCTCGATCTTGCAATCCACGCGCTCTGCGATGTCCAGCATGCACCCTTCCCCGGCTGGGCCGAATGCGAACTGGACGACGTTCTTCCCCTTCCTGAGCTTCAGGCGGCCGATGTCCTCGAAATAAAGGACCAGGGCGCAGGAACGCCATCCCCCGCGCTCCTCCTCCTGCGGCTCGGAGCCGCCTGAAATTCCTTCGCTCTCCTCCACCAGCGAAGCCATCCAGGCGTAGGCGTCTTCGGCACCATACAGGGCGTAATCGCTCGGAACGGAGAACCGCATCCGCAATTTTCCGGAGCCGTCGGGCAGAAGCGTCCACTCCTCGTCATACTTGAAGCAGCCGGCTCCCAGGAGCAACGCGCCGGCCGCCGCCGCCCAACGACCGAACCTGAAGGATTTCATTTGGGGAGACCGGAATTGAGGTGGTCGCACGCGATCTCCAATCGCCGGGTCTCCACATAGGCCGTCTCCAGTTCGCCGACGCGCGGGTCCGCGTCCCTCGGCGCCCGAAGTCGGAGCTCGATCAGAGGTCCCTCCCATTCGAGGCGCTTCCATTCCACTTCCAGGCCCGCCAACGCGTCCTCCGTGGAGGCGTATCCCCGGCGATACATGAGCTCCACGACCAACGCGTCGCGGAACACAGGAGCCACATCGTCCAGGAGATCTTCGGCGCGTTCCTCGGCGACATGGGCCATCAGCTTGATCATGGAAGCCGAAACGGCTTCGGAGTGCCGGATCAAATCGCCGAGCGACCCGGTCCGGCCATCCTCCATCAGGATGCCGACGCGCCGGCAAAGATCCGGATGCACCGTCACCAATTCGGAGAAGCCTTGACTCTGAACGGCGACTTCGAGCGTCGGCCGTTCGGGCCCCCCTTCCTCGATCATCAGGCGCACGACGCCGTCGTTGAATTGCTTGCACTCCATCGCCTTCATGAGGCCCCCCACGTCCGCGCGAACCGCGATGAGCAGGACGGCGTCCTCCCTCGCTTCGGACGGGGTCTCGGCATCCTGCCTCCACAGGGCCAGATGGCGCACGTACCGTTTCGCCGTGGGTTCCAGGGCGGTCGTCTGGGTCCATGCGTTCTTGGACGCCTTGAACAGCGCCTTCTTCGCGGCGACCCTTCGAGCCACGTTTCGGGAATCGATCTCGTCCAGCGCATCCTGCGGCGAGATCTCGACGGGGGGATAATCCTTGGCCACGATTTCTTCCAGCGCGAGGGTGTGGAGATTCAGGGCGCCCTCGAACAGGGTCGTGGAGGCCACGACGGGGCGCGCGGCGATCTCGTCTAATCTTTCCTCGATCGATTTGGCCAGCGCGGTCTTGTATTCCTGGACTGTCCTTTCGGCGACGTCCGGAGCGGGCTTCGTCTCATCGGCCTTCCAATACCGCATCCCACCCCACAAGGCGACCGCGGCGGCGGCCGCACCGGCGCTCCGGAGCGCCCATCGACGGAACGCGCGGGAGGGTGACGCCAGGCGAGACACGTAATCGCGACGGCGTCGCGGGTCCGGCCGATGGACGGAAGCGCCGAGCTGCACGGCGCGCGCCAGGATCCGCCATTCCTCCTGCATCTTGGCGAACAACGCCGCGCACGCCGGGCATTCCGACGCGTGGGACCGCGCATCGCGCTCCCGGACCGCGTCGAGCCGGCGATCCAGCAATTCGGCCGCGCGGGCGGAAAATTCGTCACACCGCATAGAGACCTTCCAGCAAGCCCCTCAGCTTCTGCCTCGCGCTGAACAGGCGGGACTTGACGGTTCCTTCCGGAATATCCAAGGCCCTCGCGATTTCGGCGTAACTCAGCTCCTCGAAATGGAACAGCTCCAGGATGAGCCGATCGTCCGCGCCGAGTCGCCGGAACGCTCTTCTCATGAGCTCGTCCGTCTCGCCGGGCGCCCCGACCGGAGGGCTGACCGCTTCCACCTGAATCCTGGCGGCCCGACGAAAGCGCGCGTCTTGCTGCTGGCGTTTGAGCCACTGTCTCTTGAGGATGCCCACCAGCCAGGTGAAAATCCCCGACTCCCCTCGAAAGCGCGCGATCGCTTTCAACGCGACCGTGAATGTCTCCTGCGTGAGATCTTCCACAGCCTCCCGATCATGGACCAACGCGCATGCGACGCGGAACAGCCGGTCGTAATGCGTCTCGACCAGCGTCCGGAGCGCGGAACGGTCTCCCCTCCGAGCTCGTTCCACGAGCCGGCCGTCGCCGATCGAACCCGGTACAGGCGGAATCGCCCGGCCGGATTTCTCCGACTCCCGGGCCGACGATTCCCTGCGGGTGGTCACAGATTCTTCCATGAAGATCCGGAAGGAAATTAATCTTCCTCTTTTTTCTTTTCTTCCGATCCCTTCCGCAGGTTTTCGAGCTGCTTCATGTTGGGATCGTCCTGTCCGACTCCCATCTTCTTGAGAAACTCGATCGCCTCGTCGATGCTGTTGAACGTCCGATTCAATTTGGGGTCTTCCGCGGGTTTGGACACGTCATCGACGAGAACCCCATTTCCGTCGCGCGTGCGTTTTCCGGCGGCTTCGGCTTTGACCCAGACGAGCGAGTCGTTCTGGAGCAGGCAGATCAAAGCGTAGTGCGCGGTGCGCCAGCTCGGTCCGTCGCAGGCCTCGTACCCAGCGAACCGGGGGGCCGCCCGCCGGGGCGGAGCCGCGAAGGATCCCTTCAATTCCTGCTGGCTCAGGATGAACACCTGGTGATGCTCGTTGAAATTCGTCCATGCCGACAGTCCCACCTGCCGGGACCAGATCGCCGCCGAGAGGAAGTGCGTCGGCAGCGCGACCGCTGCCTGGGCGACGGAGCGCACGTGCTCGCTGTAATACGCGGTCAAGTTCTGAAGGAACGCGTCTTCCATTCGACAGCCCATCGATCTCAAGGCCACGAGGGCGCCGGCGCAGCGTCCCGCTTCGCGGCGGCTGTCGAACGTCGGATCGACGACGAACCCCGCCGTTCCATCGTTCGAATGTTTCTTGAGATAGGCGCAGGCGCGCTCGAATACTTGGTTCTCGATCTCCACGCCCACCCGCTCCGCCGCGCCCAACGCCGTCAGACACTGATTCGCCGTCAACGTCCGTTCGCAATATCCCAGGTCCTGGCCCGCGGACCATCCCCCCTCCTCATGGGACGCGATCAGGAGGCGAACTCCCTCCTGAATCAGCGCGAATACGGACGGTTCCGGCGCGCGAGCGTAGCGTTCCGCGAAAAAGAGGGTCGTGGCGGCGGTCGCCCACGGTCCGATAGCCGTGGCGCTCTTCAGCGCGCCTTCGAGATAGCGGCCGCATCGGCCTACGGACTCGGCGTACGTTCCCGCCTTCCCGTCGCTCCCCGAAGCCAGAAACGCCAAACCCACCATGGCGGTCACGGCCGCCTTGGGTCCCGCCTCATCCCGAGCCGCCGGAAACGAGCCGTCCGGAAGTTGGCTCCCCTTCAGGAACTCAAGGCCTTTCTCCGCCGCCAGCTCGTATCGCGCGCTCCGTCCCGGCAGCCCTTGTTCCAGCGGCGGAAGCGTCAGCGCCAGCCGCGCCGTTTGAATCCGGCCGTCCCTCAAAAAGGCAAGCTCCACCGTCTCCAGGCCGGCGGATAAGGCGGCTTCCAGCCGCCTGAGAAGATCGAGGGTCGGATCCTCCTTGAGCGGAAGAAAATCCTTCTCGACGCGAATCAGAACGTCGCCGACTCGCAGCCCGATGGCGCGCAACGGCGATCCATCCTCGATCGTGCGCAGGACGACGCCGCCGGGGTAGCGGAATTGCTGCGGATCCGTGGCGTCCGGAACCTTGATCGAGCGCGTGGCGCCGTGCCCCGCGGCGCCCAGGAATCCGAGGGTGTGAAACTCGGCGACGTCGGGATCGAGATAATCGACGCGTGGCGGGCCGGAAGATGACGTGAATCCGCGGAACGCCAGAAAGGCCGCGATGCCGGCGGCGATCAGCACCAGCAGAAAGGCGCCGGCCCGGCCCGACGAAGGATTGCAGGTCATGGCTTCGAGCCGGCCGGACGACTCGCCGCCGGCTTTTTCTCCAGGGCGCCGTGAGCGGCCAGATAATGCTCAAGGCTCAGAATCGCGAAGCCGGTTCCCCACTTGTCCCCGTAACCGTAACAGATCGTATCCCACCAGCTCTTTTCCTTCTCCTGGTTGCGGAGAATCACTGTGACGAGGTGATTCCAATGCTCCGGCGGGACGTCTTTCCCCAGCAGGGTCATGACCTCCGCCGCGTAATAGCATCCGTAGTAGAAGAAATAGCCGGAGATGTTGTGCGGCGCGTCGCGGTGGGGAATGATGCGCTTGTTTCCGATCCGCTCCACGTAGTCCAATGTTTTGAAAAAGAACTGATTCCGCTCGCGAAGGATCTCTCGCGTGTACGTATCGTCGTAATGATGCAGCGCCAACCCTCCGGCCTGCGTCCGCGCTCCGGCGCCGAGTTCTTCCAACGGATGCGTCGTGCTTCTTTTCAGGTAGTAGCCGTACATCATGTTCTTGTCGGGATACATCATCCGCTTCATGATCTTGGCGGCGTCCCCCAACATCCCTTCGGGGATGTCGAACCCTTGCTTCTTGGCCTTCATCAGCGGGAGCATGACCGACGCCGTCGTGAAGCTCAGGCAATCCCCACCCATGCCCGGATCCGAATAGTACGCCCATCCTCCCTCGTGCGCCTGAAGCTTTCGGAGCTGCTCGATGACCTCGGGGATGATGCGCTTCATTTCGTTGCGATGCGCTGAACCATACGGATGGTCCCAGAGCGCCGTCAGAAAATCCAAAATGTAGGCGTATCCCCACACATTGAACGCCTCCCCCGGATCGTAAGGACACTTCCACCCGCTCAAGACGGCATGGATCCCCTTGTCGAGCGTCTCGCCGTGCTCTTTCGTGCGCAAGGGATAATGCAGGAAAGCTTTCGCGATGATGGAAGTGCACGCCAGGCGCACGCTGTGTTGAGCGCCCCGACTCGTGAGTCCGAATCCGAGCTGGGAATCCTCCAGCGCCACGGGATCGTGGGATCCCCAGGATCCGTCCTTGTTCTGCTTTTCTCGAAGGAACCGGAAACCGTCCTCGATGGCCTGATGCGCCGCGACCGCGACGCTTTCCCGACTCGGCGGCGCCTTCTCGGTGTCTTGGCTTCGAGCGCTCAAGGGGGCCAGGAGCGCCCCGACCAGCATGATCGGCGCGAGCCTCATGCGTGGCACTTTGAACCGCCAAAACGCCAAAGCGCCAGGGGAAGTCCTTACCGGAACTCTTTCGGCGGTTTGGCGCTTCGGCGGTTTACCCAAAGGATAAAACATGGATGACTCCTCACGGATCCTCATTCGGCCCGCAGCGCCAGGACCGGATCGAGCCGGGCCGCCCGGAACGCGGGAAGGGTGCCGAACAAGAGGGCGACCACGACGGAAACGCCGAACCCCAGGGGGAACGCGACCGGTTGGAACGCCACGTTCCATTGCGCCAAGGTTCCGACGACCAGCGCGATCAAGACGCCCATTCCCAGACCGAGCAACCCGCCCAGTCCTCCCAGCAGCGTGCTCTCGCCCAGGAAAAGCTTGACGATCTCGCTTCGCGTCGCGCCCAGAGCGCGCCGAACGCCGATCTCCTGCCGACGCTCGGCCACGTTGGCCAGCATGATGTTCATGATCCCGATGCCGCCGACCAGCAGCGAGAGCGAAGCGATCGAACCCATGACCCACATGAAGATCCGCTCGGCCAGTTGATGCTCCTTCAACAAGGCGTGCGGGATCGTGGCCTCCACGTCCTTCAGGCGATGGCGGCTCTCCATCAAGTTGAGCGACGCCTGCGCCACGGGACCGAGATGGCCTACATCGGAAACGCGCAGGACGGCCCGATTCACTTCCACCTCGGTGGATTCCCAGACACCCTGACCCGAGCGGACCTGACGTGTTCCGAAACGGGCCAGCGCCGTGGAATACGGAATGTACGCGGCGTGATCCGGATTGGACAACGCTCCCTGCGTTCCCGTCTGCCCCTTCTGCTCCAACACCCCCACGACGGTGAAGGGATCGCCGCCGATCTTGACGATCTCCCCGATGGAGTCGCTGAGCGGAAAGAGCAGGCGCGCCGTGTCGTGCCCGAGGACGCATATGGAGTCCGCCTGCCCTTCGTCCACCGGGCAGAGGAATCTCCCCTCGCGGATTCCGTGCTCCATGATCTCGCCGTACTCCGACGTCGTGGCGACCACGCTGGCGTCGGAATTCTGGAACGTCGTCGACACGTCGCGCAGGATCAGGCGCATCGGAAGCACCGCTTCGACGCTGGGAAGGTTGTCCTTCAGAATCTCGAGGTCTTTCTGGGTGATTCCGTAGCTGGCGGTCCACGAAGACGTCGACCGCTCCTCTTCCCGCTTGCGGACCCTCTGGGGCTTGACGGAGTCCAGGATGATGTTGCGCAATCCCATGCGCTCGATGCGCGTGACGACGTCCCGCCGGGCCACCTCGCTGATGGACAGCATGCAGATGACCGAGCTCACTCCGAACACGACGCCGAGCATGGCCAGGAAGGAGCGGGTCTTGTGCAGCAGGAGGTTCTGAAAGGCTTCGATCCAGAATTTGACGATCTTCATGCCGACACCCGCCCGTTCTTCAACGTGATCGTCCGCGGCGTCCGTTCGGCGATCGCCCGATTATGCGTCACCACCACCACCGTCTTGCCTTCCCGGTTCAACGCCGCCAAGAGGTTGAAGATCTCGTTTCCGGTGTTTTCGTCGAGATTGCCCGTGGGCTCATCCGCCAGGATGAGGCTGGGATTCCCGAGCAGGGCGCGCGCCACGGCCACGCGCTGCATCTCCCCGTTCGACAGTTCGAAGGGTCGATGGCGAAGGCGATGGGACAGGCCCACGCGCTCCAGGAGCGTCCGGGCGGTCCGCTCCTGCGCCCGCGCGTCGCCGTTCGCCAGGTACCGGGCGCCGAGCATCACGTTCTTGACGACGTTGAGCTGTGGAATGAGGTGAAACGATTGGAAGACGAAGCCGATCTCTTTCCCTCGCAGGCGCGCCTGCTCCACATCCGAGAGGTCCTGCACGGGCTGACCGTGAAAGCGGTAGGTTCCGCTCGTCGGCCGGATCATGAATCCCAGCAGATAGAGGAAGGTGGACTTGCCGGATCCCGAGCTTCCCACAATCGAGACGAATTCCCCCGCCTCCAAGGTCAGGCTGACATCCGAGAGCGCATAAACGCTCCCCCCCGGCATGGGGTATTCCTTGCCGACGCCCTGCACTTCGATCTGAGCTGGCATTGCTTGACTCGGATAATTCATCAAGATCACCACCAAGACACCAAGACACGAAGTAGGCTTGAGGGCACCAAGGACCGCATTTGGGTGGCTTCATCCATCGCCTCAGCTCCCGCGTGGCGACAGACTGTCGAAGCGAAGCGGAGCCAACGACCGTTGCAAAACACCATCCAGTGGCGTGCTTGGTGGCCCCTTAGCCCGCTTGGTGCCTTTGTGCCTTGGTGGTGCATGGACAACTCAGGTGACCCTATCCCTTAAACGGATTGTAGAGGTACACCTTTTCGCCGGGCCGCAGGCCTTCCACGATCTGCACGGCCTTGCCGTTGCTGGTCGCGATCTTCACTTCGCGCTTGACCGGGCGATCGCCTTCCTGGACGTAGCAGTAGTACTGCCCTCCTTCTGCGAAGACCGAAACCACGGGCACCTGAACGGCTTCCGCGACGGTGTCGACGTGGATCGTGACGCGGCAGTTCATTCCTGCCCGCAGTTGAGGATGGACTCCTTCGTACGCGCCGACGACCTTGAAAGACCGGACGGCGCTCATGAACTCGTCGCGGCTGGCGATATGCTCGACTTTCGTCACTTTTCCGCGGATGTTCAGATCCGGGAACGCGTCCGGACGAAGGGTGATCGGCAAGCCCTCCTTCATGTGCTGGATGTCGTTCTCCCGCACCTGCATCTTGACGGACAAATGCTCCATGGAGGCGATGGTCAGCAGCGTTTCGTGCGTCTGCACCCGGCCGCCCACGCGCAGGTTCCGCTGGCCGCCCCCGAAGGAAATGATCACGTCGCCGAGCGGATTCTCGTCCGTGAGCGAGCCGTAGAAGACGATTCCGTTGCGGGGAGAAAGGACTTTCAGCATTTCCAGGTCCTGCTCGAGGCGGCTCACCTTATCCTGGGCGATCTTGAACTCGCGCTGCGCCTTCTGGACCCCGGCTTGCTTCTCCGCCACCTTCGTCTCGAAGCTGACCTTTTCCTTCTTTTCTTCGGCCTGGATCTTCTTGATCTCGAGCATCTTCTTCTCGGCGTCGATGTCCAGCTCGTACTTCTTGAAGTGTTCCAGCTTCTCCCGCTGCTTCTCGAGCCCTCGCTCCGCTTCCTCGATTTGCCGCCGCGCGCGCTCGACCAGAATCGTTTCGGTGGCGGTATGGAGTTCCCGCTCGTCGTACAGCTTCTTGAGCTGCTCGAAATTGATCCGGCTGTCCTTCAATGAATTTTCCGAGTTGCGGATTTCTTTCAACTTGTCGTCCAGCTTGAACTCCTTGTTCTTCACCTCCGCCTCATGGCTCCGCTCGGCCATCTCCAGCTCTTTGAGGATGCGCTCCAGGGTCGCCGCCTGATCGATTTGCGTGACGGCGAGCTCCGATTCGGCCTTTTGAAGCGCCAGGCGGGCGTCGTCCACGGCGGTGACGGCCTTTTCGATCGCGTCCTGGATCGTCTTGGTATCGAGCTGGAGGAGCGGGTCCCCTTCCTTGACGGAGGCGCCCTCGGGAATGATCTGGGTGATGATCAAGTCGCCGCGGTACTCCTTGGGCTCGACCGCGATGCGCGTCTTGTCTTCGGCGTGGAAGACTCCGGCGACCTGGGCCTCGATGGAGAGGTTGTCTTTCACGACCGTCGCCAGCATGCCCTCCTTCGCCCCTCCATCCCCCGTTTTCGCCGTGGGAAAGAGAGCCAGCGCCGCCACGGCGGAAAAAGCGATCAAGGCACCCGTCTTCACGATCATAAGCTTCGACCTCCTTCGGCCTGCGGCCCCACCGCCGGTCTATGGGAACACTCCGGCTGTCTTCGTGGAAAATCGGAAACGCCCGGCGCAAGGTCCTCTCAGTTAGTACGAGATGAGCTCGGTTTGTTCGAACGTATTTGAGAAAAAAGCTTGAACGTAGGCCGCAACCGGCTTCCCCTTCCGAAACGTGACTTCGAGATAGCGGTCTTTCATGGGTCAAAACCTATCCTACCGGAGGTGACGCGCTTCGGCGGTCTCGGGAGCGACATCGAACTCCACGAGCACCGGCAGGTGATCCGAGGCGACCCGCGTCAGCCGCGTCCGCAGCACTTCCGCGCGCTTGACGCTGATTTCCGGGCTGACGAACACGTGATCGTAGCGCACGAACGGCCACAGGCTCGGCCATGTGGGACGCGACGTGCCGCCGTTCACGATCTGCGCGTCGCGCAAGGTGCCGTTGATGAGCCGATAGACCGGCGATCGCGCGGTCGCGTTGAAATCTCCGCAGAGGATGCGCGGGAACGCGCACGCGGCGTGCGTCAGCCAATCCTTCCCGCACAAGTCGGTGGCTTGAAGCATCCGCTCGCCGCGAACCAGTCCAAGATGCGTGTTGATCACCTGAACATCCCGGTTTCCGACCTTGACCGAAGCCCACAGGGCGGCGCGGCGCTGCACCCGAAACACGGGCGAGGTCGGCAGCAGCGCGCTGCGGACCATGCGCAAGGGAAGGCGGCTCAAGATGGCGTTGCCGAAACGCGCCCCGTCCCGCTCGCGGGCCGGATGGTAGAGGAACTCCATCCCCAGGAGCTCCGCCAGACGGGAAGGCTGGTCGAGGTGATCCGTTCTCAGATGGTCGGTTTCGAGCTCCTGCAGCGCCACGATGTGCGGATCGGCCTCGCGGATCGCCGCCGCCACGCGGGCGGGATCATGCCGCCCGTCGACGCCGACGCAACGATGCACATTGTAGGTCAGAATTCGAAAGGTAGGACGCGGCGCCGGAACGGGCGCCGGGAATGAAGCCGGAAGCGGCTTCGACAGAATGGATATCATGGGCTGGGAAAAACTCCCCTACGCGGGGACGCGCCTCCCTCGCGAAAATCCTACCACCTTGATTCGGCATTTGCGGAGCGGCAACCGGCGTGGTGGGTAAGACGCCGCGCGAATCGCCCTGAGTATAAGCCGAACGGACCGCACTTTCAATCGCGTTGTTCGGTCGGTCTGAAACTCCGGAATGAGGCAAAGCCTGACCCGAAAGGCGATGGAGGACGCTGGAGCGACAGATTGAAGCGATGTCCGCGTTCCATCCAACTCGAACATAACATTCCTCCTTTCGCGCGCATCAAATCAGAGGGGAATCTATCCCCCGACGAGAAAGGAGTACCACCATGACGGCCGTAAAAGAAGTAATGACGCGACAGGTCGCCACGATCGAACCGGAGACGACGCTGGCCGACGCGGCCAAGAAGATGCGGCAGCTCGATTGCGGCTCGCTTCCCATATGTGAAGGCAAAGGGCATATGCTCCTGGGCATCGTCACGGACCGCGACATCACCGTCCGGGCCGTCGCGGAGGGCCGCGATCCCAACCGCACGCCCGTGCGGGAAATCATGTCTTCCGACCTGGTGTGCATCGCGGAGGATCGGGATACGGAGCAAGCCGCGACCCTCATGTCGACTTACCAGGTCCGCCGGCTGCCCGTCGTGGATCCGACGAACCACGTCATCGGCATGCTGTCCCTCGGCAAGCTCGCCCGGACGGACAACGGCCAGCGAACGGCGCAGGTCCTCAAGGACATATCCGAACGGAGAACGAGCAGGAAGAAATAGGCGAGCTTTCATCCCTCCGCGATTCTGCGCCAACCGACGCCGGAAGATCGACACCGTCAGATGTCGCTGTTCACGGAAGGTCTCCGCACGGTCGCGCGATTGCTCAACGGCAACGGAAGCGTTTCAGCCTCGATCGCCCGAAGGCGTCGCGAAGGTCCTCCTTGGCCCGTTCAAGTCGCGCGCGGCGGGAATCGTTACGTCCCAGGGGTCGACGAGCGGCCATCATCGACACGGACGCTCGGTAAGATTAGACTTCGTGGGAGGTTCCATGAGAACGCTGCTTCGGCTCAGCTTCGGGGTGGCGCTGACCGCGTCAGGCTGCCATTTCCGATCGCAGGATGACCCAGCCCAGGAGCCCCGCGCGGCGGCCGCAGCCGTCGCGAACATCCCGGCTCTCGACCGACAAATCCCCGATGTTCTCGAATCCGCCACATTCGCGGTCGGCTGATTCTGGGATGCGGACGCCCGGTTCGGGACCGTCCCCGGCGTCGTGCGCACGCGCGTGGGATACGCCGGCGGAACGCTCGCGAATCCCGCCTATGACCACATAGGCGACCATCTCGAGGCGATCCAGATCGACTACGATCCGTCGCGAGTCACGTACGAGGATCTCCTGGATCTCTTCTGGGAGATCCATGATCCCTGCCCGCCGCGCTGGACCCGCCAGTACATGTCCGTCATCTTCACGCACAACGAGACGCAACGGGAACTCGCGGAGGGATTCAAGGCGCGCGAGGACGCCCCGGGCGCGATCATTCCGACCAAGATCCTCCCGTTGACCCGGTTTTATCCGGCGGAGGACCGTCATCAAAAGTACGTGCTGCGTCAGATAGAAGAGCTGATGCGGGAGTTCCGCGCCATGTATCCCAGGGAGGCCGACTTCGTGAATTCCACGGCGGCCGCGCGCGTCAACGGATTCGTGGCCGGCCTCACCCTAGCGGAACGGATCGAAGCGGTGATCGATCAATTAGGGCTTTCTCCCGAGGGTCGGCGACTGCTGCGATCCTTCGCCCTTCCGCAGTGAACGCCTATTTTTACACTCCAATCGCCGCTGGGCCGCCGCACGCGGCGGGGCTTTCACCGTTGTGATCACGACCTCGACTCCTGCCCTTTCATGAGCCATCGGATCAGCGGCGTGGCCATGAACGTGGTCACCAGCGCCATGACGACGAGCATCGTGAACATGCCCGTGGGGAGGAGCCCAAGGTCTTTCCCGATGTTGAGCACGATCAGCGCCATGAGCGCCCGCGTGTTCATGCAGATTCCGATCGTCGCGGCGCTGCGGGGATTCTCTCCCAGGAGCCGGGCGGACACGTAGGCGCCCCCGAACTTGCCCGCGAACGCCACGACACACACAAGGACGCACAGCCACGCTCCGAACCATCCCTGGAGGGAGCCGATGTCGGTGCGGAGCCCGGTGTAGGCGAAGAAGACGGGCAGGAAGAACGTAGTGACCAGCGCAGACACGCGGTCCTTCCATTCCTGGACGAATCGGCGGTCGTCGTGCAGCGCCAGCCCTATCACGAAGCCGCCGAAGATGGCGAAAACGCCCAGGTTGCTCGTGACGCCGGCGGAAGTGAAGAGAAGCAGCAGGAGACTCGCGATCGCGCCGAAGCGCAGGCTTCCGTGACGGTCCAAGTGGGCCGCTACAGCCCGCCGCAGGAGGGGCCGCAGAACCACCCCCACGAACGCCACGTAGAGGACGAGGCCCCCAAATCTGGCCGCCGCCCAGCTCGCCGTGAAATTTCCCGTCACCAGCAGCGAGATCGCTCCGAGGAGGAGCCATCCGATCGCATCGTCGATGGCCGCCGCGCCGATCGTCAGCGCGGCCGTCCGCGTGTGGGAGAGCCCAAGCTCCATGAAGATCCGCCCCAGGATCGGGATCGCGGTGATGGAGATGGCGACCGCGAAGAAGAGGCGAAATCCATCGAGCGGCGGAAGCGCTTCCCCGGGCCGGAGCTGGAGGTGATCGTAGAAGAAGGACGCGGTGAGGAGCGCCAGCGCGAAGGGAATGACGATGCCGCCGGCGCTGATGGCCGTCACGGACCTCAGGTCGCGGCCCACGTGGCGGCGGAACTCGAATTCGAGGCCGATCTGGAACATGAGGAGCACGAGTCCCACCTGGGCCAGCCCCACAAAGATGGTCGACGTCGAGGGGTGGAACAGCTCGCGCATGAAGCCGGGGGCGAGCGCGCCCAGACAACTCGGGCCGAGGAGGATGCCTGTCAGGATCTCGCCGGACACGTCCGTCTGGCCCAGCCGCCGGACGATCCAGGTGACGATGCGGGTGGCCAGGAGGATCGCGATCAACTGATAGAGAAGGCGGAGAACGATCTGCTCGGCATCGGCGCTGACCGCCGACTCCTGAAAGGGAGCTATCGGAAGGAGCGCAAGCATCCGGTGCATCGGGATTCCTGTCTGGAGGAAGAGCTTCGAGAACGCGTTAAGGAAATCCTCCAATGTCCCCCGAGATCCCCGGCAGCGCGCCCGCCGGTTACCCGAACAGCCACGTGGTCATCTCAGGCAAGAAGGTCGTCTCGAACCGGCGGGAAATGAATCCTTGGTAACCGGGAATCCGCCTTCGCTCCTGTTTCTGCCTCTTCCGATCAGTTCCTGCCGGAGCTACGGCGTGATATTCGCCTCCGCTCGCTCAGATCAGGAAAGGCAGGACCAACATTACGCCGAAGCCCCGCCCATTTATCTCGTAGACTGCCGAATGGGCGGGGCGGAGGCGAATACGCCCTACTGAACGATTTTAGAACCACTCTTCGGACATGGTTCGACTCGCCGCTGCGCGGCTCGCTCACCATACTTCGCCTCGCGCGGCAAGAGGGTACTTGTACTGAGCGAGCGCGGTGACAGCCGCGCGAGTCGAAGTACGCCCGGCAGGAATCGAACCTGCAACCTACTGGTTCGTAGCCAGTCACTCTATCCAATTGAGCTACGGGCGCACGCGCCGGCGAAGGCGCCGCTCCGCGCGAAACGCGGAGCGCAACCGATAGTCTATCGCCCACGGGGCGCGTTTCAATAGTTTCGCCTCGGTGCCTCCTTCCCCAAGCTCCCAGCCCCGAGCTCCAAGCCGCGCCTTCACCAGCCCCATGCGTAAACTCGTTCCATGCGCCGCTTCGTTTCGCCGTTGGACTTCCTCCGGCCGCCGATATAATGGCCGCGATGCGAAAGCGAGAATCCGACCCGACCTACACCGTCCTCGCCCGGCGCTACCGTCCAGTGCGCTTCGAAGAAGTTGTCGGCCAGGAGCACGTCACCACCACTCTGGCCAACGCCATCCGCGAAGGGCGCATCGGCCACGCCTATCTCTTCGCGGGCCCCCGCGGCGTCGGCAAGACGTCGACCGCCCGCCTCCTGGCCAAGTCGCTCAACTGCGAAAAAGGTCCCACGCCCACCCCGTGCAACGCGTGCGAGCTGTGCCGTCGCATCCAGGACGGAACGGATACCGACGTCATCGAAATGGACGCCGCGTCCAACAACAGCGTCGAAGACGCCCGCGACCTGCGCGACGGCGTCCGCTATCTCCCGATGAAGGGTCGATTCAAGGTCTATATTCTCGACGAAGCCCACATGCTGTCCAAGGCGGCCTTCAACGCCCTTCTGAAGACGCTCGAGGAACCGCCGCCCCACGTGAAGTTCATCTTCGCCACCACGGAACTCCACAAGCTTCCGGACACGATCCTCTCGCGATGCCAGCAGTTCGATTTCCGCCGCGTCACCTCCGCGGACATCGTGAAGCGCCTGCGCCAGGTGATCGACGCCGAGAAGCTCGCCGTGAACGAACCGGTCCTCGCGTCCATCGCCCGCGCCGCGCGCGGATCGATGCGCGACGCGGAGTCCATCCTCGACCAGCTCGTCGCGTTCAAGCGCGGCGGCCTGACCTCCGACGACGTGGCCGTCCTGCTCGGGGCCGCGGGAGGCGACCGGGTGGACGCGCTGGTGCGGGAGATCCAATCCGGAAACGCCGGCGGCGTCCTGACCTCGCTCGACGCGATCTTCTCCACCGGCGTGGATTCCTCCGCGTTCGCGGACCAGATGATCGACCATTTCCGCGGGCTCCTGGCGATCAAGGCGTGCGGCCGAGCTTCCCCCGTCATCGATCTGCCGGACGCGCTCTTGGACGCCGCGGACCGGCAGGCGGCGGGATTCTCGCTGGAATCGCTGCTGTATCACCTCCAGCTCCTGCTGGAGGCGAGGCGCCGCATCAAGGAAGGCGCGGATCCGAGAATCGTGATCGAAATCACGTTCGTCAAGATGGCCAAGGCGGCCGACCTGGTGCCGCTGGCCGAGATCCTCCGCGCGGGATCGCCGCCCGCGCCGCCCAAGCCTCCCCCGCCTTCGACGGCGAATCCGCCCGCGGCGGCCGTCCCCATCGAGCCGCCCGAAGAGACGGATCCCGGGCCCGTGAGCGCCGAGATCACCGTGCCGACGCTCCGCGCCCACTGGCACCGGGTGTCGGCGGAAGTGAAAAAAGTCAGCGCCATCCCGGGCGCGCTGCTGGAACACGGGAAACCGACCCGAATGGCGGGCGACGAGGTGGAGATCGCCTTGCCTCCCACGTTGTCCATGCATCGCGACCAGCTCGATTCCGCCAAGAACCGGCAGATCATCGAGGCGGCGCTCCAACGCGTTTTCGGGCGGCGGCTGGGAGTTCACGTGGTCGTCACCCCGAGCGGACCGGAGCCCGACCTGCCGCTGCTCCAGAGGCCGGCCGCGGCGCCGGCCGACCTTGCGTCCGACCCCGGAGTCCGCAAGGTCCTGGAAAAATTTCCGGGGTCCAAGATCGTCGGAATAGAATGAGGAGGCCCGCATGTTCCCCGGCGGCATGAACCTCGGCAAGCTGAGCAAACAGGTCCAGGACATGCAGAAAAAACTGGCCCAGGTGGAGGAGCTGCTCAAGGAACGGATCGTCGACGCCACATCGGGCGGGGGCATGGTGACCGTGAAGGTCAACGGCGCGGAGGAGGTCGTGGACGTCAAGATCGAGGAGCAGGTGCTGGCCTCGAACGACAAGGCCATGGTGGAAGATCTGGTCATGGCCGCCGTGAACGAAGGCATCAAGAAAGCCAAGAAACTGCGCGAAGCGGAGATGGCGAAAGTCACGGGAATGTCGCTTCCGGGGTTGTTCTAACTTTGCGGTACGACCGGCCATGGGCACCGCGACGCCGATCGTTCGACTCATGAAGGCGCTCTCCAGGCTTCCGGGGATTGGAGAGAAGACCGCCGAGCGACTGGCGTTCTTCATCCATGCCCAGTCTCAAAGCGATGCGCTGGACCTGGCGGACGCCATCCGCGAAGTGAAAGAACGGCTGAGGTCCTGCTCGTTATGCTATGATATGACGATTGAAGATCCGTGCGCGATCTGCTCGGATGCGAAGCGGGACCGGGCCCTCGTCTGCGTCGTGGAGCAGTCGAAGGATCTCGGAGCGATCGAGAAGGCGGGAGCGTACCGCGGCCTTTACCATGTGTTGAACGGCCACCTCTCCCCGCTGGACGGCATCGGGCCCGAACAGCTCACGATCCGGCCGCTCGTGGAACGGGTCCGGAAAGGCGGAGTGGACGAAGTGATTCTGGCGACGAATCCTACGGCGGAAGGAGACGCGACGGCCTTTTACGTGCAGAAGGCGTTGACCCCTTTGGGCGCGAAGGTGACCCGGATCGCCCGGGGCCTGCCTGCGGGATCCAGCTTCGAATACGCCAGCCGAACGATCGTCGCCGACGCGCTCAAGGGCCGGCGGGAGTTCTGATGGTCATGAAAATGGAAATCCATCTCCAGCAGCGACTCGAGCAGCGCCAGCAGCTCTCTCAGCAGATGCTGCAGAATCTGGAGCTGCTCCAGCTTCCGATCCTGCAGCTTCGCCAGAAGATCGACGAGGAACTCGAGGGAAACCCCACGTTGGAGCTGGGCGCCGAAATCGAGGAGCCTGGAGAGCCTGCGGCGCCCGTGGAAACCGCCGAACCCGCCGAATCGTCGGAAGAGGGAAAGCAGGAGTTTCTCGAAGCGGTCGAAGACGAATGGCTGCAAAGCGAGCGCCTCTATCCCCGCAGCCGCGGCGGGGAATCGGACGATTCCAAGTTCGAATTCCTCCAGAATGTCAGCGCCTCTCCCCTTTCCCTGCACGAATATCTGCGCGCGCAGCTTGCGCTGCTCGAAGTGGACCCGGACCTGCGGGTCTACCTGGAGCTTCTGATCGAACACCTCAACGACAATGGATATCTGGGAACGCCGCTCGAGGAAATCGTTCAGGCCGCGCCGGAGGAGATGCGGAAGCTCCCCCCGGAATTGCTGCTGAAGAAGTTCGAAACGGCGCTCGTCTTTCTGCAGAAAATGGAGCCGTTGGGGATCGGAGCGCGCACTCCCCGGGAATGCCTGCTTCTCCAGCTGGACGAAAGCGATTCGAATTACGCCGCCAAGCGGCGATTGATCGAGCGCCATCTGGAGGACATCGGCAACAACCGCCTTCCGAAAATGGCGCGCGACATCACCGCCGACCCCGAGGCGCTGGCCGACTTCGGATACAAGCCGGGCGCCGATCCCGAGATCATCCTGGAGGACATCAAGATCCTGATCGGCGAGATCCAGAAACTGAATCCCCATCCCGGCGCGAACTTTTCGACGGAAAGCAATCCGCGCGTCTATCCGGAAGTCATCATCCGCCCCATCGACGGGAAATTCGAGATCGTGATCGAGGATTCGTACCTCCCTCCCCTGTCCATCAACCGGACGTACCAGGAGATGCTCAAGGACAAGTCCCTGGGAAAGCCCGAACGGGATTACCTCCGCCGCAAGTTGGACGCCGGCCGCAAGCTGATCAGCGCGATCGAGCAGCGCCGCCACACCATTCGCCGCATCACCGAAGAGATTCTGCGGCACCAGCTCGACTTCTTCGAGCGCGGCGCGGAATATTTGAAACCGCTCAAGATGCAGGAGGTCGCCGACGCCGTGGGAATCCACGTCTCGACGGTCAGTCGGGCGATCTCCGGGAAGTGGATCGAGACGCCGCGGGGCATCTTCCCGATGAAATTCTTCTTCGCGTCCGCGGCGCCGCGGTCGGCCGGTCAGGCGCCGAGCTTCATCGGCGGCGAGGCGCCTCCCCAGGATGATCGAACCCGCCTGGCGCTGATGGAAAAGCTGCGGGAGATCATCGACGCGGAGGACAAGAGGCGACCCCTGGCGGATCTGGAGATCGTCAAGCTGCTCCGGCAGCAAGGCCTCGCCGCCGCCCGGCGAACCGTCGCGAAGTACCGCGAAGAGATGGGGATCCCCAGCTCGAGATTGAGAAAGCAGTATTGACCTGGAGCTCGAAGGCGCTCCGATCCGATCTATTGCACAATTCCCCCTCCCTCCCTATCCTGTCCCTTCATGACCGTCGAAGAACAAGCGCGCCGATTTCGCGAGGGCATCGAGCGGCTCCGCAAGGAGATCGGCAAGGTGATCGTGGGCCACGAGGACGTGGTGTCGCAGGCGATCATCACGATCCTGTCCGGGGGCCATGCCCTGCTCGAAGGGGTTCCGGGCATCGGCAAGACGCTGCTGGTGCGCACGATCAGTCAAAGCCTGAGCCTGCGCTTCTCGCGCATCCAGTTCACGCCCGACCTCATGCCGGCGGACATCCTGGGCACGAACATCGTGGTGGAAGATCCCAGCGGGCGGAAGAGCTTCCAGTTCCAGAAGGGCCCGATCTTCGGCCATATCATCCTGGCGGACGAGATCAATCGGGCCACGCCCAAGACCCAGTCGGCGTTGCTGGAGGCGATGCAGGAAAAAGCGGTGACCGTGAGCGGGCAGCGCTATCCCCTGGAGGAACCGTTCTTCGTGCTGGCGACGCAGAACCCCATCGAAATGGAAGGAACCTATCCCCTGCCCGAGGCCCAGATCGATCGCTTCTTCTTCAAGATCGAAGTGAAGGCGGCGACGCTGGCCGGGCTGCTGGAGATCATCGATCGCACCACCGGCCGCGAGATTCCTTCCATTTCTCCCGTACTGCGCGGGGAGGATATCCTGGCGATGCGCGCGCTGGCGCGCGAGGTTCCCATCGCCTCCCACGTGAAGGAGTACGCCGCGCGCCTGGTCCTGGCCACGCATCCCACCGAGGGGGGAAGCGACGTAGCCCGCAAGTACGTCCGCTACGGGTCCAGCCCCCGCGGCGTCCAGGCCCTGGTGCTCGCGGGAAAGATCCTGGCGTTGATGAAAGGACGCTACAACGTGGCCTTCTCGGACATCCGCGAGGCCTCCTACCCCGCCTTAAGACACAGATTGATCCTGAACTTCGAAGCGGAGGCCGAAGGCGTCCGGCCCGACCAGATTCTCGGCCGGATCCTCGAAAAGACGCCCGACGCCATCCCGGCCTAGGAGCGTGTCGACCCCATGAATCCGACACGCTCCTCGCCTTGGCGACCCCGCGCGCTTATGGTATGTTACATTCCATGTTACGTTTTATTCTCAAAACTTATTGTAACGTTACAATATATTTTCAAAATATTTCGTAACAGGAGGGAGCATGGAGTTCGACCCGAAGACGCTGGTCAAGACGCCGGCGTTCGCGATCGCCGGGGGGTTCGTGCTGGGGGCCGCGGTGTTCGAGCTGATTCGGGGCGCGATCAACCATTTGATCGTCCCCTTCTTCAGCATCGTCGGCGACGGCGGGGGAATACGGATCGGCGACAGCATTTACATCGGGTGCGGCGGGTTCATTGGCGCGGTCATGGTGTTCGTGGTCGCGACCGCCGTCGGAGTGCTGATGATCCGGGTCGCGGCGAAGGATTGACCCCCTCGTCCGCCTCCGATAGCCTTGCCCGCGCTCCATGATTCCCTCCCCGGCCCTATGCGCGCTTTCCGAAGCCGACGGCGCCTCGTCTTCCTGGCTTCAGCTCCTCTACCTCGCGGCGGCGGGCCTGCTGGTGCTGCTGAACGCGTTTTTCGTTCTCGCGGAGTTCGCCATCGTCAAGATTCGGGCGACCCAGATGCTCGAACTGGCGGAACGCGGCAACGCGAGAGCCGCGCTCGCCACCTCGATCGTCAAGCGCCTCGACGCCTACCTCTCCACCTGCCAACTCGGCATCACCGTCGCGAGCCTGGGGCTGGGGTGGATCGGAGAACCCGCGTTCGCCACGTTGCTGAAACCTTGGTTGGACGCCCTTGGAATCTGGTCCCGGACGGTGACGACGTCGGTCGCCTTCGCGATCTCGTTCGCATTCGTCACCTTCATCCATGTCGTGATCGGCGAGCTGGCCCCCAAATCGATCGCGATCCGCCGGACCGAATGGGCCACCCTCTTCGCGGCGCGCCCCCTCCACTGGTTTTACCGGGTCACCTTCCCCGCCATGTGGCTCTTGAACGTGACCAGCAACGCCGTCCTCCGGCTGCTGCGCATCCCTCCGGTCACCGACATGGAACTGGCTCATTCCGAGGAAGAACTTCGCATGATCCTGGGCGCGTCCCACGAGAAGGGCGCCGTCACGCTCAATCGCCTGCTCATGATGGAAAACGTCCTCGACTTCGGAACGTTGACCGTGGCGGACGTCATGACGCCGGCCGAGCGGGTGATTTCCCTGTCCGCGGCCGCGCCGTGGTCGGAAACTTTCGACAAGATCCGGAAATCGCTCCACTCCCGCTATCCCCTGGACTTCGGGACCTCGAAGAAACGGGATCGCATGATCCATCTCAAAGACCTGCTGATCGCCGTGGCCGCCGGAAAACCGCCGGACTTGACCTCCATCGCCCGTCCGGTGCGCGCCGTCCGTCCCGACCTCTCCCTCGAGGACCTCCTCCAGCACTTCTATCGGAACCGCAGCCATCTCGCGATGGTGGAGGACGACGCGGGCCGGTTCCTGGGACTGGTCACCATCGAAGACGTCATCGAAGAACTGATCGGAACCGTTCGCGACGAATTCGAGACGGTCAAGGAGTTCAATCTCTCCGACTTGGTCCCGCCGGGAGCGATCGCGCTCGGCCTCGAACCGATGACCAAAGAGCAGTCGATCCGAACCCTGATCGAAAGGCTGGCTCAGAAGCATCCGGAGTTGAACGTCCCGTTGATCGTCTCCACGATCCTTCGCCGAGAAACGCTCGCATCGACGGGTCTGGGTGAAGGCATCGCCATCCCGCACAGCCGCATTCCAGCCCTCTTGCGTCCGATGGGCGCGATCGGCCAATGGCCCCAGGGAATCGAATTTCAGGCGCTCGACGCCCACCCCGTCTACTTGATGTTCCTGATCCTGACGCCCGTCCATGACGAGGGCGTCCACGTGCACATCCTGGGAAAGATCAGCGCCTTGCTCTCCAGCGATTACCTTCGCGAACGCCTCCGCCACGCCCAAAGCGTCGAGGAGGTACGGGAGGTGTTGCGGATCTCCGACCAGTCGCTGCCGGCGTGACGCTTCAGAAGAGATCCTTGGCCGCCGCGGCGCACAGTGCCGCGCCGATCAGGTAGACCGCCGCGCCGACGAGCAGGACGGCGCGACCGAGTCCCAAAACGTCGGAGCGAAAAAGGCCGGCCGCCAGGAAGGCCGCGCCGGTCGCGGCGAAGACGACTTGACTGATCGCCCACCGGCGGAGGGTGAGTTCCTGCGACAGCGCCTCGACTCCGTAGCCGATGAACGCGAGGCCGCCGGCCAGGATCGCCGCGATCTTCAACCACCACGGCAGCGTCTCCGCGGGCACGTTCCATAACAGGGCCCCGGCCGCCAGGACCAGTCCGAACCAACACACGGCGGCCGTGACGGACGTGGCTCGATCCGCGTCGCGAAAGGACATGACGCTACTATACCCGCGGAACGCTCCGCGCCGTTCGCAAATCCGAGACCGCGTGCGGACACAAATTCTTGCGCTTCATCCTGTTCTCACTACAATGTGCGCGCGAGCCGCGCGCACTCTTATGGGACTATCCGACGACAACGTGCTTCAACCGCTGAACGCCGCGAATCGCAGGCAGAAGAAAGCGCTCTTTCGGCAACCCGTCCGGCCCCTCGCCCTGCGCCCGAACACCACCGTCGCCGACCTGGTCGAGGGCATGGCGGGCATGTCCATCCAGGCGCGCAACATCGGGCAGTGCGCGCAGGTCCTCGAGCGCATGCTCAAAGACCCGGCTCGCCCGACGGTTTTTCTCGGACTGGCTGGTCCGTTGATCGCGGCGGGCCTGCGCAAAGTCATCCGCGACCTCATCGAAGCGGGCGTCGTGGACGTCGTCGTCTCCACCGGCGCGATCTTGTATCAGGATATTTATCAGGCGCGCGGCTTCCGCCATTATCAGGGCGACGTGGATGCGGACGATTCGGCGTTGCGCGATCTGTACATCGACCGCATCTACGATACCTACGTCGACGAGGAGAAATTCTGGGATACCGACGTGTGGTGCGGGGAGCTGGCGAACGAGCTCCCGCCCGGCCCTACCTCCAGCCGGGCGTATCTGGATTTCGTCGCGTCGCGCCTTGAGGACGATGAGTCGATTCTGGTCACCTGCCGGAAGCACGGCGTCCCGGTTTTCTGCCCCGCGCTCAACGACAGTTCGATCGGCATCGGACTCACCCACCACCGCCATCTCGCGCATCGGGAAGGCCGCACGCCGCTGGCGATCGACTCGATCCGCGACAACTACGAGCTGACCCAGATCGTCGTGCAATCGAACATGACGTCCGCCATCTACATCGCCGGAGGCGTTCCCAAGAACTACATCAACGACTCCGTGGTCATGAGCTACATCTTCGGCCTGGAGCGCGGCCATGAATACGCGGTTCAAGTGACCACGGCCGTGACCGCGGACGGCGGGCTGTCCAGCTCGACACTTTCCGAAGCCCGCTCGTGGGGCAAGATCAAGAAGGAAGCCAAGTTCGCGATGGCGTGGGTCGAGCCCAGCGTCGCCTTGCCGCTGCTGGCGGGCTATGTGCTCCAGCGGAACCTGGCGAAGGGGCGCGGCCGGCTGCACCTCACGTGGGACGGCGAGATCCTCCGCGAGTTGCGCGCGGACCCGCGAAAGCACCGCGGCCGCTGAACCTTCGAATGGCCAGAAAGACGCGATTCCTGAACATCCTCGTCACCGGCGGCGCCGGATTCATCGGATCCAACCTCGTCCAGGCGATCCAGGCCCGCTGGCCGTCGGCCCTGCTGACCGTGGTCGACGACTTTCGCTCGGGACACTTCAAGAATCTCACCGGCTTCCGCGGAGACGTGGTGGCAGCGGACATCGGAGCCTGGGAGTCGTCCGAGAAATACGACTGCATCTTCCATCTGGCCTCGATCACCGACACCACGATCAGCGATCAATTCCGGATGGTGCGGGACAATGTGGAAGGCTTCCGCAGCGTCTTGAGGATGGCCCGCAGAATGAAGGCGATCGTGGTGTACGCCTCCAGCGCCGCGACGTACGGGCAGGCGAACGAGCGCGCGTTGGAAACGTCTCCCGCCCTTCCGACGACCGCGTACGCGTTTTCGAAGGTCGTCCTGGATCACCTGGCGGAGCGCGCGCGCTGGGACGGAATGCGCGTCGAGGGGGTTCGGTACTTCAACGTCTACGGCCCCCACGAGGCGCACAAGGGGGCGGCGGCCAGCATGATCTATCAGCTCGCCGCGCAGATGCGGAAGGACCGCCGGCCGCGAATCTTCAAGCACGGCGAGCAGCGGCGCGATTTCATCTTCGTGGACGACGCCGTGCATGCCACGCTCCTGGCGGCCGAGCGTGGAAAGAACGCCGTCTACAACGTCGGCACCGGACGCGCCCGGTCGTTCAACGAAGTCATCGACGCGCTGAACTCGGCCCTGGGAACGCGCCTGGAGCCGGAGTACTTCGACAATCCCTACGATTTCTATCAGGACTACACCGAAGCCAACATCGCCCGGGCCCGCGCCGACCTCGGCTTCACCGCCGCCTTCGGCCTCGAAGACGGAGTGCGCGAATACCTCCAGCGCCTCGGATGGACGCGCGCCGCCCATCGCCTGTTACAATAAGTTTTGAAAATTATTTGTAACACCTACGAAGGGCCGCCCGGCCGGTGTCTAAGCTGGAGATCCCAACTCCAGGAGATGAACGTCATGAAAAAATTAGGTGGAGCCCTTCTTGCGGGCCTGGTGTGCTTGAGTCCTCTTTGGGCTCAGCAGGAAGATCTGAGGTCTATCGAAAAGGACCTCAAACAGGGACTTAAGGCCCAAGCCGAACGGGAAGTGGAAAAAGCCGTTCAAGCGCTGCACAAAATCAACACGCCGGAAGCGGTAAAAGTCCTGCTGAGAGGGTTGCGGGAACGCCTGCTCCCCAGCACGTACTGGATCCTGGTCCGCGGAGCCGCCGCCTTCTCTTCCCCCGACGCCTTGGGCGAAGTCACCGGCTACATCCTCAAATACAAGCAGACTCCCGTGGCGCGCGACATGGCGGCCGCGTTGCATGGAAATTGGACGCCCGCGTGCGAAGGCGCGCTCATCGCGATTCTGAACAAAGGGACGCCCGAACTCCAAGCGCTCGCCACCGAGCACCTGATGGAAGTCGGCGCCAGGGATGCGGTGGAAGCGGTCCTCGCGCTGCTGAAAAAAGGCCGTCCCGGCCCGGACCTGTCCCGCAGACTGTTCCGCGTTCTCTCCGTGATCACCATCGGCGACTACGGAGACAGCCTTTCCAACTGGGAGGGCTGGTGGGAGGCGAACAAACACAAGGACTGGGGCGAACTCAAAGCCAAAGAAGGCCCCGGCTATCGCAGCGGAGGAGGAACCGTCACCGACAGCCTCGACAAAGCGCGCGATAAGGAAGTCGAGCAGCTCAAGAAAGGGAAAGTCCTCGTGCTGGGCGCGGGTAACAAATGCAAGGACGGGAAAAACCACGATCTGGATCGTATCGACTCGCTCATCAAGAAGATGGATCTTCAGGTCGACTTCATCGACAAGATCGAGTTCTGCAAACCGTCATTCAAAGTCGACGATTACCTCTCCATCCTCTGCAACTGCACGTTCATCGAGGAACACTGCATCTGCCCGACTTGCAAACGCGGGCCGCCCGGAGACAAGCGCCGATTCCAGTGAGCGGGCTGCGACAAGCATGAAATAGTACGGTACGTACTAGATGAGGCCGGGCTGAACAAGATCCGCAAATATGTCGACGACGGGGGATATCTCTTCACCGAAGACTGGTGTCTCAAGGAAATCCTGGCGGCCAAGTTCAGCGAATTCGTCAATCTGGGGCCGTATCTTCCCGAGATGAACGTCCCCATCTTCCCCAAACCGGGCGCCGGAACCCATCCCTACCTGCGGCGCATTTTCACGCGCCATCCGAAAGACCTCCGGCGCGGAGAAACGGGCACCGAGGAAGAGTTCGAACGGCTCACGCACGAGTGGAAGATCGACAACGAGAGCCCAGCGATTCGGATCACGAACAAGCAGGCCGTCACCGTGCTGGTCTACTCCACGGAGGTGGGCAAGAAAGCGGGAGCGGAAGGAAGCGACGCGGTCGCGATCACGTTCGCCGTCGGCGCGCGGGGACCCGAGGCTAAAGATCCGGTGGCGACTGGCAAACCCATCGAGCAGGACCGGGCCAAGATGAGCGGCGGGCGGGTCCTGCACGTCATGAGCCACTTCGGCAAGCAGAAATCGGTCTCCGACGAGTACACGATCCAGAACCTGCTGCTGAACTTTCTGATCGAAGCCAGCGAGCGCCGCGGGTTTCAGAAGGAAGCGGCTCAGAAGAAGAAATGATCCCTAGGAGCGTGTCGAGACATTCAAGGGGATGTCGAGATATAGGGGATGCAGGTGATAAGACCCTCCATGCGTGGTACGGCACATCTCCATATCTCCAATATCCCGACAACCTCCTAGCGCATGAGGCGCCGCGCCGCTTCGACCACGTCCGAGGCTTTGGGGAGATGCGCCCACTCGAGGGGCGGCGCGTACGGCACCGGCTGGTCCGGAGCCGCCACCCGCGCGATCGGCGCTTCCAGTTCGTAGATCGCCTTCTCCGCGACGAGGGCCGCCAGCTCCGCGCCCGGCCCGCCGCGACGGGAATCCTCGTGCAGGACGAGGAGGCGGTGCGTCTTCGCGACGGAGTTCAGCAGTGCCTCCTCATCCAGCGGAACCAGCGAACGGAGATCGAGCACTTCGAGCGAGATGCCTTCGGCATGAAGCGTCTGAGCGGCGTCCAGCGCCGTCCACGCCATCGCGCCGTAGGTGGCGCATGTGACGTCCTTCCCTTCGCGGCGCACTTCGGCTTTCCCGATCGGAACTTCAAAATCGCCCCCCAGCGGAACCTCTTCGAGCAGATCGGTCCGGAACAAGGAGTAGAGCCCCTTCGATTCCAGATAGATCACGGGATTCCCGTCGCGCACGGCCGCGACGAGCAAACCTTTCGCGTCGGATGGCGTGGACGGCGCCACGATCTTCCAGCCCGGAGTGCGCAAAAACCAAGCTTCCGGACACTGTGAATGAAACGGGCCTCCGCCCAGCAGGCGATTCATCGTTCCCGTCGCGCCCCCGTACGGCAGCCGCACGACCATCGGAACGCGCTTTCCGTACCTCCAATGGATCTTCGCCGCGTTGTTGACGAACGCGTTGAACCCCGGCGTCAGGAAATCCGCGAATTGCATCTCGACGATCGGCCGCTTCCCCATCAGGGCCGCGCCTACCGCCGCGCCCACGATCGCCGACTCCGCCAGCGGCGTGTTCAGCACGCGGTCCGCCCCGAAGCGTTTCGCCAACCCGCGCGTCACGCCGAAGGCGCCGCCGTAGCGGCCGCCGACGTCTTCTCCCAGAAGAAAGACGCGCGGATCGGATTCCAGGAGTTCCGATAGCGCCAGACGCACCGCTTCGTCGTAGCCCGCCCGCTTCGTCGCGCGCGCAGAGGGAGGGGGCGTCGCATCCTCCCGCACGGCGAATACGCGTTCGACCTGCGGAGCCGGATCCGGCCACGGCGCCGCTTCAACCTTTCGAGCGGCGGCCTCCACCACAGCGGCGACGTCCCGGCGCATCCGCTCGGGATCGCTCGCTTCCAGAATACCCTCGTCCAGCAGGCGCTTCTCATAAAGCTCGATGGGATCGGCCTTCTCCCATAAGGCCCGTTCCTCGTCGAGCTCGTAGCCGGGAACCTTGTGTTGCGGGACGCCGTGAAAGCGTTCGTCGTCATGATGCGCGTGTCCCGCCCGGCGGTACGTCACGAGCTCGATGAGCGCCGGCCCCTTGCCGGCCCGGGCGCGCTCCGCCGCCCACGCGGTCGCGGCGGCGATCTCGTCGGGGTCGTTGCCGAAAATCGTGAGGCCGGGGATCCCGTATCCGGCGCCTTTCGCCGCGAACCGGCGCGCGGCGGTCTGCTCGCTCCAGTGCGTCCCCAGCGCCCAGTGGTTGTTCTGGACGAAGAAGATCATGTTCAGTCGCTGCGCCGCCGCGAAATTGATGGCCTCGTGCCATTCGCCCAGACTGGATCCCCCTTCGCCGATGAACGACACGGCCACGCGATCGCTCCGGTCGAGCTTGAAGGCGTACGCGACGCCGATCAGCGTCTGCGTGGCGATGGCCAGGGGCGCCGTCGCCGGCAGCACGCCGCATTCCAGATCGCCGATGTGCAGATCGCGCCCTCCCATGGGACCGCCGAGTTTGCCGGATTGCGCGCAGAGGACGTTCTCGACGTCGCCCGACCACATGAGCTGGACGCCGACGTCACGAATGATGGGCGCGACGAGGTCCCCGCCCGGCCCGCGGCGCAGTCGGGCCGCGACGCCCACGATCGCCTCCTGCCCCCAGGAACGAAATCCTTTTTGGGGCGAGGGATAGACCGTCCCGTCGGGAGCCGTCCAGGCGATCTTCTTTTCGACGAACCAGCGCTTGCACAGGTTGTCGACCTCGCGCGTCAGCAACATGCCACGATACATCTCGCGGCGCTCGCCGGCGGTGAGCGACTTCTTGATCTCCCGCCGCCGCACGAATCCGTCGAGCTGCTCCAGCAGCGCCTCGCGGGTCCAACCCGCCGCCTCGCCGGCGGTGACGCCGGGCCACAGCGGCGTGGGATCGGCGGAGATGCGCTGGATGGCCTTGCGCAGGTCCCCCAGCGAGGTGGCCTCCGGAATCAGATACGGCGCCTCGACCGCCAGGAAATCGAGCAAGGCGCGATCCACGCCAGGGGGAGCTTTCGGCATGCCGAGCGAAAACATAACAGAAACCGCTTCCCTCCTGTAGTGTTACAAAACATTTTCAAAATATATCGTAACGTTACAATATATTTTGAAAACTATTTGTAACTGTTACATAAAGTTCTCAAAACTTATTGTAACGCTTGACAGGGAACGGGGCGGCTGATTGAATGCCGCTTGCTATGAAACGTTCCGCCACGCGACGCACGTCCGGCATGTGGCGACGCTCTGCCTAGGGCGGAGAACGTTCAGCGTTCCTGGCCTTCCCTCTTTCGTTCCCGATCCCCGTGGGAACCCGATGTCCCAAGCATTTTCCGGAGCCACTGCCATGAAAGACGTGCTCGAACAACTGATTCAAGGACGGCATCTCGCCGAGACCACCGTCCGCCACGTGATCTCCGAATGCGTCGAGGGGCGGCACACGCCCGCGCAGATGAGCGCGTTCCTGACCGCCATGCGCATGAAAGGCGAGAGCGCCGGCGAACTCACGGAACTGGCGCGGACCCTGCGGGACATGGCCGTCCGGCCGAACATCCCGCGCCGCCCCTTGATCGACACCGCCGGAACCGGAGGGGATTCCAGCGGAAGCTTCAACATCTCGACGCTGACCGCGCTTCTGCTCGCATCGCTGGGCCTGCCCGTCGCCAAGCACGGCGGCCGCGCGGTGTCGGGCCGCGTCGGCAGCGCCGACCTGTTGGAGAGCCTCGGGATCCGCATCACGCTCACGCCCGAGGAAGTCGAAACGTCGCTGGATCACGCCAACTTCGCCTTCCTCTTCGCGCCCGCGTTCCATCCCGCGACGAAAGTCTTTTCTCCCATCCGCAAGGAACTGGGGATACGCACGATCTTCAATCTGCTGGGGCCGTTGACCAATCCGGCTCGGCCGGAATACCAATTGCTCGGCGTCTACCCGCCCGGCGCCGGGCCGCTCATGGCGGAGGCATTGCGAGCCCTCGGCGTCCAGCGCGCCACGATCGTGCGCGGCGGCAACGGATGGGATGAAGCGACCTTGGGCGAACCCGTTTCGCTGATCGACGTCAGCCCGGAAAGAATCACTTCCCGCGAGCTGGATCCAAGGGAGCTGGGATTCACTCCCGCTCCCGCCGATACGTTGCGCGTCTCGAGTCGCGAAGATGCGCTCCGCTTGGCGCGCGCGGTCCTCGACGGCGCCGACGGGCCGGCGGCGGATACGGTCCTGCTGAACACGGTCCTGGCCCTGCAAACGCGCGATCCGTCGCTTTCGCCCGCTCAGGCCAGAACGACGGCCGAGGAAGCGCTTCGAAAGGGCGCGCTGCGCGACACGGTCTCCAAGCTCCGGCACCTTTTCCCGGTGGAATCATGCTCGAAGACATCCTGAACCGAACCCGCGATCTGGTCGCGCTGCGGAAGGAGAAATTCCCGCTGCGGAAGCCGGAGATTCTCCCTGCGAACGGAAGGCGATTCGCGGACGCCCTCCGCGGAGGAAGTCGGATCAACCTGATCGCGGAGGTGAAACGCGGATCCCCCACCGCGGGATTCATGCGGCCGCTGGACGCCGCCGCGACCGCCGCCGCGTACGTCGAAGGCGGGGCGCGCGCCGTCTCGGTCCTCACCGAGCCCCATTTCTTCTTCGGCTCGCTCGAGGATCTCGAGCATGTGGCGCGACGCATCGAGGCGCCGGTGCTGAGGAAGGATTTCATCCTGGACGAATATCAGCTCTACGAATCGGCCGCCCGCGGCGCCGACGCCGTGCTGCTCATCGCGGCCGTCCTGCCGGAGGCGGAGCTGAAAGCGTTCTTTCAGCTCGCCGTCCATCTGGGGTTGTGCCCCCTGGTGGAAGTCCACGAGCCCCCGGAACTCGACTCCGTCTTGAAGCTGGACCCTCCCGTGATCGGCGTCAATCAGCGCAACCTGAAAACATTCCGAATCGACTCGAAGGCGGAACTCGTGGAACGGATCCCGGCCGGCATCGTTCGCGTCATCGAAAGCGGCATTCGAGACGGCGACCAGGCGCGGAAGTTCAAACTCATGGGCTACGATGCATGCCTGGTCGGAGAAGCGCTGGCGCGAAGCGACGACCCCGCGGCCGCCGTGCGGAAGCTCCTCGAATGAAAATCAAGATCTGCGGCATCACGAATCTGCGCGACGCGCTACTGAGTTACGAACTCGGCGCCACGGCGATCGGCCTGATCTTCGCGTCCAGCCCGCGGCGGGTCTCCATCGAAACGGCGCGCGAGGTGGTTCGGAATCTGCCTCGAGATCTCGAATCGGTTGCCGTGTTTCAGGATCAAGACGCGGACTTCGTGCGTCGCGTCCTTCGCGACGTGCGCGCGCGCACGCTCCAATTTCATGGAAATGAGTCGCCGGAGTTCGTGGCTTCGTTCGGATATCCCACCATCAAGAGTTTCCGCGTTGGGGAAGCCGGCCCGCCGCCGGAAGCGGAGCGATATCCGGACCGGATCCTCTTGGAGATCGCCCCGGAGCATCCGCCGGATCTGGCGCGCGTCCGTCGAGATTTCTTTATCGCGGGCTCCCTGACGCCCGACAACGTCCGCGAAGTCGCTTCGCGCGTGCGACCCTATGGCGTGGATGTGGCGCGCGGCGTGGAAGCGAGTCCCGGCCTGAAGGATCCGGCCAAACTCAAGGCGTTCATCAAGGAAGCCAGGAGATGCGGATGAACAATGGCTATTTCGGAGCCTACGGGGGGCGGTTCGTGCCCGAGACGCTCATGGAGGCGCTCCTGGACCTGGAGCGCGCCTTCCATGCGGCGTGGGCATCCCCGAAATTTCGCGATGAGCTTCATGCTCACCTGAGCCGGTTCGCCGGACGGCCCACGCCCCTCTATCGCGCGCGCCGCCTGGAAGCCGCGCACGGACTCCGCCGCCTTTATCTCAAGCGCGAGGACCTCTGCCACACCGGCGCGCACAAGATCAACAACAGCGTCGGGCAGGCGCTGCTCGCGCGCGCCATGCGCAAGAGGCGGATCGTGTGCGAGACGGGCGCGGGCCAGCACGGCGTGGCCACCGCGAGCGTGTGCGCCATGATGGGTCTCGAATGCGTGGTCTACATGGGCCGCCGCGACGTGGAGCGCCAGCGCCCCAACGTGGAGCGGATGCGACATTTCGGCGCGCGGGTGATTCCGGTCGCTTCCGGGAGTCAAACGCTCAAGGACGCGATCAATGAAGCGCTGCGCGACTGGGTGACGAACGTCAAGGACACGCACTACTTGCTGGGTTCGGTGGTGGGACCGCATCCCTATCCGCTCATGGTGCGCCGGTTCCATTCCGTGATCGGAGAAGAGGCGCGCCGGCAGATCCTGCGGGAAGAAGGGCGGCTCCCGGACGCCGTCGTGGCCTGCGTCGGCGGAGGTTCGAACGCGATCGGAATCTTCTCGGCGTTCCTGAACGATCGCTCCGTCCGACTCATCGGAGTCGAGGCCGAGGGCGCGGCCAGCGTGTCGTGCGGATCGCCGGGAGTGCTTCACGGCTGCCGGAGCTATGTCCTCCAAGATCACGACGGCCAGATCCGTGAAACGAATTCGATCGCGCCGGGACTCGACTATCCCGGCGTGGGGCCGGAGCACTCGTCTCTTCGAGACTCGGGACGCGTTCGATACGTCTCCATCGGCGATCGGCAGGCGCTCGCCGCATTCCGCGAGCTTTCCCGCATGGAGGGCATCCTGCCGGCGCTGGAATCGTCGCACGCGCTGGCCTATGCGCCGAAGCTGAAGCGACTCAGAGGTGTTCGAGACATTCTCGTGAATCTCTCCGGACGCGGAGACAAAGACTTGGGCATCGTTTCGGGAGCCAAGCATGCCTAAGAAACTGATTCCGTATCTGACCGCCGGATATCCCGATTCGGCCGGGTTTCTCGAACTCCTGCGCGTGGCGGAGGAACAGGCCGACGCGCTGGAAATCGGATTGCCGTTTTCCGATCCCGTGGCGGACGGTCCTGTGATCCAGCGCAGCAGCCAATCCGCGCTGGCGAACGGGATGAATCTGCCGCGCTTGTTCACTCTGCTGAAGCGGGTTCGCCCGCAGCGACCGCTGCACCTCATGAGCTACCTGAACCCGCTGCTGCGGCCGGGTCTGGACGAGCGCCTGCGGACCCTGGCGCGACTTGGATTTCGATCGCTCATGATCCCCGATCTGCCGCTGGAGGAGTCCGGCTTCTTGATGAATCGCGTCGCCAAGCACGGCCTTTCGCTGACGCCGTTTCTCTCTCTCGAAACGCGTCCCGCCCGGGCGCGGCGGATCCTCGAGTCGCCGGCGGAATCGATCTATTTGATTTCGGTCCGCGGGACGACCGGCATCCGCGCGCGTTTTTCCGGCGAGACGATCGATTTCATCCGAACGATCCGCGGCCGGACGGAAAAAGAATTGCTGCTCGGCTTCGGCATTTCCGCGCCCGAGCAGGTGCGGCAGGTTGCCCCCCATGTGGACGGCGTGATCGTCGGCTCGGCGCTGATCGATCTCATCGACCGTTCACGAGGGAACTTACCCGCGATCACGCAATTCTTGAATCGCCTGAGAAAGGGATTGTCCCGCGAACATCGTCACCCGGCCTGACGCGCCGCAAGAAAAAGCGACGACCATTCATTTTTTCTCCGGCTTTCTGGCCGGCTCGCGCACTACGTATTAGAATGTTTGAGATGCGTGGCAACGGGCGAGAAGAGAAGCCTCCCTCGTGGGCTCGAAGTCTTTCCGCCGAAATGCGCGCTTACCTCCGGCACGGCTCCGAGGAAGCGGCAAGGAATCGGAAGGAGGCGCAAAAGGATCGGCAGGAAATGCGGGCCTATTTCCAGAAAGTAATCGAGAAGGCCGATGCGGATCGGCGGGAAACGCGGGAGTACTTCCAGAAAGTGATCGCGAATGCTGAAGCGGACCGGAAGGAAATGCGGGCCTTCTTCCAAACCGTGGCCGCGCAGGCGGCGGACGACCGCGCGGACTTCAAGGCGGATCGGGCCAACTTCGCCAAGCTCACCGCGATGGTCGTTAAGATCGGCAACGAGATCATCAGGCGGCTCGAAGATATCCAGCGAACGCTCTACATCCAAGGCAACGGGCGTAGGAATAGGTAAAGCCGCCTCCTGTTACCGGGCTTTGTGCCGGTACCACCACGTTCCATCCAAGATCCCCAGCGCCGCGAGAAGATCCAGTCCGACCGAACCGCATCCGCCGCCTCCGCTCTCCGAGCTCCCGCTCGACCCTCCCGTCGGTCCGCCATCGCCTCCGTTCCCGCCCCCTTCTCCACCGCCGCATCCGCCTTCCCCGCCGACCTGATCCGCGCCGGTATCTTTTCGATCCACGCGAACCGTGAAATCGACGCGCTCGTCGATAACTTCCTCTTTTTCGATCCGGGCCAGCAGCGCCTCGTCGAGACGGAGCAGTCTTTTGGCTTTGATGTATTCGACGTTTTCGCGATAGACCGCCACGAGATCTTCTTCCGCCAGTTCGCCTTCTTTGATGAGCTGGTTCAGGATCTTTTCCGGAGCCGACGGATCGCGCATCTGGCCGGGGTGCACGTGGAGCGCGTGGAGGTAGCCGCGGATCAAGGCGCGGATCTTTTGATTCGGCGCGGGCGGCGGAGCCTTTTCTTCCGCCACGCGTTCCTCGGAACGGCGGGAAGCATCCGGAGATTCGTCACGCTGAATCGCGAAACTCCAGACGATCAGGATCGTGGCGGCAAGCAAGGGGAAAACCAGGTATCTCAACAGGCGCTTTCGCGGGCCGGCGAAGTTCGCCGGACGGCCGCTCATCTTTTCGAAGAGAAGCGCTTCCTCGCAGGATGCTTCGATCATTTTCCGGGCCAGGCCACGATCCCGTTTCAGCCGCGCCGTGAATTCCGTCTCTTCGTCCGCGTCGAGCTGCGCATAAAGGGCGCGCAGGATGAGGTCGTCGGCGGCGGTCCTCGTGTTCATGATTCGTTCGCTCCCCATTCCGAGCTTTCGACCTTTCGGTTGACGCAATCACGAATCGCCAGGCGAACGCGCTTCAGGAGCGCGTACGTCGCCTGCACGGTCTTCCCGATCGATCCGGCGATTTGCGGCACGTCCAGGGCCGAACCGTAGCGCAAGGTGATGATCTTGCGGGAAAGACCGCGAAGGGACTTCATTCACTCGTCCAGCGCCGCGCACCGTCGTTCGATGTAGGAGGTTTCATCGACTTCCTTCGCGGCTTCGGCGAGTTGATCGAGCACTTCGGGATCGACGGTGACGAAACCGGCGCGACTCTTCTTGAAGAAATCCAGGATGGAGCGCCGGGCGATTTCGCGGATCCACGCACGGAAATTGAGGATCGGCCCCTGGCGTTCCCATTGAGCATTCTTTTTTCCTCTGCGAAACGCCGGTTTATTCGACAGCGCTTATCCGGTCTCCTCCCTGGAAGGAGCTTATCCGGCTATCCTCTGGAGCCATTCTCCAGGG
Organism: Planctomycetota bacterium; assembly: GCA_016209705.1. Lineage (GTDB taxonomy): Bacteria > Planctomycetota > MHYJ01 > MHYJ01 > JACPRB01 > JACQVR01. Next base: position 45,605 of record JACQVR010000094.1, read on the forward strand.
TTGCATACGAGGAGGGATGGATTTTCGATCTTGCGCGCGATTCGGCAGACGAGAACGCGGCGCTTTGCCTGGATCATGTCCGCCGTTTTGTTCAACCGTTCGATCTCTTCAGTCGAGGGATTAGAGGTCAGCTTGATCTCGACGGCCCACGATTCTCCGCCTTTTTCCAGCACGAGGTCCAATTCGTAGCCGTCCGACGTGCGGAAGAAATAGGCGCGATCTTGCTTGCCTACGGCGGAGAGCGCGGCGAGCGTTTGCTCGATCACGAAGCCCTCCCAGCTTGCGCCCAGCCAGGGCTGGCGATACAGGTGATCGAGATCGTTTACCCCCATCAACGAGTGAAGCAGGCCGCTGTCCCTCCAGTAAACGCGGGGCACCCTGACGAGGCGCTTCCTGATGTTCTTGAAATAAGGTTGGAGCCTATGGATGAGGAAGGCGCCCTCCAGGTAATCGCAATATCGGATGACGGTCTTGTGGTCCAGCGCCAGGCTTGACCCGAGCTGGGAGGCGTTCAGCGGTTGTCCCTGGATGGAGGCGAGCATGTGCAGCAATCGAAGCAGCAACTGCGGTTTGGCCGGCAGGCCCCACGTGGGAAGATCGCGCGTCACCTGCGTGTTCAAATAATCCCGCTGCCATTCGGGAAACATCCGAGCGTCGAGAATCCCGCCGTCGGGATAGCCGCCGCGAAGCCACAGATCATCGATTTGGTCAGGTGCAAGTTCGGGCAAAATGAAGGGACTCATCATGACCAGTCCCATTCGGCCGGCCAAGGATTCTGAGACATTCTCCATCAACGCCGGGGAGACCGAGCCCAGAAGCAGGAAGCGTCCGTTTCGCTTTCGGTCCGCATCGATGGCCCCGCGCAGCCGCGAAAAAACCTCGGGGGCTTGCTGGACCTCGTCGAGAACGATCAATTTTTTGCCCGCCACCAAGGCATCCCATTCGGCGTCGAGGCGGGCTTCGCCGCCGTCCGTTTCCAGGTCGAAATAGACGCCTTCGAAGCCGCGGGCGAGCGTGGTCTTGCCGCATTGACGCGGCCCCAGAATACCCACGGCGGGGAACTTCCCGAGCTTGTCCCGTACTTGGAGGGCATAGAGACGGGGAATCATTTCTTGTATTATGGGAATTCGTTCCCACATTGCAATAATTACTGAAAACATGGCGCAACCTTTACGGATGGGTTTCGCGCGGACTTCAGGTATTTTTCAAGACAGCCATAAATTTGTAACGATCTTTCTTGAGATGTATGTCTTTCCCCCAACGATCTCGCTACATAAATGTTTTACTTGACAATTGCTGATTTATAACTATATTAAGTTAGCTGTAAGTGTTTTTCACAAACCACGCCATGGACAAACACGACCAGCGAAAGGCAGGGATCAGGCCGGCCGGCTATGAGGCCCTGATCGCCCGGTACGAACTGGACGTCATCCCGAACTGGCACCGTTCTTTCGTGGCCGCCGGTGGCCTCCGTCGGATCAAGGCCTCTTCCGGTGTAACCGAGGAAATCTATCCGCCGAAGTACTGGCCAGGGGATTCTCTTGGAGACCATCTCGAGTTCGCGCTCAAGTACGACGGCACGAACCTGGCGATCCTCGCCAAGATATTTCAGGTCTCGCCACAAGAGGAAATCCTGGATCACATCCGGTCCAAGCCGACCGGCAAGTACGCCCGGAGGTTGTGGTTCCTGTACGAATTTCTGACCGGCAACCCCCTCCCCTTGGACGACCTCACGCGAGGAAACTACATCAACCTCCTCGATCCTGAGGAGTACTACACGGCCGAAACAGCCCGGCTCGTGCGTCGCCAGCGGATCAACGACAACCTGCTCGGTGACCGGCGATTCTGTCCGGCGATCCGTCGCACCGCTGCGCTCCAGGGCTTCGAGCGCGCCGATCTTCCCGAACGCGGCCGGAAGGTCGTGGCCGCCTTTGCGCCGGAGCTTCTGAAACGGGCCTTGAGCTACCTGTACACCAAGGAGACGAGATCATCCTTCGAGATCGAGCGCATCAAGCCGGACTCGATGCGCACGGAGCGCTTCGTCGCGCTCTTGCAACTGGCGCAGCGGGAGGACTTCTGCGAAAAGCTCCAGTTGATCGACCTCCAGAACCGTATCGTCGACCCTCGGTTCCGAGAAGTCGATTATCGCACAAGCCAGAATTACGTCGGCGAAACCGTCGCTTGGCAGCAAGAAAAGGTCCATTTCGCATGTCCGAAGCCGGAAGACCTGCGCGATCTGATGGAAGGGTTGGTCGCCGCTCATCGCCGCATGAACGCGGGCGATGTTTCGCCCGTGGCGCATGCCGCGGCGATCGCCTATGGATTCGTCTACCTCCATCCGTTCGAAGACGGGAACGGCCGCATCCATCGTTTCCTGATCCACAACATTCTGGCGCGCCGCGGCTTTACCCCCGAAGGAATGATGTTCCCGGTGTCGGCATCCATGCTGAAGAACGCCGCGGACTACGACGCCTCGCTCGAGGCCTTTTCCCGTCCTTTGATGGCCCTGGTGGAATACTCCTTGGACGACGAGGGGCGGATGACCGTTCACAACGATACGGCCTCCTGGTATCGGTACATCGACATGACCTTCCAGGCCGAGGCTTTGTTCAAGTTCATCGAGCGGACGATCGCCACGGAACTGGTCGAGGAGTTGACCTTCCTGGCCAACTACGACCGGACCAAGAAGGCGATTCAAGAGATCGTGGACATGCCGGATCGACACATCGATCTTTTCATCCGGTTCTGTCTGCAAAATAACGGCCGCCTTTCCGCGCGGAAGCGCGCCGGCCCCTTTTCTTCCCTCTCGGACGAGGAAGTCGCGCGCATGGAAGAGGCCGTTCAATCTTCCTATGGAAACGAGACGAGGGACGAGCGTCGATGATCGTCTCGCCGGGCTCCGTGAAAATCGAGATCTCTACAAAAGCGATTTTTGCCAGAAGCGTAGCGGTCCCGCCTCAGCTTTGTATCGCACCTCTTCGAATCCGAAATTCGCGTAGAACCTCTGTGCCTTGGTGTTGTTCTCTTGAACTTCCAAGGTCAGCTTGCCACAGTCCAATTCATTGGCTCTCCGCTCGATAGCTTTTAGCATACATCCACCTACGCCCTGTCTCTGATATCTCTGCTGAACGTATAAGTCATGAATGTTTATCAATCTTCTGCCGGTAAATGTTGAAAAGCCAATGAAACAGATGGCAAGGCCAACCGGCCTTTTGTCGCAATAGGCCAGGAAGACCAATGCCGTGGCCAGAGAACGGAGGCCAGGAATCAAGCGATCGCACACGTCAGGCGGAAGGTCTCCCGTGATCTCTCGCGCAAATTCTTTGATGAGGCCAAGGACCGCTTTCTGATCCTCCGATCTGCCGAGATCGGTCTCCTCGACCGTGATTACGAGCATTGTTTCGGACCTCCTCTTTACTTGCGCGCCCGCCGGCACATGTGGGCAACGGGCCGCAAAGGACCGGCTCCTGCTCGGATTGACCACGGTAGAGCCCTTGGTCCGTTCCGACCAAGGGCGTCGTACGTGCCATGGCCGCACACTGTCGTGGTCGGGTTCGCGGACGGTCCATCAGGTATATTATCGATACGCATATTCCGGCCGGTATGAAACCACCTCGATCTCCAGGCCGTCCGGGTCCATCACGTAGACCGCATCCCCCTCCTTCCGCGACGCCGACTCCGCGATTTCGATTCCTTCCCGTTTCAGGCGTTCCCGGAACGTCGCCAGATCGGTCGTGACGAATCCCACATGAGCGAAGAAGCCGGTCGATCCGCCGGTTCCTCCCTCCGTGAGGGCGACGTAGAACCGGTCCGTCCCGATGTGCACGGTCCGGCCGTACGGTCCCACCCCATCGTACCGGACGGCGAATCCGAACGCTCGCCGGTAGAAATCGGCGCTGCGGTCGACATCCGCGACGGACAAGTGGATGTGCTCCATGCGCTCCGCGACGGCCCGAGAATCCGGACCCAGGGCGAGGTTTTCCACGGCGATTCTCCTTAAATCTTATCTACAGTATATACTGTCTAAATAATATTTACTCAAGGAACATCTGGCATCCCGCGGACGCGCGGTTTAGGATGCCCGTATGCCCGAATACACGGAAGCCGACCGACCGCGGATCTTGGACGTGCTCAAACTTCACGGCCCGCGGAACGTGCCGGCGCTTGCGCGGACCTTAGGCGTCAACCCCACGGCGGTGCGCCAGCAGCTCGCGGTGCTCCAGAGGGACGGCCTGGTCGCCGTCGGCATCGAGCGCCGCCGGGTCGGCCGGCCGACGCAGGTCTGGAGCCTGACGGCGAAGGCGGAGGCCTTATTCCCGCAAGCGTACGGGACGATGGCGCTGTCCCTGCTGCGGCAGCTACGGGAGGTGGACGGCGAAGCCAAGATCGAGCGCCTCTTCGCCCGGCGGACGCGGGAGTTGATGAAGGCCTATCGCCGAGCGCTACGGGGGAAGTCGGCGGCGGAGAAGTTCCGCGAGCTGGCGCGGATCCGCGACCGCGAGGGATACATGGCGCGGGCGGATCGGGACGGCCTCACGGAGCACCACTGCCCGATCGCGGCGATCGCGCGGGAGTTCCCCGCGGTGTGCCGGTACGAGAAGCTCCTCTTCGAGGCCGCGCTGGGGGCGGAATTGACGCGCACGGAGCACATCGCCTCCGGCGGCCGCTCCTGCGTGTACCGCCAGAGTGAGCCGATAATCTTTATGTGAGAGGGGGCATAGGATACTCCAGCTACGATATACGGCTGCGTGCGGTCAGCGCAGTGCAGCGAGGTACGGGGATCTGCGTCGTGGCGGAGGCTTTTGGCACAAATCGCTCGACGCTCCATCGGTGGATACAGCGTTATCAATGGGAAAATGAAGCCGATCGAGAAGATTTCAAAAAAGATCGGGCCAACTTTGCCAAGCTCATGGCCGTGGCGCTCAGGACCGGGAACGAGATCATCCGCCGGCTCGACAACATCCAGCACACCCTCCGCATCCAAGGCAATGGGCGCAAGAATCGATAGGGCAAGGTCCGCGAAAAAATAACCGATGCTATTTTTGATGAAAGGCTTGAACCGCCAAAGCACCAAACCGCCAACCGAGTTCATCAGGAACTTCCAACGGCGCTTTAGCGTCTTGGCGGTTCATGCACGAGACAGAGCCGCTATTTTCTAACGATCTCTACTGCTGGTACTTCATGACGTAAATCACCGGGCGCGCATCGCTCGGGAGGCTCTGCTTGTCCACCTCGAATTTGACATCCTCGATCCGCTTGATCGAGGCCGCGTCCTTGCCCTTCAGGAACTCGTCGACGCCGGATGCCAGCCACGTTGCTTCCTTGGTCTTGTAGTGCATGGGCACGACGATCCGCGGCTTGAGCTTCTTGATGACCTCGTCCGCCTCCTTGGCGTTCAGGACGACTTTGCCGCCCACAGGGATGAATAACACATCGACCCTTCCCAGCATCAAGACCTGCTCGTCCGAGAGAATTTCGCACAAGTCCCCGCAATGGGCGAACCGCACCCCGTTCAGCTCCACCGCGAACATGGTGTTCTGGCCGCGATCGCCGCCGTGATCCGAAACCACGTGCGTGAACTTGAGGCCGCCGATGGTGGTCGCTCCGTTCTTGAATTTTTGCCGCAGCACCATCGGCATGCCGTTGATCGCGGCGACGTTGTTGTGGTCGCCGTGCTCGTGCGAGCAGCAGCAGATCTGGGCGGTCGCGGATTGCACCTTATAACCCCATGCTCCGTCGTACGGATCGAACGCCACGGTCAGTCGGCCGGCGGAGACGGTGAAGAAGGAATGGCCATACCAGGTTACCGTCACTTTGTCCGACTTGCCTTCTTGCGGGACGGTCGCGGCCAACACGGCCGACGCGATCAGCGCGAGACGCATGACATGCTCCTTTCTGCCAGGAGATCATCGGGATATTGGAGATACGGAGATTTCCTCCACTATGGCGGTCTTAGTACCGCCACCCGCAAATGAATGACCAGATGGCGGGTGGCGGAGTCCGACGCCATTGAAGAAGCCGAATGTCACGTGGGCTTTCGCGGCCATCATGAAACAGATCAGGCCGCTCTTGGCGTAACAGAGTTGTCCCCATTTGATCGACTCTTCGAATCCCGGCTCGGCATCGAGGAGGAGCTTCCGAAGCGCCTGAGCGATCTCCCGGAGTTCAGGCTTGAGCTTGGCGATCCAGTCGGAGGCTCCCGGCCGCGCTTTCTCTTTCGCCGCCATGATTTCGCTCCTCATGGAACCATCTGCTTCATGTGATGCTTCAAATGCTGGACATAGTCCCGCATGAGGAATTCCAGCGTCACGGGATCGTCGTCGCCGATGACGCATCGGTTTCCAAGACGCCGCGAATCCGCGCTTTTCATCACGCGCGCCAGATGAAGATTGTACCCCTTCCAAAGGTTCACCAGAAGCGCCCACGGTTCGCGATGATATCCTTGGGTCGCCACCCATTCATCCTGATCATAGGCGGGGAAGCGGAGTTCGCCGGCCAACTGGGCTCGGACGAAGCGTTGATGGTTGTTCGACGCGGAATCGATGAGATGGCCCAGGATTTCTTTCTTCGACCACTTGCCCGGCGCGGGACGGACTTCGCTCTCCTCTTCCGTGACGCGATGAAGCAGAGCGGCATAATGTTCCACGGACGCATTCAAGTCTTCGACAACGTCTTCAAGGCCGGTGCTTTGTTGGCTCATTCGCATTCTCCTTCCGCTCAATGACCGCCCAATCCACGGCCGGCGACATGCAGGATGACAAAGAGCAGGACCAAGACGAGGGCGATGATACCCAATATCTTCACCCAGCGGCCGGGTTCGATGGCGGTGTCGCCACGCTGATCGCGCATCTTGCGCCGTCCATATGGGGTCATCCCTCGCGGCTTGTACACGGAGAGCGCCGCCGCCACGCCCAACGCGACCAGAGCCGCGCCGGCGTCCGCCACGAGTTGAAGCCGCAGTCCGGCGAGCTCGCCATGGGCCAGCGTCGTCTCCGCCACGACGCGCGCCAGGTGCCCGACGGGTTGCATGTGCATCAGCAAGAGGATCGTGGCGAGGACGGTGATCAGGAATTTCACCAGGACCCAATAGTGCCGGAACAAGCCCCACTCCGTGCCCAGCGACATGATCAGGCCGGTCGGCAGCGATGCGAGACTCAGCGGAACGATGACGAACCAGCCGGTCAATGTCATCGCCAGATAGGCGGCGCGCACCATCTGAACATCCTCGCTCGCGAGGCCGGCGATCGCGAGGGCGAGGAAGCCCGCGACCGCGCCGAGCCAGCCGACCGAGGAGGTAACATGTCCGGTGAGCGCGAATTTTCGAAGACTCGAGGTCATGATCATGGCGAAACCTCCAGGTATTCGATCGCCCGCACCGCTGGATCGGGCAAGGCCAGATCGAGGGAGGCGAGATCCTGTCTCATATGCTCGGGATCGGAGGTGCCCGTGAGAGGCAGCATCCCGACCGCTCGCGCGAATCGGAACACGATCTGAGCCGGGGTGACGTTCAGACGCCTCGCGAGATCCGTGACACGCGGGAGGTGGAGAACCTCCGGATTGGCCGTGAGCAACGAAAACCCCTGATAAACGATGCCCCTTTCCTTGCAGAACGCGCGCACGCCGCGATCCCAACCCAGCCGCGCGAAGCAACGATTCTGAACGAACGCCGGAGGTTCCGGCTGCGCGGCCGCCATTTGTTGAAGATGCCGGAGCGACACATTGCTGACGCCCACCCGCCGCGCCCGTCCGGCATCTCGCTCCCGCACCATCGACGCCCAGACTTCCGTGTCCTCCGCCGTCCAGCCATGTCCAGAGGACGGCCCATGCATGATGAAGCTGTCGACGTAGTCGGTTCCCAGATGTTCGAGTGAGCTGGCCGTCGACTGAGCGACCTGCGTGGAGAGATCGGCGGCGGGATCGTACGGCAAACGGTGGTCCTGTCCGGCCTGGTGCGTGAACTTCGTCTGGAGGAACAGATCCTCGCGCTTGACAACTCCCGCCCGGTAGGCGGCGGTGAGACCCTCGCCTACTCCGGCTTCAAAATAGTGGCGTCTCTGGTTGGCCGTGTCGATGCCGCGAAATCCCATCCGCAGCGCGAGTTCGGTGAGCGCGGCGGTGCGGTCTTCCTTCCAGGCGGTGCCGTAGAGGAAATAGGGGACGAGCATGGCGTAGAATTTGCTCAGATGTCCGAATGTCGCAAATTCTACCATCCGAAACCTGCGGTTTCGGCATAATTTCGAGGGGAACGGATGGCGTGAGCAAAAGGATCCATCGGTGTTTCGAGACTGTAGCATAAATACCGGGCTTATCCGTGCCTCGAGCGAACTGAATGAAGGGTGCCTAGCGTTTTGTGGCGGCTATCGGCTTGGGATAAAGCGGAGAGGCGTCGCTGGTGATTTCCTTCAGCTTCAGCTCGCGACTCTGCAGGATCAACTGGAAGCGTTGGAGAAACCGTTGGATGTCCTCGTGAGTCGGGTCATGGTCAACAACCTCGTACAAAAGCCGTTTGAAGTTGCGGTTGTCCACGATCGACAGCACGCAGAAAGGCCCGTCATAGAGTTCGTCTATGGCAATGTATCCGGAGAATCCACGAAGGGCCCAGTCCAGGTAGTCAGCCTCGATGCGAGCTTCGCCTTTTTTTCCCTGACGTCTCAACCCAGTTCTGGATCGTGGCGAATGGCACAAAGACACGGTGGTCACGCCAAAGATGCCAGGAGGCCGCCCGATACGGCAGACTGTCTTCGACGACCAATCGGACAGCGGCCGATACAACGCGGTGGGTGTAGCGGCGGCCGGGTAAGGCGAGGTCTGACATGTCGGCGTTGAAATACTTTCTGCAGCGAGAGCAAAAATGCTGAGAGTAGGTAAGCTGAATGTCGACGGGGCGTTCCGACCGCGGGTCCCCCAGGTCGTGGAGCACTCGCCCCATCCGCTTCTCGCGATAACATCTGTGAGCACATTCGGGGCAGGGTCGACGTTTGTAGTCTCGGCTCCTCTGAATAGCCTTGGGTTTCGGAAGGTCTTCAACTCGCGTTATCCCTTCTGTCCGGTCCGGCCGATTTTCCCCCGGTGCAGCCATTCTTTCTCTCTCCAGGCAAGAAACCGCCTCTCCCCTGGAGAAATCGGCTCAAAACGACGAATAGCTGAAGATTAATCCCGGTTTCTATGCTACACACTCCGTTTGTTCGTCCGTTTCTCCTACCTGGTCCTGCCGAATTTCGGGAGCGCCGAAGGGTGATGACGCGCCGGTACGCCCCGCCCAGCTCCTCCAAGTACTCGTCGAGCGCTTGGCGCTGCCGGTCGAGATCGCCGGCCGCCTCGACTTCCAGGGCGACTTTCTCCATCCGTTCGAGGGCCCCCGGAGGCACGGCCATGGCGCCGCGCCTGGCGCGTTCGAGGTGCTCGAGCAGGCGGTGGCGCGAGATTTCGCGCACCCACGCCAGGAAGTTCGTGCCCGGCTTGTACTGCGCGGCGCTCCGGAGCGCGACGAGCGACACCTCCTGGAGCAGATCTTCCGCGTCGTGCGAGTTCCATACCGCGGCCAGGAGATAGGCGTAGAGGTCCGCCCGATGCTTGATGAGCAGCATCGGGACGACGTCGGAATCGCCAGCGCACCCTGCGCCCACGTCGGGCTGATCGTCCGGTTTCTGCATCCTCTTCATAAGTCCTCGGCGAGCCGAATTAGGAAGCGCTTTCTCGAAAATTTTCTGTAAGGTTGACTACAAATAGAACCATGAATTCTATCACATCAAAAACCGCGCCGCGGAAGAGGGAGAAGAAGTCTTTTTCGCGACCTCCTCAAGCTTCCATTTCCCGGATGCGAGGATATAATTCTTCCCGATAGTGGGGAGGGCCATGCATCGGAGTCGAGGGGTTTCACGGTGCGCCGATTGAACCGGGCCGAATTCCCGGCTCGCGCGCCGGACGACGCGACGGAATCCGATCGACCTCTCCCTTCCTCGAGCTAGAAGCTTCCCCGCCTGACGCGGAGCGGTTCCGGGTCAAGGGGACGGAGGGTCTTTGGAGGAGAATGGACATGCGAAAATTGGCGCTCGTCGTGGTGGCGGCGGTCTTCCTCGGAGCGACCGTCGGATGCGGCGGACCGTTCACGGTCAGCCGCAGCGTCAACGACTGGTACAACCAGAAGTACGGGGAGACGCCCTGGCTGTATGGGAACATGGTGTCCAGCGCCGTTTACGGGCTGGCCATGGGCCTGTCCTGGACGGCGGACATGCTGGTCGTGAACACCTATCACTTCTGGGTGAAGGACGCGCAGCCGATCGGCGACGGCAAGGGAACGACGTTCGAGCACAAGAATCCGACCTCGGGCAAGAAGCGGTAGGCCCGGCAAAGTCTGCGGAAAACCCCCGGCGCCCGCCGGGGGTTTTTCTTTTTACCGCGCGATGAACGACTGGACATCGCCTGTGGCGATGAGATCCCCGGAAATGCCCACGTTTCCCGCCGATCCCGTGGGAAACGACGAATAGCTGAAGATTAATCCCGGTTTCTATGCTACACACTCAACAACGTCGATCTTTTGCCCGCAGCGGTCGCAGCGGACGAAAGGCGCCTTGAACTTCGGGCTCAAGTGCTTCACGGCGCCGCAGGCGCACTTGAACGACTCCCAACCGTGGGACGACCTCTCGTAGCGAAGGATGGGAACGGACGGCGCTTCGGGGGCGGGGACGGGTTGCGCGGAGGGAACCGCGCGGGTGCGGCCGCAGCGAGGGCACGGGATTCCCTCCCTTTTCATCTCGGCGGGAACTTTGATTTTCACCCCGCAGGCGCAGGTCAGCAGCACCAGCCCGTTCAACCGGCCCAGGAGGTCGTGCACTTCTTCGGCGCGCCGAACCGCCTCTTCGCGGGACTCCCGATCCACGGAGGGAGCGCGCACCGGGACGGGCGTGTCCTTGGACAGCGTCGTTTCATCGAGGCAGGGACGTTTCCCGCCTCGGACGCGCCGGAAGGCCTCCTCGTAGGCGGAATACCCGGCGCCGGCCATCCCGCGAAGGATCTTCACGCGCTCCTCCGTGGGCGGATGGGTGGAAAAAAGCTGGAAGGATGCCAGGGATTGCAAAGGGTTGATGATGTACATCGGCGCCAGAACCCGGCTGGCCCCGCCTACCGCACTCGCGCCCGCCGCGATCTTCTCCAGCGCGGATGCCAATCCTTCCGGATAGCGCGTGAATCGCGCGGCGCACGCGTCCGCCAGATGCTCCCGCCGGCGGGAACACGCCAAATACAAAAGGCGGGCGAAGAACGGAGCCAGAATCGCCGCCGCCAGCGCGGCCAGGAAGACCGCCGCGTGGCCGCCTCGCGAGGAGCGCCGGCGTCCGCCTCCCCACCACGCCACTCGCAGGACCGCCTCCGACAGAAGCACGATCGCGCCCAGCATCACCCCGGCCAAGGTCATGAACGACGAGTCTCGATTGCGGATATGTCCGATCTCGTGCCCGATCACTCCCTGCAATTCGTCCCGACTGAGCCGCTCCAGCAAACCCGACGTCACGGCCACGCTGCGGCGCCGGCCCCGTTCCACGGCGAACGCGTTCGGTCCGGGGTCCCAGATCAGGTAGACGTCCGGAGGGCCGCCCAGTCCGGACGCGATCGACATCTCTTCCACGATGTTCCAGAGCTGGGGCGCGTCCTCCTTCCCGATGCGCTGCGCCCCGGCCGTCATCAGCAGCACTCGATCGCCTTCGATCGTCGCTCCGAACCACAGCACGAGCCACAGGCCGGACGCCGCCAGCATTCCGAGCCACCCGGCCTCCGGAGCCACCGCGGAACCCACCAGAAAACCGAAGCCAAGAAGGATCGCTCCCATGCATCCGACAAGCACCCAGGAGCGGCGGCGGTTTCGACGGATGGCGGCCCACATAAGAGTCCCGAGTCCCGAGTCGCGAGTCCTGAGTCACGAGTCGCGTAACCCTCGGGCGCGCGACCGTTAAAACTTCACTTTCGGAGCTTCGCGCGCCGCTTCGTCCGCCAGCTCGAAATGCGCCGCCGGACGGAACGAGAACATCGCGGCGACGAAGTTCGAAGGAAAGGTCTCCAGCTGCGTGTTGAAGTGCATCACGCTGTCGTTATAGAACTGCCGGGCGAACCCCACCTTGTTCTCGGTCGAAGTCAGCTCCTCCTGAAGCGCCAGGAAGTTTCGATTGGCCTTGAGGTCCGGATACTGCTCGACCACCAGCATGAGCCGGCCCAGCGCGCCGCTCAGGGCGGATTCCGCGGCGATCCGTTCCTCGACCGTGCCGGCGCCCATCGCCTGCGCCCGAGCCTTGGTGACATTCTCGAGCGTGGCGCGCTCGTGGGCGGCGTACCCCTTGACGGTCTCCACCAAATTCGGGACCAGGTCGTGCCGGCGCTTGAGCTGCACGTCGATCTGCGCCCACGCGTTCTTGGTCTCGTTGCGCAGCCGGACCAGGCCGTTGTACAGGCCGATCACCACGATTCCGAAGAGAAAGAAGACGCCCACGACGACGGCCAGCACGATGAGCGCGGTTGTCACGTTTCCCTCCTTCCTGATTCCCCCAGATCCTTCCGGAACAACTCCCCGAAGAAGCGCGCCACCGCTCCCTCCCCGCCGGCGGGACCGGCGCGAACCAACGCTTCCACTTCGCCGCGGTCGAACCACAAACCATGTCCGAGCGGGCATCGATCGATCTCGACGTCATGGACGGGGGCCCGCCGGAGCTTCCGCCCGCACCGCAGGCAACGCCGCGCTCCGTGCGCTTCGCCGGCCGCCCGACCCAGCGCCCGGGACCATCCACCCGAATCCGCCCCGGAAAGCTCGACCAGCCGTTCCAGTTCGCCGGCGTCCAGCCACGTCCCCCCACATTCGAGGCACCGATCGACTTCGACTCCTTCAAGCTCAAAAACCACGAGCGGTGCTTCGCACCCCGGACATCGCAGATTCGTCATGAGGGAGACATTATGCAGACTGCCGAAGCGGAGCGTCCATTACGACTTTTAGCCTGAATCTTCGCCTGCGCCGCTTCGCGGCGCGCGGAAATTCAGGCTAAGGCTCCGGGCGCGAGACGCTCTTCCGAAACGCCATGAACCGCTCCACGAACAGATCGTCGCGCATTCGCCGCGCGAGATCTTCTCCCAATTCCGCGAAGAGGGAGCGATACGCCTCGATCCTCTCCGCCTCGCTGCGAGGAAGGGCCCGCCCGCCGACCGGCAGCCGCTGCCGCCAGATGACCGACCCCGGCACCTCTCGGCGCAGGAAATCGAGCACCGCCGTGGCCGCCGGCATCATCACGCCCACCGCCAGCGACACCGATTCGGTGACCGCCCGCGCGACATGCCAGTAGCCGGCCGGAATATACAGCCAGTCCCCTTCCTCCAGCATGCACCGCAACGACAACGGATGGGTCTCCCGCTCGAAGCCCATGTCCTTCGGAATCGTCTCCAGCAGCGGCCAAGGATGGACGGTGTTCTTGCGCAGCGAATATTCCTTGCGTCCCCGCGCCTGGAGGATGAAGACGTCTTCCGCGTCGTAATGCCACCCGAACCCCTGCCCGTCGGCCGGCGTGCAGTAGAGATGAATGTTCACCGGCGCCTGGAAATCTTCGAAAAAGGAGGATGCCAGATCGGCCAAGGCCGCATCATGCCGCTCGGCATTCCGGAGGACGAGCGTATACCCCGACGCGTAGAGTTGCCGCGCTTGCTCCGCCGTGGGCGTCCCTCCCTTTTCCCAGGGCCGGCCATCCCGAGCGACCAGAACGTCGGCGCCCTCCCGCGCCAGCGCGCGCTCGAGGATGTTCCAAGACGCCAGCGGAACGAATGGCCGGGCGCCTCCGGTCCGGGCCAAGGGAAGGCGATGGAGGTGCTCCTCGACGAACGAAGAAACCGGGAGGTCGCCGAGTAGACGTTCCAACGCCATGCCTCCAGCATAGCACGGAGCACGGCGATCATCCGATCAGATGCGTGTAGTCCCGGAAAGGCGCTCGGCAGGGAGGGCCATCCGCAAACAGGAGCCGCTCTCCGTGTGAAGATCGGATGAGCATGAGCGAGGAAACGGTTCCGTACACGTCGCCGTGCTTGCAGACGGGTCGATCTCCTTCGTGCGAACGCAGGAAATCCGCCAGATCCGCCTCCGGCGGGACCGCGGAGTTCTCGGAAAAGCTCCGCAGAAACGTCCGCCGTTCAGGCATCGCGGGATCGTCGAGGTCGGCGTTCGTCGAAATGACGTGACGGCCGGGTCCGAACGAAGTTCTGCGAAGCTCGCCATCCCAGTGGAGGCACAACCCGACGCCGTCCTTTTCCACCGCGACCATGTTGAAGCCGGCCACCGGCCGCTCGCCGACGCGCTTGGCGATAAGGGCTTCGACTCAGCCCAGCGCGCGGCAGTCCAGCGCCTCCAGAGCCACCAAACCGCGCGAGTAAGAGTCCGGCGTCTTCGCCGGAGTCCGGCGATTGGTCACGGCCACGACAAGTCCGTGGCGGTTGACGGCGAACCACGTGCCGCCCCCCTCGAGGTCCTGAGGGCCGACAACGCCGGGTCGCAGCTCCTTCGGCGGCGCGGAGAGGCGCGCGACCCGTTCGTCCCGATTGGCGCCGATCACCAGGGGGATGTCACGATCCAGGCCGACGAACAGGGTGAGCACGCACATGTAGAAATTGCTCAGATTGTGGGATGTCGCAATTTCTAACGGCTGAAACCTTCGGTTCCGGCATCCCGCTGCCGAGTCTCGCAAGCGGGCCGTCGCTCCTGCGGAACCGTATTCTGGAACTTGAGAGGGCGCGGTAGGATTCGGGGAAAGCACTGGAAAGGAGGAAGGTAAATGACCTGTCCCCAAATCCAATCCCAACGGCGCCGGTCGAACCGCGCGCGAAGCTCCTCCACCGCCGCTCGCGCCCGGTTCGCGGCCGCTTCGGCCTCGAGCATTCTGGTCCGCAGGAGTTCCAGTTCCGCGCGACGCGCCTCCTCGGCCCCCCGCTCCGCTTCCCGCTTCAGGATGGCGTCCGCTTCGCTTTCCAGAACCCACCGGCCCCGGAAGCGGACGAAACCTTCGGCCGCGCGGATTTCGACCTCCGTCATCCATCGCCCTTCATGCCGCCGGTAGCCGAGCGCGGCCCGAGCGCCGGCGTGATCGGGTTCTCGAACCACGACTTCCTCGAAGAGCTTGCGGGCGCGAGTGAGCAAATCCCGCTCGGCGGCCCACCGGGCCAGCCGGTATCGACCCTCCACATCGCCGGGCCGCAGGGCGGCCGCGCGCCGCTCCAACTCGTCAAGCGCCGAAGGCCCTCGGTGAATGCGGGCCACGTCGGATCGCCGGAGCGTGATCGTGCCATAATCCAACTCCACCACCACGCTCGACGCGGATTCCGTCACTCGGCCTTCGAACCTGGCTCCGTTGCGCAGTACGACTTCGTCCGCGCGCGCCGGCACGCGGAGAAGCGCAAGCCCCACGATCCACGCAGCGTATTTCATGAGTCTATATATTATAAGCCTGGAGCGGCGCGATTGATTCGAAATACGATGGGCGGCACGCGGACCCGTGCGGAAGCGGCGGGGATTTTCCTGCTCAGCGCCGCCTGTCTGTTCTTCGAGCTCCACGCGTTCCGATTCTTCACGCTTTCCCAATGGCACCATTTTGGAGCGCTCGTCGTTTCGCTGGCGCTCTTCGGCGGCGCGGCGGCGGGTGTCGCCCTCGCGCTGTCGAGGCGCCTTCGGCGGGCGGATCCCGGGACCGCTGCGGCGACATGCGCCGTCGCCATGGCGGTCTCCGCGTGGGCTGGCCTGCACGCCGCTTCCTGGATCCCTTTCCGTCCGGTTCGCGCCTCGGTGGGACCGGAAGAACTGGCGGCGGTGGCGGGATGGTATCTATGTTTCGGCGTCCCGATGTTCTTCGCCTCGTTGGGCGTGCTGTACTTCCTGCTCAGGCGTCCCGGGAACGTGGGGACGATCTATGCGTCCAATCTTCTCGGCGGGGCGGCGGGCGTAGCGTCGGCCCTTTGGCTGGAAAGCGCCCTCGACGGGCAGGAAGCGGCGGCAACGGCCGTTTTGGGCCTCTGCGCCGCCACGTGCTTCGTTCATCTTTCCCCGTGGCGGATCGGCGGCGCGTCCGTTTTCTTGCTGCTCGCCGCCTGGATGCGTCCCGAGATCCCGGTATCCGAATTCAAGGCCCTGGCGAGCCTGCCGAATACGCTGGGAGCGCGCAGCGTTCATTCTGGTCGTGCCGAAGGACATCACGTGGCGTTGTTGAAGGTTCCCACGTTTCGGCGCGCGCCGGGACTCTCGCTGGCCTATCGTGGAAGGGTTCCGACCGGTCTGACCGTCGTGGTGGACGGCGATCGTCCCGATGTGCTTCTCGAACCGCCCGTGGATCCGGATCTGCCGGCCCATCTGCCGGGAGCCGTCGGCCACGAGCTGGCCCCCGAAGGGCGAGCTTTGATCCTGGACGCGGCGGGGAATCTGCCGGTCCTGACCGCCAACCGATATGGGAGATCTTCGCTGGTGCATCTCCCTCCCGAAATCGCGGGCGTTTGGTTCGACGTTCAGGGCTTGGATGCCCGCCGATATTTCCCGGGGGCGACGGTGGTGACGGTTCCTCCGAGAACGCTGCTGCGGGCCCAACCCGACGGCTCGGTTGCGTATGTGGAGATCGCCTTGCGTGACGGCGCGGCCACCATGACGGCCGCTCTGGGACAGCCGACCGAAGGCTATCTGTTCACGGTGGAAGCGTGGAGGGAAATGCTGAGGTGTCTGGCTCCGGACGGCCTCTTGTGCGTGACGCGATGGCTCGAATTTCCTCCGCGCGAAAGCTTGCGGCTGGCCGCGACCGCCGTCGAGGCGTTGAAAGAAGGCGCTCCGGCGGAGCGCTGCCTCGTGGCGTTTCGGTCGCTCCAGACGATCACCTTTCTAATCAGGCCTCGAGGATTCGATCCAGCTTCGCGCCGACGGTTGGCCGAAGCGCTGCGAAGGCGATCCTACGAATTGATCTATCCTGCGGGAGGAGGCGGAGTTCATGCCGCCGCCCTCGATGCGTTGCTGCGCGATCCGGAGAAGTTGTACGCTTCCTATCCCTTCTACATACGTCCCGCGACGGATGACCGGCCCTTCCCATGGTTTTTCCTCAAGCCGGGACGACTGGGCGAGTTGCGCGAACGGGCGGACATCGGCTGGCGCCCCCTGCTGGACGGGGGGTTTCTTTTGGGAGCCGCGGCGGTGCAGGCGGCCTTCATCGGCTTGATCTTGATCGCGCTTCCCTTTCTGCGAGCGCGCGATCGGCCTCCCGTATCGTCGGCGGTCGCGCCCGGAATCTACTTCTTCTTGATCGGCCTCGGATTTCTATTCGTTGAAATCCCTCTCGCGCAAATCTTGACGCGATCGGCGCCTTCGGCCGCGCATGCGTTCGGACTCGTGATCGCGACCATGTTCCTGGGCGCCGGCACCGGTTCCTACTTGTCCGGACGTCTGAGACTGGATCGTGTGGCCGTCGTCGTGGCCGCCGCCGCGCTGGTGATCGGTGCGCAGTGTGCCTTGTTGCCGCGGATCGGGACGTGGACGCTGGTTCCGGGAGGGTGGTGGATGGTTGGATCCCTTCTGGGCGCGCTTCCCTCCGTGGCCATGGGCATGGCCATGCCGGGAGGATTTCGCTGGGCGGGGCCGCTCGGCTCTTGGGGACCTTCCTGGGGATGGGCGGTCAATGGATGCGCCTCGGTGGTTTCGCCGCTTTTGGCGTCGATCCTGGCACTCGGCGTCGGGTTCCGTTTTGTGCTCGGCGTGGCGGCGGTCCTATACGTTACCGCCGGAGGAATGCTTTATTTCAAGTCCCGAGTCGTGAGTCCGGAGTCCCGAGTCGAAGACGAGCTATCGCCTTCTTCATGACCGGACTCATGACTCATGACTCGTGACGCAAGACTTATTTTGCTCGTTCGATCTTTCCCGTCATCGGCACGAACCGCACGCCGCCGTGGTCTTCCTGGATCAGTTCGCTTCCATTTTTCCTGATGCGAAACAAAGTCTGTCCGAAAAAAGGTTCGCCGATCGGAGCGACCAGGCGGCCGCCATCGGCCAATTGATCCAGGAGCGGCGGCGGCACGTGTCCCGCCGCGGCGGTGATGAGAATGGCCTGGAACGGCGCGGCCTCGGGCCACCCCTCGTATCCGTCGGCGGCTTTCGTGCGGACTTTGCTGTAGCCGAGTCGATCCAGCCGTTCGCGAGCTTCTTTGGCCAGCTCCGGAATGATCTCGATGGAATACACTTCGGCTCCGCACTCGGCGAGGACCGCAGCTTGATACCCGGAGCCGGTTCCGATCTCCAGCACCCGATCGCCCGGCTTGACAGCGGCCAGCTCCGTCATGAGCGCCACAATGTAGGGTTGGCTGATCGTCTGTCCGTATCCGATGGGCAGAGGACCGTCGTCGAACGCGCGGTGGCGCTGATCGGGAGGGACGAATTCCGGCCGGGGCGTCTTCCGCAGGGCGCGCAGGACCGAGACGACGCGGATGCTCCGCGATTCGATCTGCGAAGCGACCATGCGATCGAGATCCGCCGCATAGGAGGCCGGCGGCGCGGCGTTCGGGGCGGGAGGTCGAGCTCGATCGCAGGCGACGGCGCCGACCACGCACGCCACGCCGACGATCCACGCTTCCCGCAGTCGTCCAAGGTTCATTTCCAGTCGCCGTCGCCCAGCGCCCGATTCAAATTGTACGCGGAGCTGATCAGCGCCAGATGCGTGAACGCTTGAGGGAAATTCCCCAGCGCCTCCCCGCAGGGACCGATCTCTTCCGCATACAGGCCGAGATGGTTGGAGTATCCCAACATCTTCTCGAACAAGAGACGCGCCTCGGCCGTCCGCCCCGCCCGCGTCAGCGCCTCGACCAGCCAGAACGTGCACATGCTGAACGTCCCTTCGGTGGCGAAAAGGCCCTCGGGGGATTTCCGCCCATCATATCGGTGGACCAAACTGTCGGACATGAGTTCCTTTCGAACGGCCTCCAGCGTCGACAGCATCCGGGGATCCGTGGGCGAAAGAAAAAAGACCAGCGGCATGATCAGGCAGCTCGCGTCCGTACGATCGCTCTCGTATTCCTGCACGAACGTTTGCCGGTTCCGGTTCCATCCGCGGCTCATGATCTCTTCGTAAATCGTGTCCCGGGCCTTCAGCCATTTCTCGCGGTCCGCCGGGAACGACCGCTTGTCGGCCAGGCGCAGTCCGCGGTCGAGGGCGACCCAGCACATGAGCTTGGAATACACGAAATGGCGCGGCGTGCCGCGCATCTCCCAGATTCCCTGGTCCGGACGGCTCCAGTTGTCGACGACCCAATTGAGCAACCGCCGGAGGTGCACCCACAAGTCGTAGTCGATGGGCGTGCCGTACTTGTTGAAGAGATAGACCGCGTCCAGGAGTTCGCCGTAGATATCGAGCTGTATCTGGCGATGCGCCGCGTTGCCGATGCGCACCGGCCGCGAATCGCGATATCCCGTCAAGTGATCCAGCGATTCCTCGACGAGGTCGTGGCGGCCTTCGACGGAGTACATGACCTGGAGCGATCCGTCGGGATTGAGCTCGTGGATGCGCGCGCGGATCCAGTCCATGAACCGGTGCGCCTCCTGAGTGAAACCGATCCGCATGAGCGCGTACAGCGTGAAGCTCGCGTCCCGGATCCACGCGTACCGGTAATCCCAGTTCAGCTCGCCCCCGATCCGCTCGGGAAGACTGCACGTGGGCGCCGCGACGATCGCTCCGGTCGGCTCGAACGTCAGCAGCTTCAAGACGAGCGCCGAGCGATCGACCATGGCGCGCCATCGGCCCCGATACCGCGAATGGCCGATCCATCGTTCCCAGTATTCCACGGTCCTGCGGAATGCCGCCTCCGCCTCCTCGGCCGACAGGCATTGCAGGCAATCCTTTACTTCATCCAGGTCGGACAGGACAAACGTGGCGCTTTCTCCCGCCCGCAGGACGAACTCGCCGACGGCGGCGCCCTCTTTGAGGCGCAAGGGAACCTGGGTCGCCAGTCCGAGCTTGACGCGGTCCGAGAGAAAGGACACGCCTTCGGGTCGCGCCTGGACTTCGTGGCGGTCGCGCGCGTAGTTGAACGCGGGCCGGCACTCCACGTCGAAACGCACGGCGCCGCGGACCACTTTCACTCTCCGGATGATCGGCCGCGTTCCGCCCGGCTCGGAGATCGGCATGAAATCGTCGATCTCGCCCACGCCTTCCGGGCTGAGGAATCGGGTGATCAAGACATTCGTGTCGGGAAGGTACATCTGCTTGGCCCGCACGTCGCCATCGGGCGGCGCGATCCGGAACCGCCCGCCCTTGCGGTCGTCCAGAATCGCGCCGAAGACGCTGGGCGAATCGAACCGCGGGTGGCACCACCAGTCGATGGATCCGTCCAACCCCACCAACGCGACGGTGCGTAGATTGCCGATGACCCCGTAATTCTCGATCGGCAGGTACGCCATGGGCCTCTCCTTTCCGGAAACCGCTTCGCTCCACATTATTCCTTACCGTGGGCCCCCGAACAGGGAAAATCGCCCGTTCAGGCATCCTTGACGCCGGATCGAGATCTGTAAATCATGAACGCACGATCGCCGAGGATAGAAGACGATGCCCTCGCCCATTCATGTCACCCATCGAATTGTGATTCCCGGCGACGCGATCCAGAGCCGCGCCGTCCGCGCGTCGGGTCCAGGAGGGCAAAATGTCAACAAGCTGGCGACGAAAATCCAACTGCGGATCGATCTGGAACGGATTGAAGGGCTGACGCCGGAAGAAAAGGTCCTCCTCCGGCATGCGCTGAAGAACCGCCTCGACGCGACGGGGCGCCTCCTCGTCAGCAGCCAAGCCACGCGGCATCAGGCGCGCAATCTCGAGGAAGCGCGAAACAAAGCGATCCTCTGGATCCGGAAGGCCCTCCAGCCTCCCCCCGTCCGCCGTCCGACGAAAACGACCCGCGCCTCGGTGGAGCGCCGGCTTCGCGACAAGCGCCTTCGGACGCGGCGGCTCAGGGAGCGCCGCCCAGAGGTGGAGTAGCCAGCGCCTCGCCGGCCACGTAGAACGAGCCCGTCACGAGAACCAAATCTCTCGGGCCGGCCAGTTTGCGGGCCAGGTCCACCGCATCCGAGACGCGCTCCGTCCGGACGGCGGTCTTCTTCGTCTGCTTCTCCAGGATTTCCGGCGGACAAGCGCGGGGGGTCGACGATCGGGTCACGATCCACAGGTCCACCTTTGGATCGAGCGCCCGCATCATGCCGGCGTAGTCTTTGTCCTGGGAAGCGCCGAAGACGCATATCGTACGGCGGCGGGGGACGCGGCCCAGCGCGCGAAGGGTCGCCTTCATCGAAAGGGGATTGTGCGCCACGTCCACGATCCAGGTAGGGCGTCGCCGGACGATTTCCACGCGGGCCGGCAGCCGAACGCGAGCGAGAGCGGCGGATACCCATCGAGGGTTGAGCGCGCCGAGCACCCATCGTGTCAGATTCAGGGCCAGGGCCGCGTTCTCCGCCTGGAATTCGCCCAGCACCGGCAGGCGGAGCTTCCGCCCATTCCAAGAGAATGCGACGCCGGCCGGGGTGGCGCCCACGTCGCGAACGTCCCGCGCCACGCCCACGAGGGGCGATCCGACCTTCCGCGCCCGCCGGCGCAAGGCGCCCAGCGCCTCCGGATTTGTTTCCGACGTGAAAGCGGGCACGCCGGCCTTGATGATGCCCGCCTTTTCTGCGGCGATCCGTGCCAGCGTCTTCCCCAGCTTGTCCGTGTGGTCGTATCCGACGCGCGCGATGGCGCAGGCGCGAGGAGTCACGACGTTGGTCGCGTCCAGACGGCCACCCAGGCCGACCTCGAGCACGGCGATGTCCACCTTGCGTGCGGCGAAAATGAGGAACGCGGCCGCGGTCATGATCTCGAAATAGGTGGGGCGGATTCGATCCAACGCGGGGCGCATGCGGTTCATGGCGCGCACGAACTCCGACTCCCGGACCGGTTGGCCGTCGATCCGGATGCGCTCGAGCATGTGCATGAGATGCGGTGACGTGTACAGTCCCGTTCGCCATCCGTGAGCGCGGAACAAAGCCTCCGTGATGATCGCGGTCGAGCCCTTGCCTTTGGTGCCGGCGATATGGACGGAGTCGAAGCGACACTCCGGATGTTCGAGGGCATCGAGCAGGGAGCGCATGCGTCGCAAGTTGTAGGTTCGCGACGTATACCGCCCACCCGACATGCGCTCGTAGTCGGTGAAGCGCGCCAGATAATCGTACGCCTGCCGGAAGGTGCGAAACGGCATGGGGGGCCAGTGTACCCGTCGCCGCCCCCGGCGCAACGGTTACGATATGGTGTGTTACGATATATTTTGAAAATATTTTGTAACAATCGGTTTAAGGTGCCAGCAGCCGAATCAACGCCTCGGCCAGGGCGGGACCGGCGGGATCGCCGTTCGGATAGATATGAATCTCCTTCTCGTCCACGATGCGAATTTCCCGCGGGGATCGCTTCGACAATTGCTCCACGGCACGACGACTGAGATAGGTCGCCGCCACGAACGCTTTCCCCTTCGCCACGCTGGTCAGCCGCCACCGGCGCGCGAGCTGCTTGACGCGCACCACGTTGAGGAAGTTCTCGACGGGCGCCGGCGGCGGGCCATAGCGATCCGCGAGCCGCGCGCGCGCCGCGCCGGGATCCTCCGACCCCACGACGAGCCGATACGCCTCCACGCGCGACCGTATATCCTCGATGTACTCCGCCGGAATGCCCGCGTCGATTCCGAGCTCCACGCTCGTCTCCGGCAGATCCTCCACGTCCTCCAGCTTCAACCGTTTCGTTTCGCGCTCGAGCATTTTGACGTAGAGGTCGTAGCCGACCGCCGAGATGTGTCCATGCTGCTCGCGTCCCAGCAGGTTGCCGACGCCGCGGATTTCCAGATCGCGCATGGCGATCTTGAATCCGCTGCCCAGCTCGCTGAACTCCTCGATGGCTTTGAGGCGCTTCCTCGCCTGGGGGACGATCGGCCGGTCCCGCGGCAGCAGCAGCAGGCATTGCGCCTGCACCTTGTACCGCCCCACCCGCCCGCGCAATTGATGGAGGTCGGCCAGCCCGAACTGGTCCGCGTTGTCGATCAGGATGGTATTCACGTTCGGGATGTCCAGTCCGCTCTCGATGATGGTGGTCGCCACGAGCACGTCGATCTTCCGTTCGAGAAAGGCGATCATGGTCCATTCCAGTTCGTCTTCGTCCATCTGACCGTGCCCCACTCCGAACGTCGCTTCCGGCACGAGCATCTCCAGATGCCGGCGCGCCTCCTCGATGGAGTGGACCCGATTGTGAACGAAATAGACTTGTCCGCCGCGGTCCAGTTCCGCCACGATCGCCTCGCGGATCCGCCGCTCGTCGTACGGAATCACCTCGGTGCGGATCGCCAGCCGATCCTGCGGAGGCGTGGCCAGCGTCGAAATGTCCCGGATGCCCAGGAGCGCCATGTGCATGGTCCTGGGAATGGGGGTTGCCGTCAGCGTGAGCACGTCCACCGTCGCGCGCAGCCGCTTCAGCCGCTCCTTGTGCTCGACGCCGAACCTCTGCTCCTCGTCGATGATCACGAGCCCCAGGTCCTTGAACTTCACGTCCTCCTGCGCGAGCCGGTGCGTTCCGATCAGGATGTCGATCGTTCCCTCCCCGGTCGCTTTGAGAACCCGCCGCTGCTCCGCTTTGGACTTGAATCGCGAAATCACCTCGATCGACAGAGGGTAATCCGCCATGCGCTCGCGGAAGGTCTGGTAATGCTGCTGCGCCAACACTGTGGTCGGCACCAGGACGGCGACCTGCTGGTTCGACGTCGCGGCCTTGAAGGCGGCGCGCATCGCCAGCTCCGTCTTGCCGTATCCGACGTCGCCGCACACCAGCCGGTCCATGGGTTGGGACGATTCCATGTCGCGCTTGAGGGCCCGCGTCACCTCGAGTTGGTCTTCCGTGTCCTCGTAGGGAAAGGACGCCTCGAACTCGCGCTGCCATTCGGAGTCCGGCGGATAAGCGATGCCGCGCTCCGTCTCCCGGAGCGCCTGCACTTGGAGCAAGTCGCGGGCGAGCCTGCGGACGGCTTCTTCCGCCCGCAGCTTGGCGGCGCTCCACGCGGATCCGCCCAGGGCATGCACCGGCGGCGGGGTCTCCGTTCCTCCGACGTACTTCTGGATCAGGTCGATGTTGGCGACGGGCACGTATACCTTGGCCCCGCCCTGATATTCCAGCGCCACGAAATCCTGCCGCCGCCCCTCGCGCTGAAGCGTCTCGATTCCCAAAAAGCGACCGATGCCGTGCATGAGGTGGACGACGGTATCCCCGCGCTGGAGTTCCAGAAGCTCGGTGATCGGCCGCGTTTCCGCCACCCGTTCGGCCGGGCGCCGGATCCGATATCGATTGAACAGCTCGTGATTCGACAGGCAGGCGATGCGGATTTCCTCGAAGTCGAACCCGGTGGTCAACCGGCCCCGGCGGAACTCCAGGCCCTGCACGTTCGCCCTCGCATCGTGAAGGAGTTGCCGGAGCCGGTCTTCCTCGCCTTCGTTGGCGCTGAACAAAAACAGGCGGTCGCGGTCTTTCGCGACGGCCGCCAGTTCACCCGCCACGTTGGACAATACGCCCGAGAAGCGCTGCATGGAGCGCGTCTTGACATTGACCGTGGCGCCGACTTCCGGCAGTGGAAGCGACTGGAGCGTCAAGACAGGGTGTCCGGCCAGAGCCTGCGGGAGCCCTTCCTCGCGAATGTCCGCCGGTTCCCGAAGAGCGATCCAACCTCCGGCGGGAAGATACTCCGTCAGGGCCGAGGAGGAACGCCCGTCCTCCGAAAGCGGGACGAGGCTGAATTCCACGGAGGGCAACGGCTCCGTGGAACTCTGGTCGGACACGCGAAAGGCGCGGATCGACTCGATCGTCCGACCCACCAGTTCCACGCGAACGGGGTGTTCCGACGTGAAAGGGAAAAGGTCGACGATCCCGCCGCGGATCGCGTACTCTCCGGGACGCTCGACGGCATGGGTTCGCTCGTACCGGCTCTCGATCAGCCGGAGCGACAGCGCGTCCGGATCCAGAAGGTTTCCCACCGCCCAGCGCACGCGCGCTCGCTCCATCGCCGCGGGAGAGGGAAGCTCCTGGAGAAACGCTCGGGCCGACGCCACGGCGAACGTGAGCTCTCCGGCCGCGATCCGCTGCGCCGTGCGGAGGCGATCCGCGTAAGCCTGGGGCGACGCATCGGCTTCCGGAAAAGTCGCCAGGACCAGCCTTTGGAACGCGGCCAGATCGGCGGCGGCGGACTCCCACTCTGCAAGCGTCGGGACGACGAGAATCGACGGCCGGATCGTGCGGGACAGGGCGCCCAGGATCAGGGCGTACGAGGACCCCCACACGCCGCCGGCGGTCACGGATGCCCCGGCGCCGAGTCGGGCCGCGATCCGCTGAACCGAAAGCGCGGATGCGGCCGCCTCCAGGAGATCCGGAGATACGGGAGGAAGGGGAGAGCTTACCATCCTACACGTTCATCGCCCGCCGGCAGGGCACACGAGTCACTCATCGGTCTGCTGGCGTTCCGGCGGCTTAGGTTCCAGGCCCAGCACCTGCAACGCCATCTGCGCGGCGCGCTGTTCGGCCTCTTTCTTGTTGGATCCCCACGCCGGCCCGTAGCTCTTGGAATTCAGATCGACGAGGATTTGAAATTGTTTGCGGTGGTCGGGCCCTACTTCTTTCATGACGCGATAGACCGGCACGAGAGAGAGCGTCCGCTGCGCGTAGTCCTGGAGCAATGATTTGTAATTCTTCTCATGCTTGTCCTTCAGGATCTCGTCGGCCGTGGCGCGAATCTGGGACAGGACGAACGCACGGGCGGCTTCGAAGCCGGCGTCCAGATACAGCGCGGCGATGACGGCTTCGAACATGTTGCACAGGATCGAGCGCGGCAAGCTCTTTTTCAGGCTGAGTCCCCGCCCCAAAATCAGCACGCGGTCCAGGTGGAGATCCAGCGCGCGATCGGAAAGCGTCTTCGCGCTGACGATGACCGATTTCATGGTCGAGAGCTCACCTTCCGCGTACTCCGGAAATTCCTGGTACAGATACTCGCTGACGACTTGACCCAGGATGGCGTCGCCCAGGAATTCGAGGCGTTCGTTGCACGGCAAATTCTTGTCCTTGGCGGAGGAATGGGTGACGGCTTGCACGGCCAGTTCCGGCCGCGTGAAGCGATGTCCGAGGATCCGTTCGAGATGATCCAGAATCTCCTGGACGTTGTAGCGGGGCTCCATGAAGTTCCTCACTCGGGCGCGCGGGGCCCGGATTTCGGGCGGGCGAGTAAGATTTGCCGGTGATTCCTCGGATTTGCCACGGGGGAATCCGAGGGATCGCACGCAAAAAGCCGAATCCCGCCTGTCGCAAGACAATCTTAGCGTAAAGGAAGCCGCGCGTCCAATTCGGTGTTCGGCCGCGGCGGATGGCTTGATGATTTGTGAATAAACAAAGGATCGATTTCTGGTGGAAGACTTGAACCGCCAAAGCGGCCAAACCGCCAAAAGGCTCGCCAAAGGAGACCCCGATGGCGTTTTGGCGGTTGATCAGAAAAAAAGAGCGCTTATTTTTTCTCAAACCCTAACGGGGGCAGGGAGGGGCTTCCCTACGGCTTGCGCGCGATGGCGTCGATTTCTACGCGAACCCCCTTGGGGAGCCCGGCCACCTGCACCGTCGCCCGGGCCGGAGGGTCGTTGGGGAAGTAATGCCCGTACACTTCGTTCATGATTCCGAATTCCGTAAGATCCACGAGGTAGACCGTCGTTTTGACCACGTGGTCCGTGGAAAGACCCTCCGCCGCCAGGATCCCTTCGATGTTCTTGAGCACCCGATCCGTCTGGTCGGTGATCGAAGCGCCGACAACGCTTCCCGTCGCCGGATCGATCGGAATCTGACCTGAGATGAAGAGGAAACCGCCCGCTTCCACCGCCTGCGAATAGGGTCCGATCGCCTTCGGTCCGCGATCGGTGGAAATGACGCGTTTCATGCGGGTGATTTTCGAGCGAGACGGAGAAATTGTAAAGGAGTTCCGGCGCGGCTTCAGACAGTTGCGCGCCGTCCGGCCGGCCGTACAATACCTGCCCTATGGCCGAACTCTCCTGCGACGTCGTGATCATCGGCGGAGGCATCATCGGCACGTCCATCGCCTTCCACCTCGCGAGGGCGGGTCACCGCGACGTGGTCGTGGTGGACCGCGAAATCAATCCCGGCATGGGTTCCACCTCCAAGGCGGCCGGCGGCATCCGGGCCCAGTTCGGAAGCGACATCAACGTCCAGTTGTCCAAGCTGTCGATCGAGCTGTTCGAATCGTTCGAGCGGGACGTGGGCGTGTCGGTCCCCTTTCATCAGGTCGGCTATCTGTGGATCGCCACCCGCCCGGAGGAAATCCCCCTCTTCCGGCGCAACGTCGAGCTCCAGCGGCGGCGCGACCTCGACGTCCGCTTCCTGGAGCCGGCGGAGGTGGGCCAAATCGCTCCCTACGTGCGGCTTGAGGATGTCCTCGCGGGCACGTTTCATGCACGCGACGGCTACGCCTCTCCCGCCGACTATCTGACGGGCTATCACCGGGCCGGCACGGCGCTGGGCGTCCGGTACCTCATGCAGTGCGAGATCACCGGAGTGCTCGCCCGCCGCGGCGAAGTCGCGGGCGTGCGGACCTCGCGGGGAGAGATCCGCGCCCCGCGGGTCGTGTGCGCCGCGGGCGCCTACTCCGGAAAAATCGGCGAGATGATCGGCATCGAGATCCCCGTGGCTCCGCTCCGCCGGCAGTGCTTCGTGACGGAACCCATCACGGAAGGCCTTCGCCATCCGATCCCCATGACGGTGGATTACACCAGCGGAGTCTACCTGCACTCCGAAAGCGGAGGCATCCTTGCCGGCCTGGCCGACAAGAATGAACCTCCCAGCTTCAATCAGAACGTCGATTATGCGTTCATCGAAAGAATCGCGGAGCTGGCGATGCACCGGGTGCCGCTTCTGGAATCCGCGACGATCAAGACCGGATGGGCCGGGCTGTATGAAGTCACCCCCGACCACCATCCGATTCTGGGGGAGCTTCCGGAGCTCCGCGGCTTTTACGTCGCCGCCGGGTTCAGCGGCCACGGCGTGATGCACGCCCCCGCGACCGGAAAGCTCATGGCCGAGCTGCTCCTGAGCGGACGGCCGTCGATCGACCTGCATCCCCTGAGGTGGAGCCGGTTCCGCGAGGGAAATCTCAACCAAGAGACGCACGTGATATGAAAAGGCGGAGCGCGGGGAGGTCGGCGCTCGGAGGAGGACCATGAACCTGGTGTTCATGGGCACGTCCCCCTTCGCGGTGCCGGCGCTGGAAAGGCTACTCGCCTCGCCTCATCGGGTCATGGCGGTCGTCACGCAGCCGGATCGTCCGCGCGGCCGGGGGCAAGAGGTCCAACCCAGTCCGGTGAAAGACGTCGCCGTCGCCCGCGGCGTCCATCTCTTCCAGCCCGAAAATGTCAACGAATACGACTTCGTGCGGGAGCTGAGAGCGCTCTCCCCGGACGTCATCGTCGTGGCGGCGTACGGCCAAAAGCTGCTCCACGACATTCTGACGCTTCCGCGATGGTACTGCATCAACATCCACCCCTCGCTCCTGCCGCGGTATCGGGGGCCGGCGCCGGTCGCCCGCGCGATCCTTCGAGGAGAGACGTTCACCGGCGTCTGCGTCGTCAAGGTCGTCGAGAAGATGGACGCGGGCCCCATCCTGGGATTGGTGCGCGTGCCGCTCGATCCCGACATCACGACGCCGGAGCTCGAATCGCGCCTGGCGGGAATCGGCGGGGAATTGCTGCTGGAGGTGCTGGAGAACATCCAGAACCAGACGGTCGTGGAACTTCCCCAGAACGATCGGGAGGCGACGTGGGCGCCCAAGTTCGAGAAGAACGACGGGCGCATCGACTGGCGCAAGCCGGCGGGGCGCATCAAGGACTTCGTGCGCGCTTTGCAGCCCTTTCCGGGCGCATTCACGCTGCTCCATCGCGCCCGGTTGACGATCTGGAAGGCGGAAGCGGTCCGCGGACCCCGTCCCGCGGCCCGGCCCGGCGCCATCACGGCCGTCGAAAAGGACCGGTTTCGAGTGGCGTGTGCCGATGGGGAAGTGGCGCTCTTGGAGGTTCAGCCCGAAAGCAAGAAACGGATGTCGGCCGCCGAGTTCATCAGCGGATATCAGCCCAAGCCCGGGGAGATGCTGGGCTAGGAGCGTTTCGAGATATTCAAGGGGAGGTCGAGATATAGGGGATACAGGTGATAAGACTCCCTATGTGGGGTACGGCACATCTCCATATCTCCCCTATCACGACAATCTCCTAACGGACCGTCACCTTGATGCGCTCCGTATCCTGAACCGCCCAGCGCGCGGCGCGGATGAACGCGCGGATCTTGTCCGGATCTTTCACGCCCGGCGATCGATCCGTCCACGAGCACACATCCACGCCATACGGCCGCGTACGGCGGATGACTTCCCGTACGTTCCCAGAGTCGAGCCCGCCGGACACGATGATGCGTCCGTGCTTCTTGGCGCACACCGCCCAGTCGGGATCGACCTGCGATCGCGCGGCGTACCCGCGGGGAACATCCAGAAGGTAGGCGAAGCTGTCGTATTTCGCCAGCTCGCCGAGGGATTGGCGCGTGAACGACGTGAACGTCTTGATGACTCGGACGCCCAGCGCGGCCGCGTACTCGGGCGGCTCGGCGCCGTGAAGCTGCGCGATGGTGAGGTCGCTTTGTTCCAGCACCGAGCGCACCTCGTCGAAAGGTTGGTCGGTGAATACGCCGACGCCTTCGGCGTGGCGGGGAATTCGCCGCACGATCTCGCGTACGACACGCGCGTCCGCCTGCCGCGGACCGCGGTTGAAGATGAATCCCAGAAAGTCCGCCCCCTCTTCCAGCGCGACCGCGGCGTCCTGAGGGGTGGTGATTCCGCAGATCTTGATTTTCAAGAGAGCCTCCCCGCGACGTACGCAAGTAGTATATCCCTCTTTCGTGCGCGAGGTGAAGAAATTAGGCGATCCGCATGTCTTGAGGCCGGGTCTTCCCTGCCCCGCATTGGAAACGGGTTCAAGCTGTGTTAGAATCGAACAGAGATGCGGAACTATCTTCTCGACGTGATCCACGGCCGTCGCTGGGGCGTGAAGGCGGCGGCGGTGCGCGCCGCGCTGTCCGCGGGATCGATCGCCTACGAAACGCTGCATGAACTGCATCGGCTGGCCTACCGGCTGGGCTTGGCCCGGAGCGTCCGCCTGCCGGTCCCCGTCGTCAGCGTCGGCAACCTCACCGCCGGAGGCACCGGAAAGACTCCGCTGGTCGATTACCTGGCCCGCAAGCTGGCCGGCCGGCGCCTGCGCGTCGCCGTGCTGGCCCGAGGATACGGCCGCCGTCCGAACGGGGGAGACGACGAATACATGCTCGAGTCTCTCGGCTTGCCTAACGTGGCCCGCTTCGCCGCCGCCGACCGCGCGGCGGCGGCCCGGCGCGCGATCGAAGAATTCGCCGCGGACGTGCTGTTGCTCGACGACGGGTTCCAGCATTATCGGATACGCCGCGATCTGGAGGTGGTCACGGTCGACGCGACGAACCCCTTCAGCAACGGGCGGCTGTTGCCGCGCGGACTCCTGCGCGACCGCCCGTCGGCGCTCCAGCGGGCGGGCGTCGTGGTGATGACCCGCGTGGATCAGGCGCCGGAGCCGGAGCTGAAGCTCCTCAGGGAACGAATCGCCAAGATCAGCGGCGCCCGTCCGATCGTGGAAGCCGTGCATCGGCCGACCGCCGTGCGCCTGGTGTGGAACGAACGGGAAGCGCCGGTGGAATGGGTCCGAGCCCGACGCTTGTTTGCCTTCTGCGGCTTGGGAAATCCCGAAGCTTTTCGGCGGACCCTGGAATCCTGCGGCGCACGAATCGTCAAGTTCCGCGCCTTCCCGGACCACTACTTCTACCGGCCGCTGGACCTCCTCAAGATCGAAGCGGAAGCGCAGGAATTCATGGCGGAGGGACTGATCACCTCGGAGAAGGACGCCTGCAAGTTGGATCCGGCGGCGCTCCACCTCCCTCTGGCCAGCTTGCGCGTCGAGATGGAACTGGTTCGGGGCGAAGAACGTCTCGACGCGCTTCTGGACACGCTGATTCGGGACCGGGCGCCGGCCGAAGCCGCGTCCGCCCGTTGAGGGGATATGGAGAAAGCGGGTCTCCCCGGAAATCCTCACGCTCATCTCCCTTAGGACACGATGCCTCGTCCGAGACGTCCGCGCACGTTCCGGTGGCGCCGTATTCTCCCGGTGCAGATCTTGTCCTATCTGCTCATCCGTTATCTCATCGCCGTGGTGGACATGTGTCCGTACGGCGCGGCCCGCCGGCTCGGGAAGCTCCTTGGCCGCCTGATGTACGTGCTGGACGCGAAACATCGGCGAATCGCGGTCAAGAACATCGCGCGGGCCGAAGGGATGCCCAGGCGCCCGTCCGAGATCCATCGGTTGGTGCGCCGCGTGTACGAACACCTGGGCATCAGCGCGGTGGAAACGCTCCTGATTCCCCGCCTCATGGCGAGGGATCGGCTCTCCCGATACGTGAAGCTGGAGAATTTCCAGATCTTCGACAAGGCCCTCGCGGAAGGCCGGGGCGTGATCGTCGTATGCGCCCATCTGGGAAACTGGGAGCTGGCCGCGCTGGCCACGTCCCTGGCGGGATACCCCCTCGTGTCGGTGGCACGCCCCATCGAAAACCCCTTCCTGGACGCTTACGTGAATCGCCTCAGGAGTTCCACCGGACAGCGCATCGTTCCCAAATACAATGCCGTCCGCACGATGGCGGCCAGCCTGAAACGCAACTCCATCCTGGCCATCCTCGCGGACCAGAACGCGCGCAAGGACGGCGTGTTCGTCCCCTTCTTCGGACGCCCGGCGTCCACAGTCCGAAGCGCCGCGCTGTTGGCGCTCAAGTACGGCGCTCCCATCATCCCGGTGAACTTCTACCGCCACGGTCGCATGGAACATCGGGTCGTCGCCACGCCGCCTCTCGACGTCCCGCGGGACCCCGGGATCACGCGCGAGGAGGCGGTCCGGCGGATCACGGCCGCGTTCACGGCGCGCCTGGAAGCGTTCATCCGCGAGCATCCCGAGCAATGGATGTGGCTTCACGCCCGCTGGAAGACCAAGCCGCCCGAATCCGCCGAGCCTGGGCCCTCGGATGAGAAGACGCTTTCACGTTCAAGGCGCGAAGACGGCGAGGCGCGAAGGGATCGGCAGGACGCGAACCAGGGAACTGAGCGCTCGATGCGGACTTATGAAAGCGAGCGCTGACGATCGGTGACGAGGCTCGGGGACGCGCTCCAGGGACGGCTCAGACCCGCACCCGCAGGGATTTTACCGCGTCCTCCCGACTCTCCTTGATGGTGAAGATCTGCGAGAGTCCCAGGAGGTCAAAGACTTCCTTGACGCTGGGACTGGGGCGCAAGAGAACGATGTCCCCATCGTTCTGCTGGGCGGTGCCGATGGCTTCGATGAAGACGCCGGCTCCCGCGCTGGAAATGTATTCCAATCCCGACAGGTCCACAGCCAGCTTGAAGACGCCCGACGCGAAGACGTCGCTCATCTCCTTGGCCAGTTCCTCGAAGGTATGCGCGTCGAGAAAACCTTGTACGGTGAAGAGAGTGATTCCCTCTTCGAGATTTTCTTTGGCGATCCGAAATGCCGGCATGCGCGTCCTTTCGCCTCACCTGGCGTATTTGACCAGCGTCAGCTCGTTTTTCACCCCGTCCTTGAGCTGGTAGTCGACCCGATCCATGATCTTCCGCATCAGGAACACTCCCAACCCCTTCTTTCGCCCGGCCCGGAGGTGGGCGCGTACGTCGACGGGCGGCGTCGAAACGGGATTGAAAACCCGCCCCGAGTCCCGAATGACGACCAGGAATTGCCCATCTTCGCTCCGGACCTCGATTTCGATCACCCCGGCGTCGACGCGGCCGTAGCCGTGCTCCATCACGTTCGTCACGGCTTCGTCCACGGCGAGTACGATCTTGTTCCCGTCTTCGCGCGTGAAGCCGCTGAGGCGGAGCATCCGGGCGATGAACTCACGGACCACCACCAGATACCTCGTGTCGTTTGACACGAGGAGCTTGTCTCTCAACGGCTTGGGCATCGAGATTCTCCCGAATCCAGTATATCACGAGATGCGGCCCGGTGCCCAGAACGGAGAAGCGGTGCTTTCGAAAAGCCGCGGAGAGGACCGACTTCACAGGCGGCGCAGCGTGAGGACGGTGATGTCGTCATGCTGGACGGATCTTCCCTTGTGCTCGTCCAGGGCCTTGACAATGCGTTCCAGGAACTGGGCGGACGGCAGGGTGGCCAGTTTCTTGCACAGCTCCTGGAAGCGCCGATCTCCGAATTCCTGATTGTTCTCATTCATCGCTTCCACCGCGCCGTCCGTGTACAGGATCACGCGATCGCCGGGTTCCAGCGTCAGGGTCTCCTCCGAGACGGACCGCTCGAAGATCGGCCCGGGATCGATCCCCAGCGCGATGCCCTTCGGGTTCCTCAGTGAGACGGCGCCGGTCCGCGCATGCCACACGATCATCGGATTGTGACCGGCGCTGGAAAGACGCACCTGATGGGTCGAAGGGTCCATGATGACGTACATCACGGTGACGAACATGCCCTTCTTGATGTCCCGCGCCAGCATTCGATTGACGCGGACCAACGTGTCGGCCGGAGAGAGGTTCGCGCTCCGTTCCGCCTCCATGCGGATCAACGCGCGCGCCATGGCCATCACGAGGCTTCCCGGAACGCCCTTTCCGGATACGTCGGCGACCACCACCCCGAAGTGGGAGCGGTCGATGTCAATGAAGTCGTAATAATCTCCTCCCACCTCCTTGGAGGGGCGGTAGTAGGCGTCGATGTCGTAGTCGGGGAGGCTCAGCTTCTTCTTCGGTATCAGATTGGCCTGGATCTCGCCGGCGATATCCAGCTCGTGCTCCAAGGCCCGTTTTTCCAGCTCCTGCTGGCGCGCCACCCGCAGCGCCGTCGTCATCCGGTTGAAGGCCGCCGCCAAAAGGCCGATCTCGTCGTTGGACGTCGCCGCCGTCTTATGGTCGACGTTTCCGGAGCTGACTTCGTGGATGTCGCCGATCAACGTCTTCACGGGTTTCACGATCCGCTGGGACAGCCACGCCGCGATTCCCAGCGCGATGCCGAACGAACCCAGGATCGGCAGAAGGATGATCAACAGGAGGGACCGCTTCGCCTCGGTGATCGCCTGAGTGGATAGCTGCACCATGTACAGAAGCCGCACCGGATCTCCGGGATCGGGATTGCGCACAAACGTGCGCGTCATGACGGTGGCGCCTTGTTCGACTCGGGATTTGTCGCTCATGGAGAAGCCGGGTTGGCGGGCATCCTCCGGCAAGTTCACGTTCTGAACTCCCCGCATGCCCACGCCGGGCAAATAGGCTTCCTTGGGCAGAGTGACGTCGAAGACCCCCACATCGATCAAGTCCTTCCCGGCCAGTTCCTCCAGTCTCTTGAACGGCCGCAGCTCGTGGAACGAGCGAAAGGGATTCACCAGGATCTCGTAGTTTTGCCGCATTCTCGGATTCGCCTGCACCTCCGCCTTCCAGTCGGGATTCGACGATAAGCGATCGATGAGCTGATCCGCGACCAGGGCGCGATCCGCGGAAAGCGGCTCCACGAGTATCCGCCGGAGCTGGAAATATTCCGGGTTGTCTTGCGCGTTCGGCGTCAGCCGCACGTGCTGCATCAAATCGCCGAAAAGCTGGGCGCGGTGGTGCGCATGGATGGAGGCCATCCAGTATTCCGAGTCCACCGACGCGAGAACATCCACCATTTGCTTACCGCGGGCGTTGATCTGTTCGTCCAGCGCGCGTGCGGCGCGGACGTACACCACGATGAAAATCAGGAGGGCTACGACGAGCGTGACCAGCCCCATGGCGAGCATGATCTTGAGGCGCAATCCCAGGCCTCGGGAGGCCGCCTCGGCGGGCCGGCGGATCCGGCTGCTGTCCTGGCTCTCGCCGGGACCGATCCGGGTTTCACGAAGTTGGGCCGGCGGGCCCGCGCGGTCCGCCGACGCCCGGAGATCCCGTCCCGCCACTCGGGAATCTCCGCGTGCCGGTCGATGCGGCTTCTGAGGGGGCTGAGTCATATGCCGACTCTACCTCTAAACGGACGGTGGCCGCGGTTCCGAATCAAATCCCCCGGGACCGAAACAGCTTTCGGGCATCCGCCACATACAGAACGCCGGACAGCGCCGTTACCGCCGTCGCGATCCACATCAGGCCGTGCATGGCTGAACCCGTCCAATCCCAGGCCGACAGATGCGCCGCATAGACCAGCGCGGTTCCCGCCACGGAGCTCTGCACGACCATCTTTAACTTACCCCAGGCGCTGGCGCCGAACGGAATTCCTTGAGCCTCCGCGACGCCGCGGATCCCGGTGACCAGGAATTCCCGCGCCACGATGAGCACCACCATCCACGCTGGGATCACCCGTTCCAGCGGATCCAGCGTGATGAAGAAAATAAACGAACCACATACCAGAATCTTGTCGACGAAAGGATCCGCGATTCTACCAAAAGGAGTGACCTGCCGGTATTTTCGCGCCACATAGCCGTCCAGCGCGTCGCCGATCACCGCCGCCAGGAAGAGCGCGAAGGCCACGTCGAGCATCAAGGGATTCACCCCGCGGCCATGGACCCCCAGCAGGATGAAATACACGACCGTGAGGAAGAATCGGGCCGTCGTGATCTTGTTCGCCAGCGTCATGGGAGATCGGGAGATAAGGGGAGACGTGGAGAGGCGGTCCTATCGTCCCATCTCCAGGTATCTCCTTATCTCTAGGGAACTTCGCCGACGAGGTCGTACCCTCGAAACCCGGTGACGCGCGCCGGCAGGATGAGTCCTTCCGAGAGTTTCGAACCGCGCAGGATGATGAACGTGTCGACCTCGGGCGCGTCTCCGTAGGTGCGTCCCTGCCAGGACGATCCCGTCTCCCGTTCCACCAACACCGGCAGAACGCGCCCGATGAGAGAGGCGTTGAACCGCATGACGATGTCCTGCTGCTGCCGCATCACGCGATCGAACCGCTCGCGCTGGACGGCCTCCGGCACCTGTCCGTCCATCTCCTCGGCGGCCGTGTCCGGCTCCCGCGAATACATGAACGTTCCCAGCCGCTCGAACCGGATCTGCGCCAAATCATCCAGCAAGCCCTCGAATTCCGCTTCCGTTTCTCCGGGAAATCCGACGATGACCGTGGTGCGCAGAACCAGGCCGGGAACCTCCTCGCGCAATTTCGCGATCAACTCTTTCTGGCGTTTCTCGGTGATCCCGCGCCGCATCCGCCGCAGCACGGTTTCGCGGGTATGCTGGATCGGCATGTCGATGTACTTCACCACCTTCGGCAGATTCGCCAGCGCGCGGATCAGCCGGTCGGTGACGAAGGTCGGGTAACAGTACAGCAGGCGGATCCATTCGATCCCCTCGACCGACGACAGCTCCTCCAACAGCTTTTCCAGGCACAGCTTTCCATAGCGGTCCAAGCCGTAATTCGTGGTGTCTTGCGCGATGAGGTTGATTTCCTTGGTCCCATCGGAGGCCAGCTCGCGGACCTCGTCGACGATCCCCTCGATCGGTTTGGATCGGAACGTGCCTCGGATCTTGGGAATGACGCAGAAGGCGCAGGTATGATTGCATCCTTCGCTGATCCGGACGTAGGCGGTGTGGCGCGGCGTCAATCGAAGGCGGTCCCGGTCGATTTCATACCGCGGAAGATCCGCGGTGACGCGGACGAGAGGTCGCGTGCGCCGCCGAGACGCGGCGAGCAACCCTTCACAGATCTCGGCGATGTCGTCGCGACCGCCGATCCCCAGCACGGCGTCCACGTGGCGCAGTCGTTCCGCCCAGGCGGCCCCATACCTCTGAGGCAGGCATCCGGCGACGACGACCGCCTTGACCGATCCTTTCTTCTTGAGCTCCACCATGCGATCGATCGTCTGCATGGATTCGCGCTCGCTGGACTGGAGGAAGCCGCAGGTGTTGACCACCACGACGTCGCTGTCCTCGTAATCGGCGCATAGCGTGAAGCCGCCGCGGGCCAGTCGGCCCAGCAGCACCTCGCTGTCCACGAGATTCTTGGCGCAGCCGAGGCTGACGAACGAGACCTTCGGGGGCTCGAGGGACGGCTTCATAAGAGGACGGAATTATACGGGCCGCGCCCACTCGCCACAAGGCGAAGGGGATCAGGAGATGGCGGGGAGAGTTGTGGAGAGAGGTTTCAGGGAGATCAGGAGATGGTCGAGATCGGGAGGTAATTCTCCGATGGGAACCCTTTCGATCTTATTATTTCACGCCGCTCCCTAACTCCTGACCGCAGGCGATTGACAACGCTTCCGGAAGCTTCTTATAATTCCCCCCGATAACGACATGCCTACGTACGACTACGAGTGCTCCTCGTGCGCCCACCGCTTTGAAATCTTCGAGCGGGTTCACGAGACCGATCCCAAGATCTGCCCCAAGTGCGGCAAGAGGCGATCCCGCCGGCAGATCGGCGCGGGGGCCGGCTTCATTTTCAAGGGAAGCGGGTTCTACGTGACCGAATCGAGGGCGTCTTCCGGAACTCCGCCGGATTCCGGTTCGAAGGAGGCGAAATCGTCCGCGTCGAAAGCTCGGACGGACGGAGCCGGAAAATCCACGTAATCGGCCTGTCGGCGGCGGCAGACTTCGAACTTCGAACCTCGAACTATTCCGGGAGCACACATGAAGGAGTTGAAGGGGAACTGGAAGGACCTGTTCAACGGGTTCATGCTGGCGCTGGATCTCAGGAAGATGTTCCTCGGGTTCTGCGGGATCCTCTTTTCCTTCTGCGGTCCGCTGGCGGCGACGGCATGGGTCGCCAACCTTCTCGATCGAGAGCATGTCCGGCGTCCGGAAACCTTGGGACTCCATGATCTGTACGCCACACTGGTCCAGTCCTTTGAAGTGATCTATGTCGGCACCTCGAACTACACGCCGCACTGGACGCTCTGGGTGCCCCATGCATTGGGTCTGATTGCGGCGCTCGTGGCCATCTGGGCGTATTTCGGCGGCGCCATCGCGCGGATTGCGGCCTACGAGATCGCCAAGGACGGAGAGCGGATCGAGACGGTCCGGGCGCTGGGTTTCGCGCGCGAGAAATTCTGGTCGTTTTTCATGTCTCCCTGGATCTGCGTGATGGGGTTCGCCTTCTTTTTCCTGTGCAATCTGGCCGGCGGCTTGGTGGGCCGGATCGTGGATTTCGTGCTGATCGGCGCGCCGCTCGTCGCCTTGCTGCTCCCGTTGGCCCTGCTGTCCGGATTCATCATGACCTTGATCGCGCTGGGAACGGCCGGCGGGCTGCCCCTGTTCGTTCCGGCCGTCGCCGCCGAAGGAACCGATGCCTTCGACGCCGTCAGCCGAGGTTTCAGTTACGTCTATTCCCGCCCCTGGCATTACCTCTGGTATCAGGCCGTCGCCGCGATCTACGGCGTCGTGTGCGTCGGTTTCGTCACCCTCTTCGCCGTCGGGTTGTGTCATACCGGATTGAAGGCCGGAAGCGCCGGCTTCGATCTGGTCTTCGTCCGGAAAGCGCTGGATCCGCCTCAACCGCCGCCTCCGCCGCCTCCTCCCACCGCGTCCCAGGAAGAGAAAGACAGGAGCCAAAAACAATGGAATGCGTTCAACGTGGCGAGGGAAGGTCAGATCCGCTTCCCGGATAAGTACGCCCCCGTGCATGATCGTTTCAGTCACGTCGCCGATGTGTCGTGGGCGCTGATTCTCACGGACCGGTACGATCAAGTTCCCCTCCGTTGGGAGGATGCCCAATCCCCCGTTACGTTCGTGTATAAGGCCATCATGAAGGCCGCCAACGGGATCGTCCGGCCGGACTACAGCATCGCCATCGAGAAACTGGATCTGGGCACTCATCGCTTTGCGGCATGGATCGTCCTGTCATGGCTGCTGATCGCTCTGGGCATCACCCTGGGCTACGTCCCGGCCTATGTCCTATCGCAGCAAACTTTGATCTATTACCTCTTGCGCAAGAAGGTTGACGGGATCGAAATGAACGAGGTTTTCGAGGAGACGGAAGAGGAAGCCTTGCCGCCCGAACCACAGCCGGAAAGTCCGCCGGCCGAGCCGGCCAAAGACCAGCCGGTCGAGCCGCCCAAATCCGAGGAGAAGAAGTAACGCTCGCCCTGCCGTCGGGACGGTCAAACGCGCTCCTCATCTCCCCACCCGCGGTGGAGCGCAGTTCCCATCGCGATGCACGTCGGCACCATCAGGGCCGCGGCCACGACGTCTACGATGTAGTGATATCTGAGATACAAGGTAGCCGCTACCAAACCGAGACCCAGAGGGAGCAACGTCCAAAAAAGCTTCCGGCTGTGCTTCCAGGCCAAGACCAGGATCAGCATGGCGATGAGCGCGTGGCCGCTCGGAAACGCGTCCGGCACCGATCCCTCCATCCGCAGCAGCAGATCGTGCAGGGGCCCGGCGAGCGCGATCCCTTGCAGCTCCTCGGCCCGCGCGCCGTCGATCACCCGATGAGGTCCCACGGCCGGAACCAGGAAATAGCCCAGATAGGACCAGAACCATCCTGTCAGAAGCACCGTGACCGATTCGCGGAATTTCTTCAAGTCGGGAGGTCGATAGAGCATCGCTCCAAGAAGGAACGGCTGCACGAAGTACGACCAATAGCAGATCGTCAACAGATCCGCGGCAGGTTCCCACGCGATCGATCGGAAGAAGACGGTCGTATCTCCGAACCAGCGCTCATCGACGGTCTGCAAGACGTGATCCCAGCGCCGGTCTTCGTAGGGATGAATGTGCCGGATGACTTGCGCCAGTTGGCGAAAGGACGCCAGAACGACGAGCGCCGGGTTCCAGGCGTGTAAGAATCGCGTGGGGGCCGAAGGGAAAAGATGTTCCGCAAAGGCAAGGCCCAGGGTCAGCAAGATCAGTCCCAGGTTCCAACTCCAGTACAGCTCGGGATGATCGAGCCGATACCAAAACACGGCGATCAGCCCCGCAACAATCGTTTGATAGGCGAGAATGACCAGATCCGGCGCGCAGAGCGTTTTGGAAACGGAGGTTCCGCGGCGCCGGGGCCCCGGCCCGGCCCTCCGTCGTTCCTCTGGAAGCATATTCAAGGAAGGGCCTCAGAGTTGCGCCAATACCGCCGCCGCCGCGACCGCGGCCGTTTCCACGCGCAGAATCGTTCGACCCAACGACACCGGCGCGGCCCCCAGCGTTTCCAGCTCCCGCGGATCGATGCCCCCTTCTGGCCCCACGACGACCGTGATCGTTCCGGCGACGTCCCGGGCGGCGCGAAGCAGCGTGTCCGGAGCGTGGGGAACGGTCACGAAGAGGGCGCCTTCCCGGAGAAAGCGGGGGGCGCACTGTTCCACCCTCTCTTCGAATCCGAGTTTCATCAGGTCCGCCCGGTGGGACTGCTTGGCGGATTCGATCACCACTTTCTCCAATCGCCGCGCCCGGCTCGGCGACCAGCGCACCACGCTGCGCCGGAAATGGAGCGGAATGAACTCGGCGACTCCCAGCTCCGTCAACTTCTGGACCATCCAGGGCAGGCGGCGGCCCTTGGGCAACGCGGAGGCGATGAGGATGCGTCGGGGTTCGTCGGAGCGGTGGGCCGTTCCCACGCGAACGGTGACGCGCCCTTCGTGGACTCGAAGGACGACGCCGTCGCAGGTCGTTCCGGCGCCGTCGAACAGGATCACGGAGGCGCCGGACCGCAGGCGGCGGCTGCGCGCAGCGTGCCGGGCTTCGGCGGGGGGCAGATCCACTTCCCCGCCCGGCTTGAGGTTGGGAACCAGAAATCGCGGCATGGACCCCGCTACTATGTCCACCCGCGCGATGTCCTGTCAACGGCGCTTGCGCGGCGGAAGAAATTTCCAGCAGGCCGATCATTTTTGAGGAAAAAAGGTCCCGGATGTCGTTAGATAGATAGCCCCCAGGGACGGGCGTCGACCTAAGAGCCTATTTCAGTAGGCATCGCGGCTCACGAGGCCTACTGAGATAGGTTCTAAACCAAGGAGGTGTTCATGAGGAAGCTGATCATGCTGTCGCTGGCGATGTCGCTCTTCCTCCCCGCCGCTTTTGCCCAGGACGACGACAAGCAAAAGCGCAAAGAAGAAGAGAAGCAGAAAAAGGAGGAAGCCGAAAAAGTCATCAAGGAGTATCGAGCGGCGCGCGCCAAAGCCAAGAACGGCGGAGAGGTCGTCCTGGCCATCGAGGACCACCTGGAAAAGGCGGAGCCGCACCCCCTCATTCGCGCCCAGCTTATTCTGCTTCTCGGCGACCAAAGCATCGACGTGCGCGTGGCCTGCATGAACGCCTTGGGCAAGTACAAGAAAGACGTGGAGGCCGGCAAGGCCCTCTTGCTCCATGCCCGCCGAAACAGGGAGGAGCTCGAGCTCCGGCAGAAATGTCTTCTGAAGTTCGGCATGATCGCGTCCTACGGGATGTCCGACATGCTCAAGGAATGGATCCGTCATGAAAGCGTCGAGCTGGCGAAAGAAGCGATCGACGCCGTCCGTGAAATCAACAGCGTCCGCATGATCAAACCGCTGATCGAGTTGCTCGGCGA
This sequence comes from Planctomycetota bacterium, assembly GCA_016209705.1. Taxonomy (GTDB): domain Bacteria; phylum Planctomycetota; class MHYJ01; order MHYJ01; family JACPRB01; genus JACQVR01. Next base: position 87,243 of record JACQVR010000094.1, read on the forward strand.
GCTGGAATCGATCCGGGAAGACAAGAACAGCGGAGCGGGCGGGCCACAGGGCCAGGGTCAGCAAGGCCAGCAGGGTCAGTATCAGGGGCCCGGCAGCCAGTACGGCGCCGGCCAGACTCCTCGAAAGGACCCTGCCGAGCGCAAGCGGGAGCTGACCAAGCCGGTGGTCGACACGATCAACGCTTTGTGGAAGAAGTACGACGACAAAATCAAGATCGAGAAGTACAGAGACGCCAACAAGGCCTATATGAAAAGCGCGCCGTTTTTTAGAAAGATCATCGAGCAGGAAGACAAAGAGGACAAGGGGATCATGGAAGGCGACGACAAGAAGGATTAGTAAGCGGGAGCCTTGCTTCAAATCGTTCGCGGGTTTCCGGCGCGTGGGTCGCCGGAAACCCGTTTTTTTTGGCCCGACGAGAACATTCCTTACCCGCGGCCGAACATGGAAAGCAGGGAGTCGCCGGCGCCTTGCCGCTAAGTGCCGCCACCAGCAAATGAATGACCAGATTGCGGGTGGCGGAGTCCGACGTCCAAGGTCCAAAGTCAAACGTCCGGTCCCCTTCCGACTCCCCCTGGGGGAGTGTGAGGGGGACCCAGACTCGGGACGTGGGACTTCGGACATGGGACTCCGCGCCCCAGAATAACCGGACACCTATCACTGGGGCGTGGTACTAAGATGCCGTTAAGATAGGGACTGGGGGCGACTTCATGAGAAAACGCATCGTCCTTCCCTTTGTGGGTCTCTTCACCGCCGTCTACGCCGCCACGGTGGGCGCCACGCTGGCGGTGGTGACCCGCTCGGTGGAAGACACGCTCAAAGAACGGGTTCGGAGCCTCGCGGAACTGGTGCGGGAAGTGGCGGGCGTCACCAGCTCCCCTACTTATGCCAGGTATTTGCGAACCGTGTATCATGCGGAGGTGGCGGTCTTCAAGGAAAACAGGCTGACTGCGTTCTGCTCGCTTCCCGCGAGCGAGGCCGAGGAACTGGGACGAAGGGAATTTTGGCCTCCCGAAGATACCTTCGTTCCCTGGAAAGGCTATCTCGCGCTGCGGAACGGGGGGGCGTTTCTTCTTTATCCGGCGAACGTCTTGGACGTCGAGAAGCGCGCGGTCGTGCGGCCCCTCGTGGCCATCGCGGCCGTCGGTCTGATCGTCGTCGCCCTGTTGGGCGCCGTGATCGGACACTCCATTTCCCGTCCGATCGAAACGCTGGCGGCGCGGGCTCGCGGCCTGACCGATCGACCGGGCGATTCTCTGCCGTATATCGGAGGGGGCCGCGAGATCGCGGATTTAATTGACGCGTTGAACCGGACGTTGGAGGCCCTTCGGCGGTCGGAGCGGCTGGCCGTCTTGGGGCATGTCGCCGCCGGCATCGCCCATGAGATCAAGAATCCCCTGTCCGCGATGAAGATGACGGTGCAGATGCTGCGCGAAGAAAAGCGGGGGAAAGAACGGGAGCCCTATGATCTCCTGCTGCGGGAGATCGAGCGCCTGGATCTGGCGGCGTCGGAATTCTCCGCCGCCGCGCGGCCCTCTCCGCCGGCGAAAGAATCGGCGGCTTTGGACCTGGCCGTCGGCGAAGTCCTGGATCTCCTGGCGCGGCAGTTGACTCATTTGGGCATTCGGGTCGAGCGCCGTTTCGAAAGCCTCCCTTCCGTTCCCGTCGACGTCAACCGGTTCAAACGCGCGGCGATGAATCTGATCCTCAACGGCGCCGACGCCATGCCTCAGGGAGGGACGCTCACGGTATCCCTCTCGGCGCACGATTCCTGGGTCCGGTTCGCGGTCGGCGACACGGGCCGCGGCGTTCCGCAGGACCTGCGCGATCGGATTTTCGAACCGTTCGTGACCGGCAAGGAGGACGGCGTGGGTCTGGGCCTGGCGCTCACCAAGCGCATCGTGGAAGATCATGGAGGAGAAATGGGGTTCCAGACGTCGGATCGAGGCTCGACGTTCTGGATCGATCTCCCGTGGAAATCGGCGTGACGGCGCGGGTCTCTCGAGGCTCTAAGATGGCTACCGTATTGGTCGTGGACGACGAACAGTCCATCATCTGGGCGTTCGAACGCTTCCTGTCTTCACTGGGCCACAAGGTTCTTTGCGCGCCCACCGCCGAGCAGGCGTTGGATATGGCGCGGGAGGCGGCGCCGGATCTGGTGATCCTGGACGTCAAGCTTCCCGGCATGGACGGCCTCGCCGCGCTGGAGGAGCTTCGAAAGCGATGCCCGGCGGTTCAAGGAATCATCATCACCGCGCACGGCACGCTGGACACGGCGGTGCGCGCCATGAAGCTCGGCGCGGTTGAATATTTGGCCAAGCCGATCGACCTGGAAAAGGCGCGCCGGGTGATCGAAGCGGCGCTGTCCAAGGCGCCGGTCAGCCGGGAGGTGGAGCGACTGCGCGCCGAGCGCGGCCCCGAGTTCGGGAACATCGTCGGAAAGACCCCCGCGATGCAGGAAGTCTTCAAGAAGGTCGCGGCGGTCTGCGACAGCGAAGCGTCGGTGCTGATCGTCGGCGAGAGCGGAACCGGCAAGGAACTGCTCGCCCGCGCCCTTCACACCAACAGCGGCCGCGCCAACGCCCCCTTCGAACCGATCAACTGCGCCTCCATTCCGGAGGCGTTGTTGGAGAGCGAGCTCTTCGGCCACGAGAAGGGCGCGTTTACCGGGGCCGTTCGCCAGAAACGGGGCAAATTCGAGATCGCCGATGGGGGGACGATCTTTCTGGACGAGATCGGCGAGATCTCGCCCGCGACCCAGGTGAAACTACTCCGATTCCTGGAAGAGCGCACGTTCAGCCGCGTGGGGGGAACCGACAAAGTGGCGGTGGACGTCCGGATCGTCTCGGCGACGAACTCCAACGTGGAGCAGCGCTTGGCCTCCGGCTCCTTCCGCGAGGATCTGTATTTCCGGTTGAATGTGGTGAAGATCGAGGTGCCGCCGCTTCGAGAGCGGCGGGAAGACGTTCCGCGCCTGGTGGCGCATTTCATGGATCACTGGGGCGTGGAAGCCATCTCCCAGGAGGCGCTGGAAATTCTGAAGCGGCATTCGTGGCCCGGCAACGTCCGCGAGCTGAGGAACGCGATGGAGCGGGGGGCCGTGCTCTCACGCAAGAAGACGATCCGCCCGGAGCACCTGCCGGAATCGATCCTCCATCCCCAACCGATGAGAGGCGAAAACGCGGACCTTCAGGTGACCGAATGGGTGGAACAGCTCGTGGACGACCCTTCGGCTCCGCGCCGCGACCTTCTCCGGCATGTCGAATCCAAATGGGAGAAGGCCCTGATCCGCAAGACGCTCCTCGTCACCGGCGGAAACCAGGTGAAAGCCAGCGAGTGGCTCGGCATCAACCGCATCACGCTCCGCAAGAAGATGCAGGAATATGGGCTGTGACAGAGAGTCGCGAGTCCCGGGTCACGAGCCGAAAGGAGATGGGGTGATACGAGGTGATCGGAAGATAAATCCGCATCCCCATCTCCGTAACTCTAGGATCGGTTCACCTCCCTAATGCCGGGCCGAGCACGGTCAACCCGCCGGCTCGTAGATCCAGCTCCGCCGGAAGGAAACCCGCCGGCTCGCCGTCGATCTGTAGCGCCACCGGAACGCCGTCGGAGGACTCCAGGCGCACCCGGCGCGCGGAGTGAAACGTCACGTCCGCGGGACGCGCCTCGATCCCCGTGGCCCACGCCAGAACCGACGTGCCGAACAGGTGGATCGTGTCCAAACGGTGTCGCCGGCGCTGGATCATGGCCTCGAACGCGCCGTCGTCGAATTTCGCCCGGGGCGTGAAGACCAGCGGCCCGCCGTAGTTGCGAACGTTGGAGATCACCGCCCACGACGCGCCGTCGGCCACCACGACGCCGTCCACCTCCACGCGGATCGACGGGATGCGGAATTCCGTGAACGTGCGCAGGCCCCAGGCCGCGTAGTCGGCCATGGTGATCGGCCCGGAGCGCCGCCGGTGAAAGTCGTGCACGACCTGCGCGTCGAATCCGGCGCTGGCGAACAGGAGGAACCGGCGGCCGCTCCGGCCTTCCACCCCCAGGTCCCACGCCACCTCGCGACCTTCAGCGATCATTCGCGCCAGCGCCTCCGGATCCCGCGGGACGCCCAGCTCTTTGGCCAGCACGTTGGCGTTTCCCGAGGGCACCATCCCGATCGGAGGCGCCCCTCGGGGATCCAGACCGTTGGCCACTTCGTTCATCGTCCCGTCCCCGCCCACCGCGACGATCGCGTCCGCTCCGAGGGCCTCCGCCGCCAGCCGGGTCGCATCGCCCGGCCCCCGCGTTTCCACGACGTCGACCTCGCAGCCGCGGGACGTGAGCCGCTGAATGACGTCGCGCGCCCGGCGGGCGGCCCGCCCTCGGCCCGACACGGGATTCAGGACGATTCGGATGCGGCGGCGCACGCGTACGTTATAATCGTGGCGCGTGCTCATCCGCAAGCTGAAGACCCACTCCGAATTCCTGGCGGCGGAGCGCCTTCAGCGAACGGTATGGCGCTTCCCGTGGCGCGAAGTCATTCCGTTGAACGAGCTCGTCGTGGCGCAACGGATCGGCGGCCACGTGATCGGCGCGTTCGAGGGGCGCCGCCTGATCGGCTTCAGCTTCGGCATTCCAGGCCTCGAAGCCAGGCGTCCCTATTTCTATTCGAGAATGACCGGCATCCTTCCCGCGTGCCAGAACTCCGGCGCCGGGCGCCGCCTCAAAGCCTTCCAACGGCAGCTCGTGCTGGAGCAAGGACTCGACCTCATTCGCTGGACGTTCGATCCGCTCCAAAGCCGCAATGCTTTCTTCAACATCGAGAAGCTCGGGGTCGTCATCGACGAATACCTGCCGAACCTCTACGGCGAAAGCGAGAGCCGTTTCAATCGAGGGTTGCCCACGGACCGTTTCGTTTCGCGCTGGTGGATCCGATCCCGGCGCGTGGAGGACCGGCTTTCGGGACGATCCCCTTCGCCGACGATCGAAGAGGCCTTGTTCGGCCTTCCGGCGGCGCTCGACGTGGCGGCGGCCGGAACGTGGTTGCGTCCCCATCGGGTCCGATCCCCTCTACGCGACCCCCGCATCACGGTGGAAATTCCCGCGAACATCGATGCGCTCAAGGCGGACGATCTCCGGCTGGCGCTCGCGTGGCGAGGCGCGATACGCCGCGCCTTTCAATCCTATTTCTCGCGCGGATACGCCGTGACCGGTTTCGCGCGCGGAGAGGGTCGCAGCCTCTACCTTCTGGAGAAAACGCGGTGAAGATCGATCGCATCGAACTGCTTCACCTGAAGCTGCGCCTTGTCCGTCCGTTCGAAACCAGTTTCGGCCGCGTGGAGGACAAGGATACGGTGATTGTTCGGGCCGAAAGCGGAGGCGTGGCGGGATACGGCGAGGCTCCGGCCGCCGCGGCGCCGAACTACAGTTATGAGACCGTGCAAACGGTCTGGCATGTCCTGCGCGACTTCCTGGCGCCGAAGCTGAGGGACGCCGACGTGCGGACCCCGCTGGAGCGTCTGTTCGCCTCCGTCCGGGGCCACCCCATGGCCAAGGCGGGGCTCGAGATGGCCGTCCTGGATCTCGAAGCCCAGCGCGCGGGCCGGACTCTTTCCGAGTGGCTGGGCGGCACCCGGGACGAAATTCCAACGGGCATCAGTCTGGGAATCGAGGACCGAGTGGAATCCCTGCTCGAACGCGTCGAGGAGGCGGCGGCCCGCGGCTACCGGCGCGTGAAAGTGAAGATCAAGCCGGGCTGGGACGTGGACGTCGTTGAGGCGATCCGCCGGCGGTGGCCGGCCCTTCCTCTGATGGTGGACGCGAACGGGGCTTATCGGTTGGCGGATGCGGGCCCTGTGGAGCGGCTCGACGCCTTCCACCTCATGATGATCGAACAGCCGCTCGATTACCAGGATCTGCTGGATCACGCCGAACTTCAGAAGCGACTTCGAACGCCCCTCTGCCTGGACGAAAGCATTCGCTCTCCCGACGATGGGCGCCGGGCCCTCGCCGTCGGCGCCTGCCGGATCGTCAACATCAAGCAGGCCAGGGTGGGGGGCCCGTTTCAGGCGAAGGCGCTCCATGACGTTTGCGCCGCCCGCAACGCGCCGGTCTGGTGCGGAGGGTTGCTGGAGAGCGGCATCGGCCGGGCGCACAACATCGCGCTCGCCTCCTTGCCGAATTTTTCCATGCCCGGCGACATTTCCGCCAGCGAACGCTATTTCGCGGAGGACGTGATCGATCCTCCGGTGACCGTGTCCCCCGCCGGCTTCATTCAGGTGCCGACCCGTCCCGGTTTGGGATACACGGTCCTCGAAAGCCGGCTGGACAAATACTGCGTGCGCCGGGAATTCATCCTATGAAGGACGCCGCGACTCGCGCGCCGCGCAACCGTACTCTCTTTCTGGAGCCTGGAGACGACGTGCGGTTCGTTCCCGAACCGCTGCCCGAACATCCTCGGGAAGGAGCGTACGTCGGCGACGCGCTCGACTTGCTGACCAGGATCCCCGAAGGCGCGGTGCCGCTCCTGTTCGCGGACCCTCCGTACAACAAGGGCAAGGACTTCGGCAACAATCGGGATCGGCGCTCCGATTATGCCGAGTGGACCGCGCGCTGGCTCGATCTGGCGCGGCGGTCGCTCGCCCCCACCGGTTCCATCTACGTCTGCTCGAGCTGGGAACAATCCGGCCTCCTTCACCGGTTGCTCGAGGAACGGTTCGTCGTCCGCAACCGCATCACCTGGAAGCGGGACAAAGGTCGCGGGGCGCGGGCCAATTGGAAAAATCTGATGGAGGATATCTGGTTCGCGACCGTCGGGCCCCGATACGTCTTCAATGTGGAAGCCGTGATGGTGCGCAAGCCGGTGATTGCGCCCTATCGCCGTTCCGACGGGTCGCCGAAAGACTGGGCCGAAACGGCGGAAGGACGCTTCCGGAGGACGCATCCATCCAATGTGTGGACCGACCTCTGCGTGCCTTTCTGGTCCATGCCGGAAAACACGCCGCATCCCGCCCAGAAGCCGGAGCGGCTGGTGGAGCGCATCCTGGCGGCCAGTTCCAATCCCGGAGATCTGATCGTCGACCCGTTTCTGGGATCCGGAACGTCCGCGGTCGTCGCCCGAAAACTGGGCCGGCGGTTTCTGGGCGTGGAATTGAATCCCGAATATGTTCGATTGGCGCTGAAACGGATGGCGCGAATTTCTTGATCCTCGCCGGGAGCATGGAGATAGTTCCACCTACTTTTTCGTGGTTCGCGCGGTGGACGCGGCGGGCAACAAGAGCACGAACACGAACGAAACGTCGGCGGCGACGAACAACTAACCGACGCCGACCTTTCGGCACCATCGGGAGGCGTGGCACTCGCCGCACCGCGGGCGGATCGGCCGGCATACGGCCTTTCCGTGCGCCACCAGCACCTCGTTGATCCGGAGCCAATACCGTCTCGGCAGAATCCGCTCCAGCCGGCGCTCCGTCTCCTCGGGCGTCTTGGTTCGCACCCATCCCAGCCGATTGCAGATGCGATGAACGTGCGTGTCCACGGGAATCGCCGGTTTGCCGAACGCGTAGACGAGGACGCAATTGGCGACCTTGCGGCCGACTCCCGGCAGTTGGATGAGCTCGTCGAACGTGTCCGGCATGCGCCCCCATTCGACCACGCGTCGCGCCGAGCCGATGATATGGCGGGCCTTGGCGCGATGGAACCCGATGTCGTGCAGAATTCGGCGCACGTCGCGCGGACGGGCGCGGGCCAAACGGCCGGAGGTGGGATAACGCCGGAAGAGGATGCGGCAGACTCGATCGGTCCGCTCGTCTCTCGATCTCGCCGAAAGAATGGTTCCGATCAGCAGGCGAAAGGGATCGACGCGGCGCGCCTTCCAGCGGCCGAGCATCGTGAGCGGCCGCCGGCCGGCCAGCGCCTCAAGCGCCTTGCCGAAGCGGCTTGCCGACCAGGAGGCGGTAGGCTTCAAGATACTTCTCGCTGGTTCTGCGGACCACGTCATCCGGCAGCGGCGGAGCGGGTGGCGTCTTGTCCCACGCCACGCTTTCAAGATAGTCGCGGACGAATTGTTTGTCGAAGCTGGGCGGAGAGGTGCCGAGGCGATACTCCGACTTCGGCCAGAATCGGGACGAATCCGGCGTCAGGACCTCGTCGATCAGGATGATCTTCCCGTCGACCTCCCCGAACTCGAATTTCGTGTCGGCGAGGAGGATCCCTCTTTTCTCGGCATACGAAGAGGCTCTCGAATAGAGATCCAGCGTCCGGCGCCGCAGCTCGTCGGCCGTCTTTTTTCCCACGATCTCGTAGGCCGTCTTGAGATCGATGTTCTGGTCGTGGCCCGTCGCGGCTTTGGTCGCCGGGGTGAAGATGGGACGGGGCAACTTCTGAGCCTGGACCATGCCTTGGGGAAGCTTGTGGCCGCAGACCGCGCCGGTCTCCTGATAATCTTTCCAGCCGCTGCCGGCCAGATATCCGCGGGCGACGCATTCGATCGGGAACGGCTTGGCTTTTTTCACCAGCATCGAGCGGCCGCGCAGGAGATCCCGATGCCGCCGCACCGCGCCGGGCATTTTGGAGACGTCGCAGGTGATCATGTGATGCGGCGTCCCGAGGAACACGAACCAAAACTCCGAGAGTCGATTGAGCACACGACCTTTCTGCGGAATCCCCACGGGCAGCACGACGTCGAACGCGCTGATGCGGTCGGTCGTGACGATCAGAAGACGATCTCCCACGTCGTACATCTCGCGGACTTTGCCGCTGGAGAGAGGCTGGAGCCCTTCGAGGCGAGGTTTGAGGAGCACTCCCTCCTGCACGGACGTCGGCGACATGGCTGATTCTCCCGAGACCTGTCGACCCCTGAACCCGCCGCCTGGCCGTGCCTACTATACGAACCGACCCCCGCGAGCGCAAATATGTTACAAAAAGTTTTGAGAATTATTTGTAACAGCGGCCGGCGTGACACAGCGCCAGCGCGGCGGCGTCGGCGGCGTCCTCCGGCGGCGGAGCGGCAAGCCCCAGGAGGAGTTGGACCGCGCGTTGCACGCCTCCCTTTCCTCCCGCTCCCACCCCCGTGACGGCGCGCTTGGCCTCACCGGCCGTGTACTCGAAGACTTTGGCGCCGACGCGGGCGGCGCTCGCCATCGCCAGCGCCCGGCTCCCGGCCAACGTCAGGGCGCCCGCGGCGTTCCGTCCCACATAAACGCGTTCGACCGCCATGGCGGAAGGCGCGTGCCGGACCAGCAAGCGCTCGACGGCGTCCTGAATGTCGCGGAGCCGTGCGGGGAGATCCTTCGAGGGGGGGGCGATGACGCCCAAATCGAGCACGCGTCCGTCGCCATCCAGAACGCAATATCCGACCCGGCGCGTGCCAGGATCGATGCCCACGATTACGGGTTCCACACGGCGCGACCTCCGGCCGTGGGATATATCGGCAAGACGGCGGCGGAACCGGATCTTTCTTTTCACAGGTTGAACCCCGCCCGTCCTTCGGATGAATCCGATCAACGGGCGGGGGAGCCTCACGCTTTGCGCAAGCGTTGCGAGAGCTCCTCGACCTCAGCCGCCAGCGCCGCCGGAAGACGAGATCCGAATTTGGCGAAATATTCCTTCACGTTCCGGACCTCGTCCTTCCACGGCTCCTGTTCGACGCTGAGCAACGGCCCTAACGCCGCCGGGGTCACGTCGAGTCCGTCCAGCTCCAAGCTTCCGGCGGCCGGCACGAAACCGATCGGAGTCTCCACGGCTTCGCCACGACCCTGGACGCGATCCCGGATCCAGCGCAGCACACGGAGGTTTTCTCCGTATCCCGGCCATAGGAATTTGCCGCTGGGATCGCGCCGGAACCAGTTGACGTGAAAAAGCTTGGGGGGATGCCGGAGCCTACGGGCCATCGCGAGCCAGTGCGCCCAATAATCGGCCATGTTGTATCCGCAGAAGGGAACCATGGCCATGGGGTCGCGGCGGACGACGCCGACGGCGCCGGTGGCGGCCGCGGTCGTTTCGCTGGCCATGGTCGCGCCGACGAAGACCCCGTGGGACCAGGTGAAGGCTTCGAACACCAGCGGCGTGAGCCGGGCGCGCCGGCCGCCGAAGATGATCGCGGAGATCGGAACGCCTCGCGGATTCTCCCATTCCCGCGAGATGGAAGGGCATTGCCGTGCCGGAACCGTGAACCGGGAATTGGGATGCGCCGCTTTCTCCTTGCCGTCGGAAAGCCACCGTTTTCCTTGCCAGTCCATGGCGCGGCGCGGGAGCTCCCCGTCCGCGCCTTCCCACCAGGGTTCGTTGCGCTCCGTCACCGCCACATTGGTGAAGATGACGTTGCGCTTGAGCATCGACATCGCGTTCGGATTCGTTTTCGCGCTGGTTCCCGGAGCGACGCCGAAGAAGCCCGCTTCCGGATTGATGGCGTAAAGCCGGCCGTCGTCCCCGGGGTGCATCCACGCGATGTCGTCGCCTACCGTCCAGATCTTCCACCTTTCCTGGCTCCGGGGAGGAACCAGCATCGCCAGATTCGTCTTGCCGCACGCCGAGGGAAACGCGGCGGCGATGTACATCACGTCGCCGGCGGGACTCTCCAATCCCAGAATCAGCATATGTTCCGCGAGCCAACCTTCCTGCCGGCCGGTCCAGCTCCCGATGCGAAGGGCATGGCATTTCTTGCCGAGGAGGGCGTTGCCCCCGTAGCCGGACCCCACGCTCCAGATTTCGCGCGTTTCCGGAAAATGGGCGATGAAACGCCGCTCCGGGCTGAGGTCCCCCAAAGAATGCAGGCCGCGGACAAAGTTTGCGCCGGTTCCCAGATGATCGAGGGCCGGGCGGCCCATTCGAGTCATGATGCGCATGTTGGCCACGACGTAGGGGCTGTCGGTAATCTCCACCCCGACGCGGCTATAAGGAGATCCGGTGGGGCCCATGAGGTAGGGAACGACATACATCACCCTCCCCTTCATGCAGCCTTGAAACAGCTTTCCGACTCGTTCGCGCGCCTCGGCCGGAGACATCCAGTTATTGGTGGGGCCGGCATCCTCTTTCTGGGAGGCGCAAATGAAGGTCAAGTGTTCGGTACGCGCCACGTCCGTGGGGTGGCTTCGATGAAGGTAGCAGTCCGGATACGTCCGTGGATTCAGGATATGAAGCGTGCCTTCCGCCAGCATGAGCTGGATGAGGCGGTCGTTCTCCTCATCGGAGCCGTCGCACCAGCGTACCTCGTCCGGGCACACGGTCCGCTCGACCTCTTCCACCCAGCGGGAGAGTTTATCGTTGGTGCTCACAGTGGGAAGTCATGGAAAATGGAAGGAATAGCGAAATCTAGCGGAAGAGCCCTCTTGGGTTCAAGCGGAAAATCCCTCTCATCCCTCTCGATGAAGAATCTCTAATGTACCGCGCCCCGCCGGCTCGCCCTCCGAAGCCCCCCGCTCGACCTTCATGCTGACATGCCGAAAAACGGGCGGGGCGAGGAAGGGTTTTGCTTGAAAAGGTCCCGCCCCTTGATATCGTGAGCCCCGTGTTCATCGCGGCGGCGGTGACCCTGCTGGCGAGCGGCCTACCGCAGGACTCCCCTTCTCCCCCATACGAAATTCACGCCGAGCCGGCGACGGTTCTGAAAGGTTACGCGTTCAACCTCAAGGTGCGCCTTCTCGTCGAAGGAGCGACGGCGCGCACGGTCAACGGCTTCCTGAAGATCCAAGGGCTGTATCGACGCGCCGCCAAAGGGGAAGGACGGACGCCCGTGACGGAGCTCCCGATCGAGGCGGGGGAAGCCGAGTTGAAGAACGTCTTCCTGGATGGGGATTCGGCCGTAATCTCCGGTTTCGGCGCGCAGACGACCTATTCACCCCGACGCCTGCCGGGATGGGTCAGCATTCTACCGCCTCTGGTAGCCATCCTATTGGCGATCCTCCTCCGCGAAGTGCTTCCGGCGCTCTTCGCCGGCATCTGGCTGGGGGCGCTATGTCTCTATGATTTCAATCCCTTCGCGTCGTTCCTGCGTTGCTTCGACGACATTCTTGTCTGGTCGCTCAGCGACGTCGGTCACATTCAGGTCTTATGCGTCACGCTGGCGCTCGGAGGCATGATCGGCATCCTCAGCCGTTCGGGAGGAACGAAGGGAATCGTCCATCTGATTTCGCGCGTGGCGCGCACGCCGCGGTCCGGCCAGCTCGCGGCGGCGGTCATGGGGACGTCGATCTTCTTCGACGACTACGCGAATTGCTACATCGTGGGCAACACGATCCGGCCGCTGACGGACCATCTTCGGGTTTCGCGGGAAAAGCTCTCCTATATCGTGGATTCGACGGCCGCTCCGGTGGCGACCATCGCGATCATCTCCGTGTGGGTGGGCACGCAGGTCGGATATCTATCCGACTACTTCCCGCAGCCGTACACGACGTTTCTCAACCTGATCCCTTACAGCTTCTATGCGCTGTTTGCTCTCCTGTTCGTCTATATGATCGTTCTCTCGCGCCGCGACTTCGGTCCCATGCTCGCGGCGGAGCGGCGATCCTACGCTAGCGGGAAGCTGATTCGCGACGGAGCCACCCCCCTCACGGGAGAGGAAATCACAGGTCTGGAGCCGCCGCCGGGCACGAAGGTCCTGGCCCGGAACGCCGTCGTGCCCATATTCGTTGTGATTTCGACGGTGCTGATCGGCCTCTACGTGAGCGGGCGTTCCGCGGTATCCGAGGAACTCCGGTCCGATCTAGGTCAAGTGATCGGGCATGCCGATTCGTACGCCGTTCTGATGTGGACCGCGTTCATCGGGACGGCCAGCGCGCTCGCGATGGCGGCGCTGACGAGAGCCCTCAGGCTCAAGCACGCGCTGGAAGCGTGGGTGAGCGGATGCAAGGCGATGTTCGCCGCCATTTTGATTCTAACCATGGCCTGGATGCTGGGAGGGCTATGCAAGGATCGCCTTTTCACCGGCTATTTCGTCGTGGATACGATGACGGGCTCACTGGATATCCGGTGGCTGCCGGCGATCACGTTCTTGGTTTGCGCGGCCATCTCCTTCTCCACCGGCACGTCGTGGGGCACGATGGGCATCGCGTTTCCGATCGTGCTGCCGCTGGTGGGCCCGGAAGTGGCCGTATCGGACCCGGTCCGGTTTGCCTCGCTGGCGGCCATCCTGAGCGGCGCGGTGTTCGGAGATCACGTTTCGCCGATCTCGGATACGACGATCCTTTCTTCCATGGCGTCGGCGGCGGACCATGTGGACCATGTGCGGACCCAGATGCCGTACGGCATGGTGGCCGGAGGAATGGCGCTCATTTCGTTCGTAGGAGCCGGGTTCGGAATCGCCTGGCCGTTCATGCTGCTCGTGGGGGCCGTCGTTCTCGGTGCGGTTATCTATTTCGTCGGCAAACCTTCGCAGGCGGTTCCCTGATTTCTTGACGGCCGTAAGGATTCATACGTACATTGTGCCGACTTTGAACTCGTTGAGGGGTCCCGCATGTCATCCGAAAAGCAGGAATGGGGAACGCGGTTCGGCGTGATCCTGGCGGTGGCGGGATCCGCCGTCGGCTTGGGAAATTTTCTTCGCTTTCCGGGTCAAGCGGCGGCCAACGGCGGCGGCGCGTTCATGATCCCGTATTTTTGCGCGCTGCTGTTCCTGGGCATCCCCATTTGCTGGGCTGAATGGACGATGGGGCGCTATGGGGGCCGAAGGGGCTTCCATTCGGCGCCCTCGATCCTGGGCATCATCGGCCGGGGCTCCGCCCCGCGTTACCTCGGAGTATTCGGCGTCCTCATTCCCCTTGCCGTTTCCTTCTATTACACCTACATCGAGGCCTGGTGTCTCGGATACGCCTGGCATTATCTGACCGGCGGCATCGGCGTGGACGCCGGCACTCCGGTCTCCGAGCAGACGGCCACGGCGGCCGACTTCTTCGCCGATTTCGTCGGACTCAATCAGCACGGCGTCATCGCCGGCGGCTCCATTCAAACCTTGGTATTCTGGCTCATCACGTTCGCGGTGAACATCCTGCTGGTCTACCGGGGCATTTCGAAGGGAATTGAAAAATTCTGTTCGTACGCCATGCCCGCGATGGCCATCTGCGCCGTCTTCGTTCTGATTCGGGTGCTCACGTTGGGCACGCCCGATCCCAAGGCGCCGGACCAGAATGTCGTCAATGGTCTCGGGTACATGTGGAACCCCGACTTCAAGGCCCTGACCAACGCCCAGACGTGGCTCGCCGCCGCCGGACAGATCTTTTTCAGCTTGTCGGTGGGATTCGGCGTGATCATCAACTACGCGTCCTACATGAAAAAGAAGGACGACGTCGTGCTCTCCGGGCTGACCGCCTCGGCGACGAACGAGCTGTTCGAGGTAGGGTTCGGCGGTTTGATCACGCTGACGGCGGCGTTCGTCTTCCTCGGCCTCTCCGGTACCATCGCCGCCGTGCAAGGCGGGACGTTCGGTCTGGGCTTCCAAACCCTGCCGGTGGTCTTCGCCCACATGCCGTTCGGCAACGTCATCGGCGCCATCTGGTTCTTCATGCTATTCTTGGCCGCGATCACCAGCTCCATCTCGATGTATCAGCCGTCGCTCGCCTTTTTCCAGGAAACCCTGGGCTGGACGCGCAAGGCGGCGACAACGCTCATGGTATCGATCTGCGTCATCGGCTCCTTCCTGGTGATGTACTTCAGCAAAGGCGCCATTTTCCTGGGAACGATCGACGACTGGGTCGGCACGCTGATGATTTTCATCCTGGCCATGGTGGAAATCATCTGCTTCAGTTGGATCTTCGGAATCGAACGCGGCCTGAAGGAAGCGCATCTCGGCGCGCACATTCAGATCCCGTATTTGTTCAGATTCGTGATGAAATACATCGCTCCCGTCTATTTGTTGGTCGTGTTTGCGGCATTCTCGTACAACAACCTTCCGGTTTGGATCAAGGGGGTCGCGGATGAGCCGCTTAAGCTGGGAGCGCTGGGATTGATCGCCGCCGTGACCGCTTTTCTCGTCTTTTGCACCTGGATCGGCGCGAGGCGCTGGCGGGCCGCCGGGCTCGATATCGACGGCCGGCAACCGCAGGCCGATTGAAGGAGTTTTCCGATGACCTTTATGGGCTGGGTCTTCCTGGGCGTATCGCTCACCTGCGTCTGGGGTCTCACCATCTGGTGCTATGCGAAGGTGCTGCGGCTCCCCCCGGAGGAGATCGCCCAGGAACCACAGGACTTCAGCAGCGCCTGAAACCGGCTTGCGTCCCTCGGTCCTGAAAAACCTTCCGGCCTCCGGGCGCCGAGAGTAGACTTGTCGCATGGCCATCGATCGGGACGCCGTCCGGAAGATCGCCCACCTCGCGCGGTTGGAGCTGTCGGAGGCCGAGATCGAACTGTATCAGGCGCAGCTTGGGGGCATCCTCGATCACATCGAGAAACTCCGCGAGCTGAACGTCGAAGGGGTGGAACCTCTGGCTCATGCGGCGGCGCTGGCCACCGTCCATCGGGAAGACGAGCCGCGTCCCGGTCTGTCCACCGAGGACGCACTGAGCAACGCCCCCGAAAAGATCGGTCCCTATTTTGTGGTCCCCCGCATCCTTGACGCGCCGTGAGCCGCGATCTTCTCTATCGGTCGGCCCGCCAGATCGCCGCCGACGTTCGGACAGGAAAGATTTCCGCCGCCGAGGTCGCGCGGGCGTTTCTGGACCGGATCGAGGCGACGGACGGACAACTCAAGGCGTTCATCACGCTCTCTCCGATCGCGGAGCCTCCCAACCCGGCGGGACCTCTGGCCGGCGTGCCGGTCGTCCTCAAGGACAATCTGTGCACGCGGGATGTCCCCACGACCTGCGGATCGAAGATCCTGCGAGACTATCGCGCTCCCTACGAGGCCACCGTGGTCACCCGGCTCCGCGCGGCGGGCGCGACGATCCTGGGCAAGACGAATCTGGACGAGTTCGCGATGGGTTCCTCCACCGAGAACTCCGCGTTCTTCACGACGCGCAACCCCTGGGATCTCGATCGCGTCCCCGGCGGGTCTTCGGGAGGGTCCGCCGCAGCCGTGGCGGCCGGACAAGCGTGCGCGGCGCTCGGATCCGATACGGGCGGATCCATTCGCCAGCCCGCCGCGCTGTGCGGCGTGGTCGGATTCAAGCCCACCTACGGGCGGGTATCCCGGTACGGGCTGGTGGCGTTCGGATCGAGCCTGGATCAGATCGGTCCGATCACGCGCGACGTGGCCGACGCGGCGCTGTTGCTTCAGGTGATCGGGGGCCCCGATCCCCTGGATTCGACCAGTCTCCCGGACCCGCCTCCCGATTACCTCAACCAGATCGAGCGCGATATCCGCGGCCTTCGCATCGGACTGCCCAAGGAATATTTCGGCGAAGGTCTGGATTCCGAAGTGCGGGCGCGGGTGATGGAGGCGCTGAAGCTTCTGGAATCACGAGGAGCGACGCTGACGGACGTCGAACTTCCCCTGACGCCCTACGCCATCGCGACCTACTACATCGTGGCACCTTCGGAGGCCAGCTCCAACCTCGCGCGTTACGACGGCGTCCACTACGGCCATCGGACGGAAGCGTCGGGAAGCCTGATCGACCTTTATGCACGCTCGCGCGCCGAAGGTTTCGGCCCGGAGGTGCGCCGGCGAATCATCTTGGGCACGTTTGCGCTCTCGAGCGACCGCATCGACGCCTACTACCATCGGGCCCAGAGGGTGCGCCGCCTGATCGCGCGCGACTTCGAGCGCGCGTTCCGGCTCGTCGACGTGATCGCCGGGCCGACGTCGCCCACGGCGGCTTTTCGAATCGGAGAAAAAGCGGCCGATCCGCTGTCCATGTACCTGTGCGACGTGTATACCGTCTCCGCGAACCTCGCGGGAATTCCGGGACTCTCGGTCCCGTGCGGATTCACGTCGTCGGACTTGCCCGTCGGACTCCAGATCTTGGGACGCGCGCTGGACGATTTGACCGTGCTCCAAGTCGGCCGCGCCTACGAGCGGGAAACCGGACCGATGACGCGGCGCCCTCCGCTTCCAGCTCCGAGCTCCTAGCTTCCGGCTCCCAGCCTGCCCTTTACGCGTGTCCGTTGCGGTTGCGCCACAACAGCTTCTCCAACACGGCGCGCTCCTCGGGATTGAGGTCCTTGAAGACGCGATCCTTCGCCGTGATGCGCTCGCGGCGCATGATTTCGCGGATCGTGGTCTTGATGAGCTGGGCGCCTGAAAACGTGACCACCTCTTCGATCCGGTACAGACGGATGAGCGGCACCAGCGCCCGGCGATCTCCCACTTTCTCCACCGCGGCCACCAAGCCGTCCGGCACGCGCCGCCGGCCGTCGCCCAGCATGCCGAGCAGGTCGTCGAGCCCCGCGGCGCTGTCCAGGCCGGCCAACACGCCGTGAAGGCGCACCTTCGCCGCCACGCAGACGTCCGTCAGAAGGCGGTCGTGATTGTGCTTGATGCGCCGGTTCAACTTCCCGAGCTGGGCCGCCACGATCGTCGCCACGCGGCGGTCGCCGACGTTGCTCAGCACCTCGACGAACAGCTCGATGAGGTACACGTCCTCCCGCTTCCGGATTTCGCGGATCTGCGAGAGCCCGCGAAGGACCGCCGGCAAACACGGTTTGCCGATCTCCTCCAGCGCCTCCTCGAAACTGCGCAGGAATTGATGGGGCATCGGCTTCGTGAGCAGCGTCTCGGCCAGGACTTCGGCGCCGCGCTGTCCGAACTTCTCCAAGCCGCTGGCGGACTCGGAACGCACGGCGTAATCTTCGGAGGTAAGGTCTTTGATGTGCTTGCGGATCTCGACGACGACGGCGGAATTCTGGCTCCCCCCTGGGGGCTCTGCTTTCGCTGAGTCGGAATCGGCCATCAGGTCCCTCCTCTCCTCCGGACCGCCGGAGAAAAAAATAGTTTCAACCCCACATCCCGACGCACTGCGAAATTATACCTCGCGCGAGTTCGATGTAAAGCGCGCGGGAATATTTTCAGAAATTTTTTCGGTCGCGACCGTCGGTGAAAAGGGTGTCTCGGCGTCCGTGGGGCCCAGCCGGAGCTGGCGTTCCGCGTCCACCACGTCTCGATGGAGCCGTTCCACCGTGGCTCGCAGCCGCGGCCGGATCGGGTCGTCCGGGGCGATCGCGTAGAACGCCGTGCGCAGAAGCTGGATCGCAAGCCGGAAATGGCGCACGAGGTCGCCGTCGCTGGCTCCGGTGTGCGCCGACAACTCCTCCCAGGCGCACCCTCCGGCCCACGCCGCCACCGCGCTCATCAAACGGAAATCCAGTTCCTTGATCCGGTCCTCGAGGTCCACGGCGTCCTCGGCGTGGAGGATCGGATCGACGGCCCGATACGCGGCTTTGCGCAGCCACCGCAGTCGCGGCGTATCGGATTTGCGGTGCCAGTCCGACTTCTTGGCCTCGTACGTGATCGCGCCGAAGAGGACGGCCAGTTCCTGCTCGCGCAGGTCCCGGAGCACTCCGCGGGAGTACAGTTCCGTCACTTGAAGTTCGTATCCCTGAATCTGCTTGGCGAACCGGCCCTTGGGCGTGAGCGCGCGATCCCGCAAATATCCCAGCGTTCGCAGCACCTGGAGTTTCTTTTTCATCTCGCGGAGCTTGCGCTCCACAGCCCGCGGGTTCAGCCGACCGCCTCCTTCGGGGGACGGGCCGCCTTCCTGCTCATGGGCGAACGATTTCTCGGCGGCCGCCAGGACCTTGTCTCCCAGGCGCTCGTACAGCGTCAAGAGCGTGGCGTAGGACAGGTTGAATTGCGAGCGGAGCGGTTCGATCTCTCCGTGGATCACTTTGCGGATGTCGCGGGATCGGACGTGCGGCCATTCCGCCACGGAATAGACGTACCCGGCGCGATCGAGGCCGCGCCGGCCGGCCCTTCCGGACATCTGATGATGCTCGCGCGTCCGCAGATACGCGACGCGAACGCCGTCGTATTTGTGCAGCGTGTTGAACACGACGGTACGGGCGGGCATGTTCACGCCGACGGCGAACGTCTCCGTCGCGAACAGCAACTTCAGAAGCCCGGTGGTGAACATCCGTTCGACCACTTCCTTCAGCGTCGGAAGCAGGCCCGCGTGATGGTAGGCCGTGCCCCGCGCCAGCAAGTCGCGCAGTTGGCGGCAGGTGGGATCATCCGCGGGAATGGCGTAGCGGGCGGTCAATTCGTCGAAGCGCGACAGCATGTGGCGTCGCTCCGGATCGCTCAGCAGCGGCCGGCGCACCAGGGCGGCGAATTCCTCGCACTCCCGCCGATTGAAGGCGAACCATAGCGCGGGCAGGCGATCCTCCTCGGTGAGATGATCGATGAGGCGGGCGCGCCACGCGTGCGGATTCAGATGGCGGTCCAGCCGCCTGAAATACGTGCCGAAATCGCGGGAACGCTCCAGCTTGTCGAGCTGCTCGAGCGCGCGCAATCCCAGCCCCGGCACGTAGATCTGGTGCTTCAGGGGCACGGGCCGGTTGCGCTCCACGATCGTCTCCAGCGGCGTCCCGGGCCGCACCCGGCGGATCCACTGGGCCAAGGCGTAAATGTTGGGAACGGTCGCGGAGAGGCACAGGAAACGGATGTGCGCGGGCGCGAAGATGATGGATTCCTCCCAGACCGTCCCGCGTTCGATGTCGTCCAAGTAGTGGATTTCATCGAAGACGACGGTGGCCACGTCCGCCAAGCTTTCGGGAGATTCGAAGATGGTGTTGCGAAAGATCTCCGTGGTCATGAGCAGGATGGAGGCGTCGGGGTTCAGCGTGACGTCGCCCGTTTTGATGCCGACGCGGTCGCCGTAGGCGGCGGTGAAATCGCGAAACTTCTGGTTCGAGAGGGCCTTGATCGGCGCCGTATAGATGGCGCGCCGGCCTTCCGCCACGCGCTTTTCAACCGCGTATTCGGCGATGAGCGTCTTGCCGGCGCCGGTCGGGGCGGCCACGAGCACGGAGGCTTCCCGGTTGACGGCGTGGATCGCCTGCTCTTGAAAAGGATCGAGCGTGACGCCTTTGTAGTCCACGAGTACTCAGGCTCGCCCCGCCCCATGATCGGGCCTTTTCGAAGAACGGGCGGGACTCGCTTCGGAGATGGCGGGCGTTACTCGGGGCCAGGCGCGTCGAGGCGCCCGCCGGTTCGCCGGATCAGCGGCATGCCGCCGGAGGCCGCACGCCGCGTCCATGGTGGGACGGGCTGACAGGATCAGGGGGTTTCTTCCTTCTTCTCTTTTTCCGTTTCCTCGGGCGTTTCCTCTTTTTTCTTTTCTTCGACCTTCTCCTGACCTTCCGCCGGCCCTTCTTTTTTCTGCTCCTCCTTGAGCGCCTGCTGCTCGGTGTACAGCTTGTACTGCAACCACGACTCGTAGTTGTTCATGAAGTCGATCTCTTCCTCCGTGGGGAAGATCCGGAGGATCGTCTTGTTTTGTAGCTCCTTGATTTTTTCGGGACCCCAGCCGGCGGACGGCGGGAACTTTTCGAACAAAGCTTTCCCTTTTTGCAGCATCTCGTTCAGTCCGCCGACCACCTCCTTGGCCTCGCGTTCCTTTTTTCGCCGTTCCGCGTCCTCGCGCTCCTTGGCCTCCTCCAGCTCC
Source organism: Planctomycetota bacterium (assembly GCA_016209705.1). Taxonomy (GTDB): domain Bacteria; phylum Planctomycetota; class MHYJ01; order MHYJ01; family JACPRB01; genus JACQVR01. The sequence goes on from JACQVR010000094.1 coordinate 107,751, forward strand.
GCCTCCGCCATGAGGGAACGTCGCGCCGCGTCCTCCTCCGCCATCCGGATCAAGGCCTGTTCTCGGGCCTTGGCGCGGGCTTCCAATTCCGCGGGCGTCAATCCCGGCAGCTTGCGCGCGGACCGGATCAAGGCGCGACTTACGCCCAAGCGCCCCGACTTCAATCCGGCGAACTCCTCGGACACGTCCAGATAGATCACTTTCATGCCTTGCACGGCGGCCGCTTTCTCCTCATCGGTCAGCTCGCGGATCCGCTCGTCGCGCTTCGCGCTCGGAAACCGCGGGTCTTCGGGAAGGATCCGGCCGATAAATCCGTATCCGGAGATCAAGGAAATCTCGACGCGGTCACCGACTCTAAGGTCCTTCAGCGGGTCCGGCCGCGTGTCCTGCGTTCCGCCCCACGCAATCAAACCCGCCATCACTCCGGCGATCGTCGCATTCATAGGCAGCGTCCTCTAGAATCATGATAGCAACGGCCTTCAAGAATGGTCAATTGCGAGGAACGAGCTCCGCGATGCGGCCATGCGTTCACTTTACGGTTGACCCGAACGCGTTGATTCGCATAATGATTCGTTCCGATGCGCCTCCCCTTGATTGCCGGGAACTGGAAAATGAACGGTCTGCGGGCGGAGGCGACCGCCTTGGCGAGCGAAATCCGGACGGCTTTGGACCGCACGCCCGCGGAAGGAGTGGACGTCTTGATCTGTCCCCCGTTCCTGGCGCTCGCTCCCGTGCAGGAAGCGCTGGCGGGAAGCTCGATCCGCCTCGGAGCTCAGGACGTTCACTGGGAAGCCAAGGGCGCGTATACCGGCGAAGTCTCCACGGCCATGCTGCGCGAGGTCGGATGCGTCTTCGTGATCGTGGGACACAGCGAGCGGCGGCATATCATGGGCGAGACGAACGAACACGTGAACCGCAAGGTGAAAGCGGCCGTGGCCCAGGGGCTGACTCCCATCGTGTGCGTGGGAGAGCTGCTGGAAGAACGCAGCATGGGAGATACCTATAACGTGATCGAGCGCCAGATCCGGCGGGCGTTCGACGGCATGCCGGCCGCAGACGTCGCGCGCACGGTGATCGCCTACGAACCGGTATGGGCCATAGGGACCGGCAAAACCGCTACGCCGCACCAGGCCCAGGAAGCCCACCGTTTCATTCGGAAGCTGGTGGCGAAGATCGCCGGCCCGGAGGTGGGCGAAGGCACGCGGATCCTGTACGGCGGAAGCGTGAAGCCGGAGAACGCCAAGGAGCTGATGGCCCAAGCGGATATCGACGGAGCGCTGGTCGGCGGAGCCAGCCTGAACGCCGAATCCTTCGTCCGCATGGTTCGGTATCGGGAGTAGCGATCGCCCCGCCCGTTGCCTGACGTTGCCGACGACCGGACGGGGCTCGTTTGTGGAATCCCGACTCGGCGATCGAGGGGGGCTGAGTCGGAATTCCAGGGAGCGGGCGGAACCGTGGATCCGCCCGCCGAAAAGTGGATGCACCCCCGCACTGAGGGGGCTTTTGCGGTGTTTAGCCATGCTGGTTACGATTCTCTCCATTCTGTTCATCCTGGTGTGCGTGCTGCTTATTTTCATGGTCGTCATCACTCCTTCCCAGAGCGAAGGTCTGGCGGGAGCGTTCGGCGGCATGGGAAGCGACACGTTTTTCGGGACCAAGGCCGGCCAGCACATCAATCGCTTCACGATCTTTCTGGCCGTCATGTTTATGGTGCTGGCGATCGGCATCAACCGTCTCAGCGCGGGGGAGAAGAAAGCGGAGGAATCCATTCTTCCGTCCACGACGGAGCCCGCGCCCGCCCCTCCCTCCAATTCCAACTGATGCGTCCACTTTTCTTGTTCCGGCCGTGTCGAGGGGTCAGGATCCCGGCCCGCCGGGCGTCCCGGTGGTCTTCGACGCCGCGCGGGCGCGGCGCCGGCGCGGGGTCGCCGGTACGTGACGGGGATCCGATCGTCCCATGATGAACAGCATGACGGGATTCGGCCGCGCCGCCTGGCGAGATCGGCGCTTGGATGTCGAGGTGGAAGTTCGTTCGGTCAACCACCGCTTCCTCTCGGTGAAGATCAGTCTCCCCGAGGGCATGACCCGCTATGAAGGAGAAGTCGATCGGATCGTTCGCTCCCGCCTGGTGCGGGGCACCGTGTCGGTCGGCGTCGCCCTCAAGCCTTTGGGAGAGGAGGCCGTCCCTCTGCCCGATCCGGAGCGCGTCAAGGCGTTCTACGCGCGGTTGGAAACGATCCGGCGGTCCTTGGGAATTCCGGGTGCGGTTTCCTTCGAGGGATTGATGTCCATTCCCCCTTTGTGGACGGCGGCCGGCCAGGAAGACGCCCTGGCCGAGAGGGCATGGCCCATGGCGCGCCAACTCGTCGAAAAGGCCGTTGAGGATCTGGCGGCCTCTCGCGCGCGGGAAGGACGCGCCATCCAAAAGGATTTGCTGAAGCGGCTGAATACGATCGATCGATCGGCTCAACGAGTCCGCCGGCGCGCTCCCCACGTCCTGGCCGCGTATCAGCGGAAACTCGACGAGCGGATCGGCACGCTGCTGGCCGGACGGGGGATCCCCGCCGAAAAGTCCGACCTGCTGAAGGAGGTCGCGGTGTTCGCGGACCGCTGCGACATCAGCGAAGAGCTGCACCGCCTGTCCAATCATGTGGCCGCGTTCCGCAAGATCGTGCGGCAGGGAGGGGCCGTCGGGCGGCGCCTGGATTTTCTGACCCAGGAAATGGTGCGCGAAACGAACACGCTCGCCTCGAAGGGCGGCGATTCGGAAATTTCCCAAGCGGCCGTTCTGATCAAGTCGGAGCTGGAGAAGATCAAGGAACAAGCGGAAAACGTGGAATAGATTCTAAAGAGCGATTTCGATACGGCATGGACGTCGGAAAACGGGCCGGCGCATGGGTGGTGATCTCCGGCCCCGGCGGCGTCGGGAAAACCACCGTCGTGCGGGCGTTGCTCCGGCGGAACCCGGCGCTCGCGCGGTCGGTTTCGGCCACGACGCGGGCGCCCCGGACCGGCGAGTCGGAAGGAAAGGACTACTTTTTCTATTCGCGCGAGCGGTTCGAACGGGAGCGGCGCGAGGAGGCGTTCCTGGAGCATGCGGAAATCGCCGGCCATTGGTACGGGACGCCGGCGGCGCCCGTCGAACGAATGCTGGCCGAGGGCCGCGTGGTCTTGCTACCGATCGATGTCCAGGGGTACGCGAACCTGAAGCGGAAGGGGCGGCCCGGCGTGGGCATCTTCCTCATGGCTCCCTCGGAAGAGGAGCTCCGGCGCCGGCTGGCCGGACGGGGCGCGGACCCGGAGGAGACCGAGCGGCGCCTGCGGTTGGCGCGGAAGGAAATGGAGCACAAGGACGCGTATGACGTGATCGTGGTCAACCGGACCGTCGAACAGACGGTCGCGGACATCGAGGCTGCGTTGAGGAAAAGGCGACTCTTATGATCGAGGGCGTGATGGACAAATCCGAAATCGACGCTTTGGCGGAGAAGTTCGGAGGGCGGTTCAAGCTGACGGTCCTGATTCAGAAGCGCGTTCGGGAGCTGGTCAAGGGCGCGGGGCGGCTGGTCGAAACGGACCACAAGAATCTGATCGACGTCGCGCTCGAGGAAATTCGCCAAGGCAAGCTACAGTGGGAAGGGATGATGGAAGACAGCGAGGAGCGCAAGCCCCGCAAGAAGGACAAGGACAAGAAAGAGTAGCGCTCGCGCGTGACCGGCTCGGACCGCCGAGCCGTGATTCCAAAGGGCGGGATTCGGCGTCGCGACATCCCTCGGAAACGGAGCGACCCGCATGAAGAAATCCGAAAGGCCCGCGGCCGCGGCGAACGAGCGCCCGCTGGAGGGCCGCACGATCGTCGTCGGCGTGAGCGGGTCCATCGCCGCGTACAAGGCGGCCGAAGTGGTCTCGCAACTCGTTCAGCGCGGCGCGCGCGTGCCGGTCGTCCTGACGCGTGCCGCGACTCACTTCGTGGGACCGCTGACGTTCCAGACTCTCACCCGGATCCGAGTCATGACGGAGGCGCTCGACCCGGAGAGCGTCCTGGACCCCACCCATATTTCCCTGACCGACGAAGCGGACCTCGTGCTGCTGGCGCCGGCGACCGCCAATCTCATCGCGAAGATCGCGCATGGGATGGCGGACGATCTGTTGACCTCGCTGCTGCTGGCCGTGCGCTGCCCGGTGATCGTGGCTCCGGCCATGAATGACCGCATGTGGAACAGCGCCGCGTTCCAGAAAAACCTGGTCGCGATCCGGGACCTGGAGTACCGGATCATCGAGCCGGAAGAGGGATTCCTCGCCTGCGGCACCTACGCGCTCGGCCGTTTGGCGACGCCGGCGCGGATCGTGGCGGAGGTGGAAAGGACGCTGGCTCGGTCTTAGAACCTGAGCGCACTCCGCTTTGTCCGTGGCCTCCCGGCTCAGGGTCATGACATAGCAGGCTTGGGGTCGAGATGCACGTCCTCATCACCGCCGGTCCGACGCGCGAATTCCTCGACGAGGTCCGTTTCCTTTCCAATCCTTCCTCGGGCCGGATGGGGTTCGCCTGCGCCGAAGCGGCCGCGCGGGCGGGTCATCGAGTCACCCTGGTGACAGGTCCCACGAGTTTGCCCGACCCGCCGTACGTTCGGGTGGTTCGGGTGACCAGCGCGGAGGAGATGCGCCGGGCGGCCCTGAAGGCCTACCGGCGCGCCGGCGCGGTCATCGCGACCGCCGCGGTGAGCGATTACCGTCCCGCCCGGCGGGTGTCCGGGAAAATCAAGAAGGGCCGCGGCCCCATGATCTTATCCCTCGTCCGCACGGCGGACATCCTGTACGAGATGGGACGCTCGAAAGGCCGGCGCCTCCTGATCGGGTTCGCTCTGGAGACCGAAGACGAAACCGCGCGGGCGCTCGACAAGCTGAAGCGCAAGCGGCTGGATTATGTCGTTCTCAACGGACCCGCCTCCTTCACCGCCGCCCGCATGGACGCGACGCTGCTGGGCTCGGATGGATCCGAGGAGGCGTGGCGCCGGATCTCCAAACGAGAGCTGGCCCGGCGGCTGGTACGGCTGATCGACGCCTCGCCCCGGTAAGCGCTCGCTTTCCCTCCTCGTATCTCCACCATATTTTTTTTGCGCTCTTTCCAATGATCACCCTTTTTTCATGGTACATTAATAATGTAATTCCCGACCAGAGCATTCGACCCAGCAAGAGAGGCTCGAAGATGAACCGATTCAACGCCGCCACGGTGACCATGGCCGCCCTCGGACTCGCCCCCGACTCGGTTTCATCCCAGGACAATCGCGGGAAAGCGAATTCGAAGGTCGACCAGCAGAAATCAACGAAGCGATCAAGAATGGAGCGGAGTTTCTCCTTTCCAAGTACGCCAACGGGATCGACAACCGATCCTGGGTGTCGCCCGTCGAGTTGGTCGTCCTCACGCTCAGTCACGCGGGCGTGAGCCGGGACCACCCGGTGTTCGAGAAATGCTTGCAGGCCATGTTGGATTCCAAGCTCGAATACACGTATCGCGTGGCGTTGCACGCCATGGCGCTTCAGCGTCTCGATCCGGTCGCCCATCAGGAGCGCCTCGCCCATTGCGGCCAGTGGCTCGTCGATACCCAATGCGCGGAAGGAGAATGGGGATAGAAGCTCTTCCGGAAGCTCCGCCCGTTCTTCGGAAAAATCCAGGAAACGGGCGGAGGGCGAGTCATGCCTGAGCCCGCCGTCAGGAGCCCTTTTTACGGGCGACTCGCGCCTGGATGGGTGAAGACCGTTCCGAGTCCTGCCGATAGTCCATGAGGGGGAATTCGCGCCCACCGCGCGCTTCGGCCCGTCCGCGCCACGGAGAGTCTCCGGGCGCGGTCGGGGACCTTGTTTGTCACGGTCGCTGGGAGGGATCATGGCCAAAAGAGGAAACGCATCGCCGCTGGCGGGAAGAGTGACCTTTCGGGAAAAACTGAAAGAGCTGGCCGCGCTGGGTTTTGTCCTGGCCGCGCTTTTCGTTTTTTTGTCGCTCGTCTCCTATGACCCGGGGGACATTCCCGACATCAAGTATCCTCCGAACCGCCCGGTGGCGAACCGCGGGGGACAGATCGGAGCTCACATCGCCTTCGCATTGCTCTCCCATTTTGGCCTGGCGGCCTATCTCGTCGCCTTTCTGTCGGGCTTCTGGGCCTTTCTGATCTTTTTCCGCAGGAAGCTCTCCGGACTGCACCTGAAGCTGATCGCCGCCGCGGTCGCCGTGATGGCGCTGGCGACGTTGCTGTCCCTCCAACCCATTGCCGGTCCCGGAGCATTAGGTTTTGAAGGAACGGCTCCCTCGCTGGGCGGCCTTTATGGAAAGGGAATCGAGCTGGCGCTGCGACGGGATTTGGGTACCGTGGGCACGGCGCTGGTGGTGGTCCTGGCGCTGTGCGTCTCGATCGTGCTCGCGACGGATTGGCTGATCTACAAAGGGATCGCCGCGGTGGGCGCTTTCCTCGCTCGCTGGACGGCGAGCGCTCCCCGTCCGGCCGTGCGGGCGGCCGGCGCCGCAACGGAGGAGAACGTCCCGATCGAGGTCGATGCGCCACGCGCCCCGATCGAACGGATTCCGACTCCCGAACCCGCTCCGGACGCCGGCGGCGAATCGGACGTCCCGGAAGCGGGGCTTCCGCCCGCGCTTCCCCGGCGGGAACCCCGCAATCCGCTCAAAGCGGCGGCGGACTCGCACGCCCGCCAGAAGCTGTTGCCGTACGAGCAGCCGCCGCTGGATCTCTTCGATAAGCCCGGTCCCAGCCAAAGCTCCATGACGGAGCAGGAAATCCAGGATCGGATGACATTGATCGTGGCCACGCTCAGGGAGTTCGAGATCTCGGCGCGCTGCGTCAATTACGAAATCGGCCCCGCGACCACGACCTTCGAGCTGGAGCTGGCCCCCGGCACGCGGTGCGCGTCCGTCGCCCAGCGCGAGGCGGAGTTGACCATGAAGCTGGCCGCTCCGGTCCGGGTGGTGGCGCCCATTCCCCACAAGACCACCGTCGGCGTGGAAGTTCCCAATCCCGTCGCCGAGATCGTGCGGATGCGCTCGTTCCTCGAGAAGGGATACAAAGACCTTCGAAAGATCCCGCTTCCCATCATCCTGGGCAAGACCACGTCCGGGGAGGCGATCGTCAAGAGCCTGACGGCGATGCCGCACCTTTTGATCGGAGGATCGACGGGTTCCGGAAAGAGCGTTTGCCTGAACACGGTCATCACGACGCTGCTCGTCGGCATGAGCTGGGATGAAATGAAGCTGATCCTGATCGACCCGAAGCGCGTGGAGCTGGCGCCGTTCGCGGACATCCCGCACCTCTGGGCCCCGGTGGTCGACGACGCGCGCAAGGCGGCGCAGGTGCTGGAATGGCTGCTGAAGGAGATGGAGGATCGCTACACGCATCTCAAGCGCGTCCAGGCGCGCAACGTCGACGCCTTCAACCGGCTGGGCGCCAAGGGCGTGCTCGACCGGCTCTTGGAGCAGGGGGTGGACAAGGAAGAGGCCGCCAAGGCGCCGACGTTCTTCCCCTACATCGTCGTGGTCATCGACGAGATGGCGAATCTCATGCAGACGGCGCGCAAGGAGGTGGAACTGTCGATTTCCACGGTGGCCGCCAAAGCGCGGGCGGTGGGCATTCATTTGATCTGCGCCACGCAGCGCCCGTCCGCGGACGTCATCACCGGACTCATCAAGGCGAACATGCCTTCGCGCATCGGCTTCCGCGTGGCCAGCGCCATGGAAAGCCGGATCATTCTGGACCACAAAGGGGCGGAGCGCTTGCTGGGCAAAGGCGACATGCTCACGCTGATGGCGCCCGACTATCGGCTCCAGCGCGGGCAGTGCACGTTCACCGGCGACGACGAGATCCGCGGCGTCGTCCAGTTCCTCAAGAGCCGGGGCAAGCCGGTCTATCATGAGGAGCTGGTGCAGATCGACCAGGCCTCGGCGGCGGAAGGTTCGATGGACGACGAGCTGTTTGAAGACGCGGTGCGGGTCGTGCTGGAGGAGCAGCGCGGCTCGACCTCCCTGCTGCAACGGAAGTTGCAGGTCGGCTACTCGCGGGCGGCCCGGCTGATCGAGACGATGGAACAGTTCGGCATCGTGGGCAAGCATAACGGATCGAGCGCGCGCGAGATTCTTCTGACCTGGGAGCAGTGGGAAGCGCGCAAGAAGCAGGCGGAAGCGGCGCGGAGCTGATCATCCCTCGGCGGGTTCGAGGATCGCGCTCATCGATCCCTTGCAGCGGGGGATGCGCCAGTCCGGCCCATAGGCATGGATCTGATCGCGTTTGAACTCGGCCTGTTCCAGGGCGCCGGTCCACACGATGACGCGTCCGGTCGTGTCCACCTCGCGCGCCATTTGAAACGCTTTCTCGACCCCGTACCCGAAAATCTTTCCGAGCATTTCGACCACGTATTCGTAGGTGTGATGATCGTCGTCCAGGAGGACGACGTGGTAGTTCGGAGCCAGGCGAGACTCCGTCTCCGGACGGGTCTTTTCAACCGGCGCGACCGTCATCTTCTTTATCATACTCGGCTTCCCTGGTGCGCTTCGAGACCCGAGCGTAGAATCGTGTCATGATTCGGGCCCTGGGGGTGTGCGCGGTCCTCTCCGGCTGCGCGGCGTCCGCGAACCACCGCGCGGCGATCGAGAAAGTCCTTTCCGACCAGGTGGAGGCGTGGAATCGCGGCGACGTGGAACGATTTCTCGAAGGGTACTGGAAGTCGGACCGCACGGTCTTTGCGGCCGAGGACAAGATCCATCGCGGATTCGAGGCCATGGCCGAGCGGTACCGCAGGTCGTTCCCCACGCGCGACGCCATGGGAACGTTGACCTTTTCCGAGTTGACGTTCGAGTCGATCGAGGAGGATCAGGCGGTCGTCACGGGCCGGTGGGCGTTGGAGCGGGCTCAGGATCGGCCCGGCGGCGCCTTCACGCTGATCTTCCGCCGGTTCCCCGAAGGGTGGCGCATCGTGCACGACCATACGTCCAGCCGTCCGTGAGAAGCGTGATCTTCCGCGACGATCGTCCTCGCGATCATCGATGAAGCCTCGATCCGGAACCGGGCTTTGTTTCGACCTCTCCCTGTTCTCCAAGGGAAATCGGGTTCGATTGCTCAAAGGCGGTGGGGAAGCCTATCCGCGCATGCTGGAGTCGATCGCCTCGGCGCGCCATTCGGTCCTGATGGAGATGTACACGTTCGCCAGCGACGCGACCGGCTTGAGATTCGCCCGGGCGATGGCGGAACGCGCCCGGGCGGGCGTCGCGGTCCGGCTGCTCTACGACAGTCTCGGATCTCGCGACACATCCACCTCGATCTTCCAATTCCTCCGAGCGGCGGGAGCGCGCGTCACGCCGTTCCGGCCCTGGGGCCGCTTCACGTGGCGCCGGCGCGACCATCGCAAGCTGGTGATCGTCGACGGCCGCCTCGCGTTCGTCGGCGGCCTCAATGTCTCCGACGCCTACGCCCCGGAATCGGAAGGAGGCCAGAATTGGCGCGACACGCAGATCGAGATCGAAGGTCCCGAGGTCGGCGATCTCGTCTCCCTTTTCGCGGAGGTTTGGGGTGAAGAACGGGACGAGGACCTGTTCCCGGCGGGCGCGCCACCCGCGCCGGAGCCGGTGTCCGAGGGCGTTCCCGTCGCGGCGATCGGATCCGAGCGCCGGAGAATGCGAAAGGTGATCGGCACCAGCTATCTTCATGCGCTCCTGAACGCCCGGCGCCGCATCTGGATCGAGAACGCCTATTTCGTTCCGTCGCTCAAGTTCTCGCGCGCGCTGCGGCGGGCCGCGCTTCAAGGGGTCGATGTGCGTATTTTGATCCCCTACCGAACGGACTTGTGGCCCGTGTACTATGCTACGCGGGCGCTCTTGGACGGAATGCTCAAGCGGGGCATTCGAATCTTCGAATACCACGGCCCGATCTTGCACGCCAAGACCAGCGTCATCGACGGCTACTGGAGCTCGGTGGGTTCGTACAACCTCGATCACCTCAGCATGTTCCACAACTACGAGGCGACGGCCATCGTGCTCAGCCGGGACTTCGGCGCTCAAATGGAAGCGATGTTCGCGGAAGACTGCGGCCGTTCGGTGGAAGTGACCCGCGACCGCTGGCGGCGCCGCCCGCTGCGCCTGAGGGCGCTGGAGCAGTTCTGGTTCGCGTTCCGGTCGCTGATGTAGGGGATGAGGAGAGGCGGGAGATGGAAAGGTCACGGCTCTGTTGAGACCGCGCAGGCGCCGATGATCTTATAGAGAACGCGCGCGCCGACGTTCGCGTTCCAGTCTCCTTCCCAGCGTGAACGAGGTTCCCGTGGATCGGGCGCCACCTCGTTGAGATCGCCTCCGACGACCCGCCGGCCCGCGCGGCCCAGGGCGCGAAGCAGCTCGAAAAACTCGTTCATCGATAACCCGCCCGGCACGGGCGTGCCCGTGCTCGGACAAAGAATCGGATCGAATCCGTCGATGTCTACGCTCAGGTACACGGGGTCCGGAAGACAGGCGACGATTTCGTCGCAGATCTTGGACCATGACTCGCCCGCATGGAGCCGCGCTCGAGTCCGGACATCGAAGAAGGCCGAGATCCGGACCGGCCCCTCCGCGGCGGATTCCTCGATCATCCGGACTTCGCGCTCGCCGACGTCGCGGAGACCGACCTGCACGAGGTTCGCGACGCCGCGGCCGCCGAGCCTTCGAACGACGTTGTACATGATGCTCGCGTGGCTCCACTCGAAGCCTTCGTAGGATTCCCGAAGATCCGCGTGCGCGTCGATGTGCAGGATTCCCAATCCCGGGTATTTTTCCGCATAGGCCTTGATCGCGCCGAACGGCGTGGAGTGATCTCCTCCCAGGACGATCGGGACCTTGCCTTTCGCGAGCAGTTCTCGAACGGTCCGCTCGACCAGGTCGTTCATTTCGGCGCATCGCGCGTTGACGCCCGAAAGGTTCCGCTTCAACGCGCGGCGGCCCTCGAGATGTCCTCCGGCGCGGATGATGGGGACGGCCAGCCGGCGGGCGGCCCGGTTGAGCGCGGCGATCCGCCGCGGGCCGGGGTCGCTCGGGGCGATCATGGCGATCCCCCGCTCGTACGGCTTTCCGAAATCAAGGTCGAAGAGATCGACCTGCCGGCTGGCCTCGAGGACGGCGGCCGGACCGTGACGCGTCCCGTCCCGATAACTGGTCGTGGCGTCGAACGGAACCGGAAGAACAACGAAGCGCGCGGCGTCCGGGGCGTACGGCAAGCCGAACAGTCCGGAACCGGTCGCCGCCGCCGCGTCGGGATCGAAGGCCATGCGCTGAAAGCATACCGAAGAATTCGCGGGACGCAACGGTCACGAGGGGGCAACGCCGGGCGGTCGCGTTAGCGTCTGTTACGCTAAGTTTTGAAAATATTTTGTAACAAAATTATGCTTGGCTCGAGGGTCCTTCTCCTGCTTAGATTCGTAGCGCTTGAGCCGACCCGAAGAAAGAGCACGAACGAGCGTTCCCCTCGTCCTCGAGGTTCCCTCGGACCCGCAGGCCGCCGAGCGGGCGCGTTCCGAAATTCGGAGCCTCCTCGTGCGGAAGCCTCCGGAAATCAACTCGAAATACTTTTACGACGACCGCGGCTCCATGCTCTTCGAACGGATCTGCGAACTTCCGGAATATTACCCGACACGCACGGAACGTTCGCTTCTGGAGCGCATCGCCGGTCGCGTGACGGATTCGATCCGGGCCGAAGAACTGGTGGAGCTCGGTCCCGGAGGATCGACCAAGAACCGACTTCTCCTGGATAAGATGGCGGAAGCGGGGCGCCTGCGGCGATACGTGCCGCTGGACACCAACGAAACCGTTTTGCGCCGGATGGCGGAGCATCTCGCCGACCGCTATTCCGGCCTTCACGTCCACGGTCTCGTGGGAGACTTCACCCAAATCCTGGAATGCGTTCCGCGGGGAAACCGACGGCTGATCACGTTCCTCGGAGGAACGATCGGAAATTCCCGTCCTCGGGAAGCCGTGTCCTTTCTGTCGCGCATCGCGGCGCTCATGGGGCCGGACGACGGCTTTCTCCTGGGCATGGACTTGATCAAAGATACGGCGCGGCTGGAAGCCGCATACAACGATTCGGCGGGCGTCACGGCCGCGTTCAATCAAAACATCCTTCACGTCATGAACCGCCGGGTCGGCGCCGACTTCGAACCCGACCACTTCCGGCACCGCGCCTTTTATAATTCGAAAGACCATTGGATCGAGATGCGGCTCGTGTCCACGCGGATTCAAACCGTCCGGCTTCCGGCCATCCGCCTGGAACTCTCCTTCCGGACGGGCGACGAGATCCTCACGGAAATCAGCGCGAAGTACGATCGAGACCGGGCGGCCTCGATGCTGGCCCGCGCAGGCTTGCGCCTGATCGAGTGGTATGCCGATCCCGAGAATCTCTTCGCGCTTTCGCTGGCGCGCCGATAGGATTTTCAGGGCATGATCGTTCCCGCCGAATCGCGGATCGGAGACTTGATCGAAGCCCGATCCCGTAGTCTGGACCTGGTCGCCGATCTGTCCGACGAACAGCTCATGGGGCCGCGCCTGGCGATCGTCAATCCGCTGCGCTGGGAGATCGGACATCTGGCGTGGTTTCAGGAAAAATGGATGCTCCGGCGCGGGGGAGGCCGGTCCGTTCTTGAACGGGCGGACGAACTGTACGACTCCGCCGCCGTGCCCCACGACCGGCGATGGGACCTGGACCTTCCGTCCCGCCACGATACGCTCGCCTACATGCACCGCGTGCTGGGCCTCGTCCGCGACCGGCTGGATTCCGGGCCGGCCGGCGACGAGGACCTTTATTTTCTCCGTCTCGTCACGTTCCACGAGGACATGCACGCCGAGGCGTTCCTCTATACACGGCAAACGCTGTCTTATCCGCCCCCTGGCTTGGCTCTCGCGGGAAAATCGCCGTCCGGAGGAGGCCCGTGGCCCGGAGACGCGGCCGTGCCGGGCGGCACGATCATGCTCGGCGCGGAACCGGACGAGCCTTTCGTATTCGACAATGAAAAGTGGGCCCATCCCGTGGAGCTCAAGCCGTTTCGCATCGCGCGCGCGGCGGTGACCAACCAGGAATTCGCCGCGTTCGTCGAGGATCGCGGGTATGAACGGCGGGAGATCTGGAGCGAGAAGGGGTGGGCGTGGCGCGAGCGGTCGGGCGCGCGGCATCCGGTGTACTGGACGAGGGGCTCCGAAGGCCGGTGGCTCCACCGGCGCTTCGACCGCATCGTCCCGCTGGAACCTCATTTCCCGGTCATCCACGTTTCCTGGTACGAAGCCGAAGCGTACTGCCGGTGGGCCGATCGCAGGCTCCCGACCGAAGCGGAATGGGAAGCGGCGGCGGCAGGCGGGGAACCGGGACGCCGGAAGCGGAGATACCCCTGGGGCGACGCTCCGCCAGGCCGGGAACAGGCGAATCTGGATGGCCGCGCTTTGCGGTGCGTTCCGGTGGACGCCTGTCCCGGCGGCGACGGCGTGTTCGGGTGCCGGCAATTGATCGGGAACGTGTGGGAATGGACGGCCGGCGATTTCGAACCGTATCCCGGGTTCGTCGCCGATCCATACAAGGAGTACTCCAAGCCGTGGTTCGGCACGCACAAGGTCCTGCGCGGCGGCTGCTGGGCGACACGCGGCCGCCTGCTCCGCAACACGTGGCGCAATTTCTACACCCCGGACCGGCGCGACGTCTTCGCCGGCTTTCGCACCTGCGCGCGTTGACCCGCCGTGAAGCACCGGAAGCTCAAGATTTGCCTGGTCACGCCCGCGCCGCCGCGAGCCCGAAACGGAAACCGCGTGACCGCGCTGCGCTGGGCGCGGATCCTGCGAAAGCTGGGACATCGGGTGGCAATCCGGCAGGAATGCGACGGCGGATCCTACGATCTCCTGATCGCGCTGCACGCCTACCGGAGCCACGCGTCCATCGCGCGATTCCGACGAGAACGGCCGGGTCTTCCGATCGTGGTGGCTTTGACGGGAACGGATCTCTACCGGGACCTTCCCGTCCGGCGCCGCGCGCAGATTTCGCTGGATTGGGCCACGCGCATCGTGGCGCTCCAACCGGCGGCGAGGTCCCACCTGGCGTCCCGACATCGACGCAAAACGCGCGTCATCTATCAATCGGCGGAGGCGATCCGCGGAACCGCGGCTCCGTGCCGCGCGTCGTTCGACATATGCGTTCTGGGCCACCTTCGTCCGGTGAAGGATCCGTTTCGCGCGGCGAAAGCCGCTCGGCATCTCCCCGCCTCGTCGCGGATTCGGGTGCTCCATGCGGGGCGGGCGCTCAGCGCGGCGATGGCGCGCCGCGCGCGAGACGAAATGCAGAGCAACGCGAGGTACCGGTGGCTGGGAGAACGGCCGGTCCGCGAGGCGCGAAGGATCTTGGCGCGAAGCCGCCTCATGGTGCTGACGTCCAGGATGGAGGGGGGCGCCAACGTCGTTTCCGAGGCGCTCGCGGCCGGGGTTGCGATCCTCTCCTCGCGCATCGCCGGATCGGTCGGACTCCTGGGACGAAGATACCCGGGGTACTTTCCCGCCGGGGACACCCGCGCGCTGGCTCGCCTCATGCGGCGCGCGGAAACCGATCGCGGTTTTCTCGACCGGCTGAAGCGGGAATGCGCGCGGCGGCAACGGTTGGTCTCGCCCGCCCGAGAGCACCGCGCGTGGGCCGCGCTGATTCGGGAGCTGGCCGGATCATGAATCAGGCCAAATCGAACAGCAGGATTTCGGAGGGCCGCTCCGCGGCGATCCGGAGTTCCTCCACGCGGCGGGCGGCGGCGCCGTCTCCGGCGGAGACCCGATGCCCGTTGACATCGACCGCCCCTCGTGCCACCTGGATCCAGGCGTAGCGCTCCGGCTTGAGGGGATAGCGGACGCGTTGGCCCGAGTCGAGCAGGCCCGCGTGGAGCTCGACATCTTGATGTATGGTCAACGCTCCCTCTCGGCCGTCGCGCGATGCCACGAGCTGCAACCGGCCGCGCGTGTCGTGCGCCGTGATCCGGCGCTGTTCGAATTCGGGCTTCAGCCCTTTCCGCTCCGGATGGATCCAGATCTGGAGCAGGTGCAGAGCGTCGGTTGGCGACGGATTCATTTCGCTGTGCACCACGCCGGTGCCGGCGGTCATGCGTTGAACCTCTCCCGCGGCCACGCGGGTCCGGTGGCCCATGCTGTCCTGATGTTCCACGGTTCCCGCCAGGACGTAGGTCAGGATCTCCATGTCGCGGTGGGGATGAGGCCCGAATCCCGTCCCCGGCTGAACGGTGTCCTCGTTGATCACGCGCAGGGCGCGGAATTCCACGTGCTGGGGATCGAAGTAATCCGCGAAAGAGAATGTGTGGAGGCTCAGCAACCAATCCGTGCGCGTCCGCCCGCGCTCGTCGGATTTTCGAATCGAGATCATGATCGCCCGCCTTCCCGCGTCGGCGCCCCGGCGTGCGCACAACCATCGTAGCGCTTCGCCGCCGTCACCGCATCAAGGCGGCCATGACGTGGTCCGCCTCGCGGGCGGATTCGGTGACGAAGACGCAGACGACGCGGGGCGTGCGAAGGAGGAAGACCTTTAGATTCCCGCGCTCGAAAAACCGCCCCTCCATGCCGCCGATCGACATGACCTGACCTCCGGCCATATGGACCAAGTGCTGGGGCACGCTCATATGGGTGACGCACCGGCCGTCCGGCGTCCGCTGGAGCGTCCAGGAATATTTCCCCTTGGCGTTCACATCCTCAACGATGCCTACGGCTCCGAACGCGTATCCCGCCGCCTTCAAATCATGAAGGCAGGCGCAGACCCCCCGCTCGCGAAACCAGTTTTCCAGCGAGACCATGGCCTTGGAATCATCGGCTCCCGACACGTCGACCGCGTCGGCCGGAAGGACGGAATGATAGGCGGCCGCCGTATCCGCGAGGACCGCCGCCTCGACGCGGCCGGAAGCGGAGAAGGGGTTCCAGAGCACCAGCGCGATGGTTCCCACCATCAGGGCCGCCGCCAACGACGCGAGCGACGGGATCCATCTCCGCGCGCGCGGCCTGGAAATCGCCTCGTGGATGCGTCTTCGAAGGTTTTCAGAGGCGCGTTCCGATGCGATGCTCGCTTTCATCGCCTCCCGCAGTCGTCGTTCCGTCTCGAAGATCTCGGCGCACGTCGGGCAGAGGTTGAGGTGCTTCAAGACCTCGAGGTTCGCGGCGACCTCGAGTTCGTTGTCCTGGAAGGGATCCAGGTGGCGGCGCGCGTCGGTGCAATTCATCATGGTTCCTCTACTTCCGGAAGCCCCGCTCCCGAGCGTAGTCCAGCAGTTCTTCGCGAAGCAGGACGCGGGCGCGGAACAGGCGGCTCATCACCGTTCCGATGGGGATTTCCAAGGTTTCCGAGATTTCCCGATACGTCATTCCTTCGAACGTGGACAGCACGAAAACTTGCTTTAGCTCCGCCGGCACCTTCTCCAGCGCCGCTTTGGCCTCGTCTCCAACCCACTCTCCCAGTTGGGCCAGGTCGGCGGTTCGAAGGTACCGCGCCTCCTGGTCCGGCGTCGCTTCCGGGTTCAACTGCCGGAGGGAAGGATGGCGGGTCCTGGAGCGGATCGCGTTGATTCCCGAATTGATCAGAATCCGAAAAATCCAGGCCTTGAAATTGGTTCCGGGACGGTAGAGATCCATTTTTCGCCAGGCGCGCAACACCGTGTCCTGCACCAGATCCTCCGCGGCGGCGGCATCCACGAAGCGTCGCGCGACTCGAAGCAAGGAGTCCAGGAGCGGCCAGACCAGCTTCTCGAATTCCTCTCTTCGGTCGGCCACGGACTTCGCTCCTCCGCCCATATGTTCAAAACGGTCATGGAGATGAAATTATTCCCTCCATGACTTCCCGGTTCTCAACATCAGCCATTTTCTTTAATGTAGAAACCGGTAAAGTACGTGATCCAGGGTGCGGACCGGAACGTCTTCACTCTTGCGATGATCGGCGCCGACGGCAAGGAATTCGTTTGCACGGAGATCACGTGCACGAGGCGCAAATAGTGTGGAGGCCTTTCTCATGAAAGCGATCTGGAACGGTCAAGTCGTCGCGGAGAGCGACCGGACGGTCGAGATGGACGGTTACCGATACTTCCCGCGCGATGCCGTTCGCATGGACCTGCTCCGTCCGGCGCCGAAGACGGCGGACGATCTGGACTGACCGCACGGGGTTCAGTTCTACGATGTCGCCGTGGGCGACGCGCGCAGCGAGCGGGCGGCATGGTCGTACGAGGCGCCGAACGCGCCCCTGAGTCATATCGCTCATTGGATCGGCTTCTGGCGGGACGTCGAAGTCAAGTGACTCCGTCGCGCCCGGCTGCTTGAAGAGCCGAAACGTGGAAAGGAGGCTGCCTTCCCCATCATCGAGAGTCATGTCTTCAACCGCTATCTCGATCTCGGCCGTCGCCACGGTCGAGCCGTTCATTCTGCCCGTTCGGCTCCAGACGATGTTCAGCGCCCGGGACCAGAAGGACTCTTCAGCGATTCCCCTCCAAAATTCCTCTTAGCGTAGCAGGATTTGTAGTACCTGACCGAATGGCGGCCGCAACGGCCCACGCCCTGTTGGCTAGTTCCGACGTAGGCGCGTGCGCCGCCGCGAAATCGAAAGCCGGCAGCGCTTTCGAAGGTGGAAAGTAGTTCACCAGTTGGCCGACCCAGTAGGTGAAAAATCCAGCGTCGTTGAATCGCGAAATCGCCTGACCTATCGCATCCATCATTCGTTGCTCGTAGGCGGCGTCCGACGTCCTGTACTCCGTGTATTCTTCGAGGAGCCGGCCCAGGGCGCTCGCGGCCAGTTGCCGACTGCTCGCGGAACCGGCGATTTCAAACAGGGATTCTTCGAATCCTTGCGGCCGTGCCATGGCCAGCGTGTGGATCGCTTCCGCAGCCAGCTTTGGGGCGTTCGTATCCTGAGCCATTCGGCCAAGAACGGCGGCCTCCGCCTCCGTCATATACTCGGTTCCGCGAATTTCGATGATGGCCTTGAGCTGCACTTCTGGGGCTGGGTCCGAGATCAGGGATCGCCATGAGTCCCTGAACCCCGGGGGCTGGTTCTTAAGGAGGGCCGCAAAATCCAGAAAAGGGCTATTTACTTGACTCAACTAGGCCCTACATGTTGGGGGGTAGCGGGGTAATGAGCTTGGCGAACGGCGTGGGCTGAACGGCCGCAGCCTGCTCCATCAATCTGAAGAAAAGCTTGCCCCGGTATCGTGAGGTCC